>JADJQM010000003.1:371340-742680 GCA_016712715.1 Rhodospirillaceae bacterium
ACGCGCAAGCGGACGGACGGCATGGGCGGATTTGGCTCCAATGTCTATCGGGTATTTACTGAGGGCGATGCGTCATCCGATGACGCTATGCTCCCAGAGAATACGCCGTCAGACGATGGGCATGGCGTCACCGGACGGCAAGCAATGCGTCATCCGACGGCAGGCATGGCGTCATCCGAAGGCACTATCATAGCGTCATCCGGTGACGCCCTAATGTACCCATTGAAGGAACCCACTACGAAGGCGCCCAAGGTTAAGGGCGTCGCTAGTGCGCCGCCGACCGATAAGGCGACCCGAGGCTCTCGCTTGCCGGACGATTGGACACCAGGAGAGGTCGGCGCCGCCTTCGCCCGCGAGCTCGGCCTTGATCCCAACCGCGTCTTTGCCAGCTTCCGTGACTTCTGGCTCGGTGCTGCCGGCGCCAAGGGCGTCAAGGCTGACTGGCCTGCAACATGGCGTAATTGGTGCCGGAAAGAGGCCGAGCGTCGTCCCGGCGGCGCACAGGGGCGGCCGGACCGATCCTCGGTGCTCATTGCGGCCGTCCGGAATGTCAACGCCGCTATAGACCGAAGGGCCGGCAGGGAGCGCCAACCGCTTTCGGATGCAGACTTTCCGGAGTTCCGGTCATGACCTCGACCGGATGCCGCACCCATAGCGAGGCCGGCTCCATTGGTTTTGGGTCCGTCCCCCCTCGACCGGTACGGGTGCTGAAAGACCCCGACATATCGCTAGTGAATGAGTCGGGATATGCCTAAGCCTGCGGTCCTAATCAGCAAGGCCGAGTTCGCTCGCCGCCATGACCTCACGACCGGTCGAATTTCGCAGTTAATCCATGAGGGCTTGCCGGTCACGCGCGGCAAGATCGACCCCAAGGCCGCCGACGCCTGGATGCAGGACAACCTCGACGAGGACCGCCGACGGGCCGCCAAGCCCCAGGGCAAGCCGGCAGGGGCCGCGCGCCGCAAGACAGGCGATCTCCCGGCCTATGCCGCCAGCAAGGCCCGCCATGAGGCATTGAAGGCCGAGCGGGTAGAACTCGACCTCGAGGTCAAGCGCGGCAGTCTGGTCGACCGGCAACGCGTCGAGTTCGCGGTATTCGACCGGGCGCGGCGGGAGCGGGATTTGCATACGGCTTGGGTTCTCAGAATTTCCCCGCTTTTGGCAAACGAGCTAAAGGTCGATCCGGCCAAGCTGCATACCCTACTAGCCCGCCATATGCGCGGCCATCTTGAGGAATTGGCGCAATTGACCCTCGCCGATTTGGGCGCTTCCGATGCTTGAGGACCTCGAGCAATGGGTCGACTCTGTCTGGCAAAAAGGGATCGCGCCTGAACCGGATTTGACGGTTTCGGAGTGGGCCGACAGGCACCGCATGTTGCCCTCGACGAGCGCCGAGCCGGGCCGATGGTATACCGAACGCGTTCCGTACCTCCGAGAGATTCAGGACTGCTTGTCGCCCAACAATCCAGCCGAAACCGTCGTTTTCATGAAGGGCGCGCAGATCGGCGGCACAGAAGCCGGCTTGAATTGGGTCGGGTACGCTATCGACCACGCGCCCGGCGTCATGCTGCTGGTCCAGCCTTCAATCGAAAGCATCCGGCGAAATACGGCCGTCCGAATTGATCCAATGATCGAGGCAACGCCGGTCCTCAAGAGCAAGGTCAGGCCGGCTCGGTCGCGTGACGCCGGCAATACGATTTTCCGGAAACAGTTCCCCGGCGGAATGCTCGTCATGACCGGGGCAAATTCAGCGACCGGCCTCCGGAGCTTGCCGGCGCGCTACCTGTTTCTCGATGAAATCGACGCGTATCCCCATGACGCCGACGGCGAGGGCGACCCGGTAAACCTCGCCATTCAGCGCACCGTGACATTTCGCGGCCGGCGGAAAATCTTTCTCGTCTCGACGCCGACGCTCAAGGGCCTAAGCCGGATCGAGAAGTCATATCTTGAATCCGATCAGCGGCGGTACTTCGTGCCATGCCCGCATTGCCACCAAATGCACTTGCTCGAATGGGCAAACATCCAATGGCCGAAAGGGCGCAGGGACCTCGCTCACGCGGGTTTGCCCGGAATGTGGCGCGGCTATCGAGGAGCATGAAAAGCCTGCAATGCTCGCCGCCGGCGAATGGCGCGCGCACCAACCAGGGCCGGGCCGATCCGCCGGCTTTCTCATTTCGTCGCTCTATTCGCCCTTTGAAACTTGGGCCGAGATCGCGGTCGAGCATGGTCGCGTCTTCCAGGACCCGCCGAGGCTTCAAGCCTGGACAAACCTCAAGCTCGCGGAGACTTGGGCCGATCAAGCCGGCGAGGCTATAGACCCGACTGGACTCATGCAGCGCCGGGAGCAATGGGGAAGTACCTTGCCGGCCGACGTTGCACTTCTGACGGCCGGCGTTGACGTCCAGGGCGACCGGATCGAGGCCCAGGTCCTAGGATGGGGGCGCGACGAGGAATGCTGGTCAATCGAGCATAGGGTAATCTTTGGCGATCCCTCCGGGCCGGCGGTTTGGGAGGACCTAGACCGGTTCTTGAAAAACCGATGGGAACACGCGCGCGCGATGCCGGCACTCGGCATCCGGGCGGCTTGTATTGACACTGGCGGCCATCACACCCAAGCCGCCTATCGCTTCGCCGCAGCACGATTCAGCCGGCGCATATGGGCAATCAAGGGCAAGGGCGGTCAGGGCGTTCCGCTGTGGCCGCGCCGGCCGAGCAAGACAAAGCTCAATGTCCCGCTCTTTCTGGTCGGCGTCGACAATGGCAAGGATACTCTCGCCGCGCGCCTCCGAAACGTCGAGCCAGGGCCGGGCTGCATTCATTTTCCGGCGGATCGCGACGCGAGCTATTTTGAGCAACTCACGGCCGAGCATGTGATCACGAGGTACAGCATGGGCCGGCCTAAGCGCGCATGGCTCCCGAAACGCGACGGCGCTCGCAATGAGGCACTCGATACCTTCGTCTATGGCCTCGCCGCGCTGCACGGACTCATTTTCATGGGCTTGCAGTTGAACCGAGAGGCGCAGTCTCTTGAAGCCTTTCCGTCGACCACCGACAGCGCGGCGCGGCTTATGTCATCTACCGAGATGAAGAAGCAGAAAGTAATAAGATCGGCTTGGCTAAATCTGTAGAATCGTTATAGGCCGGCGTCATCAAGGTATTTTGCCGCTGCTGCTGCAACTTCTTCGAAGAGCGTCGCACAGTCCGATGAAGCACTCGACGCTGAGCTATGCTCCAAACGCACAATGTAAGGGAAGTGTTCTGCGGATTTGATGGTTTCGCCGGGAATAGCGTCAGACATTAACTCCGAGTGGAGCGTGTATCCGCTACTAAAGACGTCCGGGGACACTTGATTGCTAACAACAAAATGCTTTGCGCCAGTAGCGATTGTTTGACAAACATCCAGGCCGGGAATGCGCAAAAGCATCTCCTCCGTGCGACTGGTTTTATCTAGGGCCGGCGCGCAGCTAACGCACCAATCCACCAGACTCCAAGCGGTCACGGCACAATCGAATGCAGCAAATTCCGCTTGCTCGAGTGTTTTAGACTGACGCATCCGCCCGATATCAAGTGATAGTTTGCGGAGTAAATCGCGTGGACCTTCAAGACGGAAGCGTGCGGTTTGGATAGGTGCCCTTGTCATAAGTTGTCTGCCCTCTATTCTCCAAAACGCATTGTGCCGAATTTTTCCTTTGGACCAAGCCTTCATGACAAATCATTTACATCGACTATGGAATCGCCGAGTCGCGCTTGTCTGTTCGGCTTGGACTTCTGTTTAGTCGCCAAAATCAGTAGGGCCGCAATTACGTTTCATCACGCGACGTTACTTTATGTAGCGTAATCAATGGGTTAAATCGGCAATTCCCTTGACCTGAAGATGCTCGTCCGCGACTCTTGTTCCGAAACAAGCGTTGGGGAAATTCATGAGCCGCCTAAAGCCGATCTACTCCGCAGATCTATGTGACGCCGCCGGGATTGATCGGCATCGCTTCGACTCCTGGCGCGCGTTGAAAATGCTCGGGTCGAGTGTCAAGCAAGGGCAGATCTTCCGCCGTGTCTTTGTACCGAGAGACGTTCTTCGATTTGCGCTCCTGAATGCGCTCATTGAATGCGGCTATGTTACCAGGAGCGCAGACAGGGTTCTTAAGTCGCTCGATAGCCTCGCCGAATTGGCCGACGTCGGCAGTGTTTGGGCCGACCGAGTTTTTTCAGGTAAGCCGACGCCGGAAGCCTATCTGCTCTTTGTCGTCGGACCTGATGGCAGGGTCATCGACGCGGAACACAGGACCGGGCTTGACCGAGCGGCGGACGTCGTAACAGCCTGGATCAAGTCGCGACCACTCACCAAGCTCGAGCAAATTGGCCGCGTGAATATAACCCAGATCGCACGCGACGCCGCTGCCAAGCTCCGTGAGCGGGGTTGCCTGTGATCGGCGCTTGGCTCAATCGCATTCGCTCAAAGGCCGCACAGCGCAGCATTGACGCCGCGACGAACGGTCGCCGTCGCTCATCGTTCGGTACTTCCTGGAATCCGAATGCTGAAATTCTCGCGGCAAATCCTACGGTCGCGGCACGCGCTGCTTATGCTTATCAGAACAATGGCGCGGAATTCGCCGGCATTGAGGCACTTGTCTCGAATGCGGTCGGAACCGGCATTAAGCCGCAATCGCTACATCCGGATCAGAAGACTCGCGAAGCAATAAATCGCCTCATCGTTGAGTGGGGCGATAACGCTGATTTTGGCGGATTGCTCGATTTCTACGGAATCCAACTTTCAGCGGTACGCAGCATGTTCCGCGACGGCGAGTCCTTCGTTCGCATGATTCCTGAGGGGCGCGGCAAGGTTGCGCTTTCCTTGCAGCAAATCAGCCCGGAACAGGTCGACCGCAACCGGACTGCAGTCACCGCGAATGGCGGCCGGATCATCAACGGAATTGAGTTCGACGCCAAAGGCCGACGCATTGCGTATTGGGTGTTTCGCTATCCGCCCGGCGAACCGTTCCCGACTTCGCTCGATATCGACCGCATTCCGGCCGACGAGATCATTCATCTGTTCAACCCGCTATTTCCGGGACAGGTACGCGGAATCTCAGCATTGACGCCGGCACTTTTGCGCCTGACCGAGCTTGACCAGTACCAGGACGCGCAAATCATGCGCCAGAAGGTCGCGGCGATGTTTGCCGGATTCTTGACTGACGCGAATAACACGGCCGGCGGCTTTGAAGGGGATCAGTCGGGATCATCTCTCGACGGTGGCCTCGAACCCGGCACAATCAAGGTCCTCCCGCCGGGAACGGATATGCGGTTTAGCGAACCGGCTCAGGTCGGCGACGCACTCGGCTTCATCCCGGTCATTCAACGCGAAATCGCGGCGGCTATTGGCGTCATGTATGAGCAAATGACCGGCGATCTTAGCCAGGTCAACTACTCCTCTTATCGTGCCGGCGCGCTCGAGTTCCGCCGCCGGATCGAGGTTCTTCAACACTCGATTATCGTTTTCCAGCTTTGCCGACCGATCTGGCAACGTTTCGTTACCCTCGCCGTTCTAAGCGGCGCCCTAAAAGCCCCGGATTTCGGCGCGCGTCGAGAGGACTATTTCGCGGTCAAATGGATTGCCCCCGGTTGGGATTGGGTCGACCCGGAAAAGGACGCGAAGGCCGAGGAGATTGCTATTCGTGCCGGCTTCAAGAGCCGCCGCGAGGTTGTTGCCGGTCGGGGCGAGGATATCGAGGCGCTCGATGCGGAGATCGCAGGCGACAATGCGCGCGCCTCGCGTCTCGGGCTGGATTTCTCAAAAGCAGGGGTCGCCGATGGCAAGGCCAACTGACCCGCTTCGCTTGGCACAGACATTCGACGATGCCGCTCGCTCGCTTGGCCGTCTCTATCCGCCGGGCGAAATCCTTTCGCGCGCCTGGGTACCTGGAAAAGTCCGGATATCTGATTCTTGCCGGAGATTTTTCCGCCTCGGCGAAGGCCGGCGCAAGTCATGTTGTGTCGGTGCGCCGCCGGGGCGAGGCATTGCCGCTTCTGTTTCTCACGTTTTCAAAGCGGCCGGTAGACGCGGTTACGTCGCTCTACTGGCAACCGGGCGGTTGGGAGATTGAGGCGACCGATCTTTGCCTTGACCCGCTCGAGCATTCATTGACGAGGCACTAATGCCGCTTTCTTTCTACAGACAGTCAGCGAAGCCGGAGACTCTCGACGCCGAGGCCCGCACGGTGAGGCTCGTATGGTCGCGGGGAGCGGCGGTCGAGCGTCAAGATTGGGACGGTCCCTTTCTCGAGGTCCTCGATCTCTCTGGCGTAGTCCTCGACCGGCTCCGCAACGCTCCGTTACTCGATACCCACTCTCAATCATCGGTCGACAAAATTCTCGGTCGGGTCCTCGAGGTCGGAATCGAGAATGGCGAGGCTTGGGCTGTTGTCGAGTTTTCGGAGCGGCCGGAGGTCGAGCCAATCTGGCGCGATGTTGCGGCCGGAATCATCGGTAACGTTTCGTGCGGTTATACCGTCCAGGAATGGCAGGAGAGCAGAGACGCCTCCGGCCGACGGATCATGACGGCGGTCAAATGGACGCCGATTGAAATTTCCCTAGTGCCGGTCGCGGCCGATCCGGGCGCGTCCGTTCGTTCTCAACCTCAGGAGCATATCATGCCAGAACCGACTCCCAATCTGCCGGCGGGAAATAGCCCGGCTCCGGCCGTCAGCACGCGCGCGGCGATCAATGCTGAAATCCGAGACATTGTCGAGCTTGCCGGCTTGGACGCCGCATTCTCCAATGAATTGATCGACCGCGAAGCGACGGTCGACGACGCGCGCTCGTCCGCCTTTCAGGCGATGCGCGAGCGTTCGACGCGACCGATCCAGACTCAACGCGTTTCCGTCGGGCAGAGCTTCGATGATCCGGGGTTCCGTTGCCGTGCGATGGGCGAGGCGGTCTATTCGCGGCTCGATCCGAGCCATAACTTGAGCGAGCCGGCGCGGCAGTTTGCCTATATGTCGCTTTCCGATCTGGCGCGGGAAACGCTCCGCGTTCGCGGAATTTCGACGACGGCGCTTTCCAAGGCGGAAATCGTTACGCGGTCGCTTCACACGACGAGTGATTTTGCGACGATCCTCGGTTCAACCGTCGGCCGCTCGCTCCGCAAGGCTTACGAGCTTACCGGCGGCAATCTCAAGAAAGCTGCAAAGCAAACAACAGCGCCGGATTTCCGGACCCGCTACAAGGTGCAACTCGGCGAGGCTCCGACATTGCAGAAGGACAATGAGGACGGCGAGTTCAAGTCGGGCGCAATGGCCGAGGCAAAGGAGTCCTACAAGGTCGACACTTTCGGCCGGATCATCGGGATTTCACGTCAAGCGATTATCAATGATGATCTCGGCGCATTTGCCGATATTTCGACGCGGCTCGGCGTCGCGGCGGCGGCATTCGAGACTCAGACCCTTGTCGACCTCCTGGTCAGCAATAGCGGCTCCGGTCCGACGATGGATGATGGAACCGCGTTGTTCCATTCCACCCATAAGAACCT
The DNA here is from genome assembly GCA_016712715.1 of Rhodospirillaceae bacterium. Lineage (NCBI taxonomy): Bacteria > Pseudomonadati > Pseudomonadota > Alphaproteobacteria > Rhodospirillales > Rhodospirillaceae > Rhodospirillaceae bacterium. The sequence goes on from JADJQM010000003.1 coordinate 378,866, forward strand.
CGCCGGCTCGGGTGCCGTCATTGGGGAGTCGACGCTCTCGGCGGCTCGTCTGGCGCTTCGCAAACAAACGGGCTTGTCGGGTGGACTGATCGAGGTTGCTCCGAAATACCTCATTGTACCGCCTGATCTCGAAACGACGGCCGAGAAGCAGCTTGCGGCAATCGCGGCGGCCAAAACCAGCGACGTCAATCCGTTCGCCAATCAATTGACGCTCTTGGTCGAGAACCGCTTGACCAGCGCAACTCGCTGGTATGTGACCGCCGATCCGGCGCTCATTGATGGCCTCGAGTACGCCTATCTCGAGGGGCAAGCCGGGCCGCAGATCGAAAGCCGCAATGGATTTGAAATTGACGGCGTTCAGATCAAGGTGCGTGACGATTTCGGGTGCGGCTTCGTGGAGTACCGCTCCTGGTACTCAAATCCGGGAGCCTAACACATGGCGACGATTGCTGAACTCCAAACCATGCGCGAGACGCTCGTTCAAAAACGTTTCGCTGGCATTCGGGAATACACTATCGGCAGTCGTCGCCTCGTCTACCAATCCGACGCCGAAATGGGTGCCGCACTCCAAGAGCTTGATCGACAGATCGCGGCACTCTCCGGCACTCAATCAGTTAGCACCATCGTTTTTCGCACCTCGAAAGGACTATGACCATGAAGAACTTTGTTCAGCCCGGCGAGGTCGTAACGCTCGCCGCTCCCTATGCGGTCGCAAGTGGCGACGGCTTACTCGTCGGCTCGATCTTCGGCGTTGCTTCGGGCGATGCCTCTCTCGCCGCCGACGTCGAAGCGTCGACCGAGGGCGTTTTCGATCTCAAGAAAACGAGCGCCCAGGCGTGGACCATCGGCGCGCTCATCTATTGGGACAACACGGCCAAGGAAGCGACGAACGTTTCCACCAGCAACAAGCTTATCGGTACAGCCATCGCGGCGGCGAGCAACCCAAGCGCGACGGGCCGCGTCCGGCTCAATGGCGCATTCATCAGCTAGGTCTCGGAGAGGCAGACTGTGAGGGCGCGCGGCGCGTCCGACAACAAAAGCATTGTTCGGGCCTCTCGGCTCTTATCCATCGGGCGACTCCAACGCCGAACAATGCAACGCCGCTTTTCAATCTTGACTGACGAGTTGACACTTAGATAGGCCCAAAGCATCATGAGACTCGGTGCTAGAAACACCTCTAAAAGCATAGGCGGACCCCGCCACGACAGACTTGCGGGTATTTTTATGCCCAGATTCCGCTTAGGTCGGGAGTGCGAGGATATAAGGCCGCAAGGCTCGAATAACTCCGCAGGGTCCTATGCCCCTGTTTCTAGCTCCCGGCACCAGCGACGCTCGCTGGCTTGGCCCAATGGCCGCAAATGCAGGAGCAACAGGCAATGAACAAGCAACAAATCGCAGAACTCGACATTCGGCTCTCCGGAGCCAGGTACGCGCTCAAATTAATGAAGCAACATCGCGGCAATGCGGCGGGACGGGACGAGCTTCTCGACGCCGCACAGCATCACTTGCGTGCTGCGATTAAGGCGCTCAGCGCAACCAAGGGAGCGGCAAGCCGCTAATCGCATGAGAGCGAGCCGCGCCCATACCCTACCGCCCAACTGTCCGCCGCGCCTTCTGACGCGGCTGCAAGCGGCGGAGTATCTTTCCGTCTCGCCAACTCATTTCGACAAGATGATAGCGAGCGGTCAGGTTCCCGAGCCGAAAAAACTTTCGGAGGGGCGCAAGGCATGGGATCGGCTCGCTCTCGACTCTTATGTCGACTCACTCGGCAATGCGCCGGATGAATGCAACCCGTGGGACGAGGTCTTAAATGGCACAGCTTCGGCTTAAATTCGTTCACAGGTTCCGGGATCGGCACGGCAAGGTCCGGCACTACTTTCGGCGCAAGGGTTTTAAGGACGTGCCGCTCGCCGGCTTGCCCGGTTCCGAGGTGTTCATGCTTGCCTATCAGGCGGCGCTCGCTGGTGAAACCGCGCCGCGCCTGGAGATTGGGGCCGACAGGTCAAAGCCCGGCACGATTGCCGCTCTAGTTGCTGCTTACTTCGCATCCTCGGATTTTCAAGGTTTGGCTCCATCTACGCGCATCACATATCGAAACATTATTGAGCGTTTTCGGGCCGAGTATGGGGCGCTCCCTGTCAATCGATTGGAGCGCCGCCACATTCGGGCGATGATCGAGAAGCGGGCGAAAACTCCGGCGGCGGCTAACAATTTGCTAAAGCGGATTCGCAGTCTCATTCGGTTCGCGCTTGCTATCGATATGATCGAGGTCGACCCGTCGACTGAGGTTCGCGGAGTCCGGTCGAAGTCTCCCGGCTACCATACGTGGAGCGAGGAAGAAATTTCGCAGTTCGTGGAGCGGCACAAGCCAGGATCGAAGCCTCACCTTGCCCCTTGCGCTTCTACTTATACCGGCCAGCGACGCTCTGACGTCGTCCGAATGGGACGCCAGCATGTTCGCAATGGCGTGCTGTCGATACGGCAACAGAAAACGAAGGCCGTCGTCGAGGTTCCGTTACACCCCGAGCTAGAGGCCGCACTCAAAGCAGCACCGGCCGATGATCTCACTTTTCTCAGAACCGCATTCGGCCAGCCGTTTACGTCGAATGGGTTTGGCAACTGGTTCCGGGAGCGATGCAATGAGGCCGACTTGCCGCGTGAATGTTCATCGCACGGACTGCGGAAGGCGGCAGCGCGGCGCTTGGCCGAGGTCGGTTGCACGACGCACGAAATCGCGGCGATCACCGGTCACGAATCGTTGCGCGAGGTCGAGCGATACACGCGCGCTTTTGACCGGAAAGACGCCGCCATAAGCGCGATGGCGAAGCTCAAAGATGGAACACGGACTCGCAAACCTTGAAACTCGGTTTGCCAAATCGAAGGAATTTCTTATGGAAATCAAAGCATCGATAGAAGGAATGGTGGGCCCGGAGGGACTCGAACCCCCGACAACACCGTTATGAGCGGCGCGTTCTAACCGCTGAACTACGGGCCCCCGAGGCGTGCGGTATGCGCCTCACCCTACCCTTTGCTCATGCCCGTCTCGAGGCGGGCATGAGGCTCAAGGATAGAAAACGGTATCAGGTGTCGAGGAAGCTCCTGAGCTTCCGCGAACGGCTCGGATGCTTGAGCTTGCGCAAGGCCTTCGCCTCGATCTGGCGGATGCGTTCGCGGGTGACCGAGAATTGCTGGCCGACTTCCTCGAGCGTGTGGTCGGTGTTCATGCCGATGCCAAAGCGCATGCGCAACACGCGCTCTTCACGGGCGGTGAGTGTCGCCAGAACACGGGTTGTCGTTTCGCGCAGATTGGCCTGGATGGCGGCATCGAGCGGCAGAACGGCGTTCTTGTCCTCGATGAAATCGCCGAGATGCGAATCTTCCTCGTCGCCGATCGGCGTTTCGAGGGAGATCGGTTCCTTGGCGATCTTCAGGACCTTGCGGACCTTTTCCAGCGGCATCAGCAGCTTCTCTGCCAATTCCTCCGGCGTCGGTTCGCGGCCGATTTCATGCAGCATCTGGCGGCTGGTGCGGACCAGTTTGTTGATCGTCTCGATCATGTGCACCGGGATGCGGATGGTGCGCGCCTGATCGGCGATCGAGCGGGTGATCGCCTGACGGATCCACCAGGTGGCGTAGGTCGAGAACTTGTAGCCGCGGCGATATTCGAACTTATCGACGGCCTTCATCAGGCCGATATTGCCTTCCTGGATGAGATCGAGGAATTGCAGGCCGCGGTTGGTGTATTTCTTGGCGATCGAGATGACGAGACGAAGGTTGGCTTCGACCATTTCCTTCTTGGCACGGCTGGCTTCGCGTTCGCCCTTCTGCACCGTGTTGACGATACGGCGGAAATCGCCGATCGGCAGATTGACGATGCCCGAGATGTCGGCGATGCCTGTGCGGATGGTCTTGGCTTCATCCTTGAAGTCGATGGCGAATTTCTTCCAGCCCTTGCCGGCAAGCTTGCCGACCTTGGCGATCCATTTCGGATCGAGTTCAGCGCCGTAATACTTCTGCAGGAACTCCTCGCGCTTCACGCCGGCCTTCATGGTCTGGCGCATCAGCTGGCCTTCGAGGCCCATCAGGCGACGATTGAGGCCATAGAGCTGGTCGACCAGCGCCTCGATACGGTTGTTGTTGAGGCGCACCGAGCGCATCAGATCAACCATCTCGAGTTTCTGCTTTTCGTAAGATTTCTCCGAGCGCGGATTGAGCACCTCGCCGGCAAGGATCGTCTCCAGGCGTTTTACCTGCACCTTGTCGAGCTTTTTCTGGAGCGCCGCGATCTTGTCGAAGGTCTCCAGGACCTGCGGCATGAGGGTGAGCTCCATCGACGCCAGCGAGACCGCGGCCTCTTCACCTTCCTCGGCATCCGGGTTGGCGGGCTTGGCCTCGCCTTCGACACCCTCGGCTTCGGCCTCGGCTTCCGGCTCCTCGCCTTCGAGCGCTGCTTCGTTCTGGCGCAGCAATTCTTCTTCGGAGAGCGGTGTCCCGCCCATGCTGGCGTCGAGATCGATGATGTCGCGCAGCAGGAGTTCGCCGGCCTTGAGCTTGTCGCGCCATTCGACGATGCAGCGATGGGTGGTCGGGCTTTCGCCGATACCGCCGATCATCATGTCGCGACCGGCCTCGATACGCTTGGCGATGGCGATTTCGCCTTCGCGCGAGAGCAGCTCGACCGAACCCATTTCCCGAAGATACATGCGCACCGGATCATCGGTGCGACCGACATCGCTGTCGTTGAGATTGCCGGCCGGCTTGGCGTCTTCGTCGCCATCGGCGTCGGCTTCCGCCTTCGGCTCGTCTTCGCTTTCCTCGGTGTCGTCGTTTTCGACGACATTGATGCCCATCTCGTTGAGGAGGGCCAGCGTGTCTTCGATCTGCTCCGAGGACATCTGCTCCGGCGGCAGGACAGCATTGAGCTCGTCATAGGTGACGTAGCCGCGCTCCTTGGCCTTGGCGAGCATCTTGCGGACGGCGGCGTTCATGCCATCCATCAAGGGACCTTCTGCGGTCTCTTCCTTGGGCTTCGTTGCGTCGGCCTGGGGTTTCGCGGTCGGTTTGGTTGCCATCTAATCTCACCTGAGCTCTTTGAGCGTCTTAACTCGGTCAGCGCCTTGCGCGCTTCGTACGTCTAAATCTGCCTGGTCACGTCTTGAACAGCGGATCGAACTCGGCGAGATCCAGATCGCGCCGCCGGCTTTCCGCTTCGAGCTTCTGCTGCTGCGCCGCTTGGAAGCGGTCGAGGTTCTCCTGAGACATGTCTTCCTCCAGGGCCCGTGCCGCCGCTTCCAGCTCGACCTCGATCTCGGTCTCGCGCAAAATCGCCATAACGTGCAAAAGCCCCGCCTCAGCCTGGGCAAGCCCGGCTGAAGGAAGGGCAAATCTGATCGCTCCCGTATGCCGAACCAGGGTCTCGATCGGGCCTGAGAAACCTAAGTCCATCAAATGGTTCCTGAGGTCGCTGGCGTCAAGGTCCGGATGTCGGGAGGCGAGGTCTAACAAGGCCCCCTTCAGCTTGTCAAGCTGACGGTCCGGAATGGGGATCAATGCCGCCGCCTCGCCATGGCGGTGCAGCAGGTCGGGATGGTTAATGAGAACTGCCAGCAGCACCTCATAAGGTAGGCGCCTGACCACGGCCGTTCCCCGGCGGGCCGCCTCGCCACCCCCATCAAGGTGCTGGAAGGGTGAGCCGGGCTGGCGAATATTGGCAAATCGCCCAAGGCGTTGCCCGGATAGGGGCCGGGTCCGGACCTGGCCCGCACGCGTCTGGGCCGGGTTGGCGAACATCTGATCGAGGCGGTTCAGCATCTCCCGCCGGTAGTCTTCCATGACCCCTTTGTCGGCAATCCGGTTGATCGCCCCCAAAAGATCGCGGCGGAACCCGCTGCGGCGTTCCGGGGTATCGAGGGTACGGCCGGCCAGAATCTCCGACCAAAGCACGTCGACCAGCGGTTGGGCCTTTTCCAGCACCTGGCGCATGGCGCCCGCCCCGCCCCCGGCACCGCCCCCATTGGCAGGTCCCCGGATGAGATCGTCGGGGTCCTGGCCCTGGGGCAGCCAGGCAAAGCGCAGCGACAGGCCGGGTTTAAGGAGCGGCAGCACGCGCTCGACGCCGCGGGCGGCAGCCTTCTGCCCGGCATTATCGCCATCGAAGCAAAGGATCGGCTCCTGGGCGAAGCGCCAGAGAAGCTGGATATGGTCCTCGGTCAGCGCCGTGCCGAGGGGGGCCACGGCATGGGGAAAGCCGCCCTCAGCCAGTGCGATCACATCCATATAGCCTTCGACGACGATGATCTCGTTCTTGTCGCGAGCCGGTTTCTGGGCGTGGTTGAGATTGTAGAGGGTGCGTCCCTTGTGAAAGAGCGGGGTTTCCGGGGAATTCAGGTATTTGGGCTTCTCATCCCCCAGCGCCCGGCCGCCAAAGGCGATGACCCGGCCCTTCGCATCCATGATCGGGAACATGACCCGGCCGCGGAAGCGGTCATAGACCCGGCCCGTCTCCTCATTCTTCACCAGCATGCCGGATTCGAGGGAGACCGCCTCGGGGATGTTCTCCTTGGCGAGTTTGGATTTCAGCGCTTCGAAGCTGTCAGGTGCGAAGCCCAGACGGAAGCGCTTCATCGTTTCAGGCGTCAAGCCGCGCCTGCGGAAGTAGTCGAGGCCGGCGCGCCCGGCACTGCCGCCCAATTGCGATTCGAAGAATTTGGCGGAGAGTTCCATGACGCCGGCCAGCGTGTCCTGGCGCTCGGCGCGTTCGCGGGCTTCCGGATTGTCGCGCGGGATCTCGAGACCGGCTTCACCGGCGAGCTTTTCAACGGCATCGCGGAACTGCATGCCCTCGGTTTCCATCACGAAGGTGATGACATCGCCATGGGCGCCGCAGCCGAAGCAGTGGTAGGCGGCTCATCCGGCCCTTCATAGACATGAAAGGACGGGCTTTTCTCGTTGTGGAACGGGCAGAGTCCGGTGGCCTGCAGACCGCGGCGGTTGAGGCGCACGCGCCGCCCCACGACATCAAAGATCGAGACGCGGCGGCGCAGCTCTTCCAGGAATTGCGGCAGCAGCGCCATGTGGGATTTTTCCCCTTAGCCGAGCTTCGCCTTCACCAGCGCACCGGCCTTGCCGAAATCGAGCTGACCCGCGAAGCGCTCCTTGAGGAGGCCCATCACCTTGCCCATGTCCTTGATCGAGCTCGCACCGGTCTCGGCGACGATCGCGGCGATCGCAGCCACCGTGTCGGCTTCCGACAATTGCTTGGGCAGATAGCGGTTGATGACGTCGATCTCCGCCTGTTCCTTGGCAGCGAGTTCCGGGCGATTGCCCTTGGTGTACATCTCGATGCTCTCCTGGCGCTGGCGGATCATCTTCTGCAGCATGTCGATGATCTCGGCGTCGGAAATGCCGTTCATGTTGCCGGGACGCGCGGCGATGTCCTTGTCCTTGATGGCGGCGGTGATCAGGCGGAGGCCCGAAAGCGCCTCATCCTTGGCCTTCATGGCCGTTTTGACATCATCATTGATCCGCTGCCGCAGCATGGGCGCCATCCGTTCCGGTGAGGTATAGTGGAAAGGCCGGACACTACAGGATTCGCATTCACGAGTCCATGTGGCTGATAGTCGCCAAGCCCTTGAAAAACCTTGCTATTCTTTTCGAGACGCAGCTTGACGCGGGGGCTGTCACGGAATAGAAACTCCCAACTTGCGGCCAGCGGTCTTTAAGCTGAAGGCGGCTGCCCAGGTTGGCACGCCTCCCTTTTCACGCACGCACGCAAAGGCCCGCGCATGACCGCCGCGACCAAATCCCCACACGCGCCCGCTTATGATGAAGCTCCCATCGCCACGGCGCTCATCGTTCTTGCCGACGGCACCGTGCTGAAGGGCCGAGGGCTGGGCGCCGAGGGCCATGCGGTGGGCGAGATCTGCTTCAATACCTCGATGACCGGCTATCAGGAGATCATGACCGATCCCTCCTATGCCGGGCAGATCATCACCTTCACCTTCCCCCATATCGGCAATGTCGGTGCGAACCCCGAGGATGTCGAAACCCAGCGCGTGGCAGCACGCGGCGCCATCCTCAACCTCGACATCACCGAGCCCTCGAACTGGCGCGCGACCCAGCATTTCGATGCCTGGTTGAAGGCCAACAATCTGTGCGCCATCGCCGGCATCGACACCCGCGCCCTCACCCACCGCATCCGCGATCTGGGTGCGCCGAATGGGGTCATTGCCGTCAACCATGCGGGCAAGTTCGACATTCCGGCATTGGTCAAGGAGGCCAAGTCCTGGCCCGGCCTCGACGGCATGGACCTCGCCAAGGATGTGACCTGCCGCCAGACCTATCATTGGGAAGGTTCCACCTGGCAGCTCCCCGGCGGCTACGCCAATTCGCCCGCAGCGAAGTACAAGGTGGTGGCGATCGATTACGGCGCCAAGGACAACATCCTGCGCTGCCTCTCGGCCGCCGGCTGCGACGTCACCGTGGTGCCGGCGACCGCCAGCACCGATGACGTGCTGCGCCACAAGCCGGACGGCGTGTTCCTCTCCAACGGCCCGGGAGACCCCGCCGCGACCGGCGAATACGCCGTGCCCGTCATTCGCGATCTCATCGCCAAGAATCTGCCGATCTTCGGCATTTGCCTCGGCCACCAGATGCTGGCGCTGGCCTTGGGCGGCAAGACCCGGAAGATGGGCCGCGGTCATCGCGGCGCCAATCATCCGGTCAAGGATCTCGGCACCGGCAAGGTCGAGATCACCAGCCAGAATCACGGCTTCGAAGTGGTGGCGGAGAGCCTGCCCAAGGACGTCATCATCACGCACCGGTCGTTGTTCGACGATTGCGTCGAAGGCTTGGCGATGACCACGAAGCCAGTGTTCTCGGTTCAGTACCACCCGGAAGCGTCACCGGGGCCGCAGGACAGCCATTATCTGTTCAACCGGTTCGTTGAGAATATGGCGAAGAAGTGAATTGCTACATCGCGAAATAACTAGCGCTCCAGCGCCATCACCTGAGATGAATTATGCCCAAACGCACTGATATCAAATCGATCCTCATCATCGGCGCCGGCCCGATCGTCATCGGGCAGGCTTGCGAGTTCGATTATTCCGGGGCACAGGCGTGCAAGGCGCTGCGGGCGGAGGGGTATCGGGTCATCCTGGTGAACTCGAACCCGGCCACCATCATGACCGATCCGGATCTGGCCGACGCAACTTACGTCGAGCCGATCACGCCGGAAGTTGTGGCGAAGATCATCGAGAAGGAACGTCCCGACGCGGTGCTTCCCACCATGGGTGGGCAGACGGCCCTCAACACTGCAATGGCGCTTCACAAATCCGGCAAGCTCGCCGAGCTCGGCGTTGAGCTTATTGGCGCCAATGCGCATGCGATCGACATGGCCGAAGACCGCTTCCTGTTCCGTGAAGCGATGGACCGGATCGGCCTGGAAAGCCCTAAGGGCCGCCAAGTCGAGACCATGGAAGAAGCGATGGAAGCTCTTGAATATGTGGGGCTCCCCGCCATCATCCGTCCGAGCTTCACCCTGGGCGGCACCGGCGGCGGCATTGCGCGATCGCAGGAAGAATTCATCCGCATCATCGAAGGCGGCCTCAAGGCCTCGCCAGTGGGCCAGGTGCTGGTCGAGGAATCGGTGCTCGGCTGGAAAGAGTTCGAGATGGAAGTGGTCCGCGACAAGGCGGACAATTGCATCATCATCTGCTCGATCGAGAACATCGATCCAATGGGTGTCCATACCGGCGATAGCGTGACGGTGGCGCCAGCGCTGACGCTCACCGACAAAGAATACCAGATCATGCGCGACGCCTCGATCGCGGTCTTGCGCGAGATCGGTGTCGATACCGGTGGGTCGAACGTGCAATACGCCGTCAATCCCGAGACGGGCCGCCTGGTCGTCATCGAGATGAATCCGCGTGTGTCGCGGTCATCTGCCCTGGCCTCGAAAGCGACCGGCTTCCCGATCGCCAAGATCGCGGCGAAGCTCGCGGTCGGCTACACGCTGGATGAGTTGAAGAACGACATCACCAAGGTGACGCCGGCATCCTTCGAGCCCACCATCGACTATGTCGTCACCAAGATGCCGCGCTTCACCTTCGAGAAATTCCGCCGGTGCCGAAGCGATCCTTTCCACCTCGATGAAATCGGTCGGCGAAGCGATGGCAATTGGCCGCTCGTTTGCGGAATCGCTGCAGAAGGCGCTGCGCTCCATGGAGACGGGCCTTACCGGCCTCAACGAAGTGGCGCTCGACGGCGACGACAAGCCGACCATCATGGCGCAGCTCGCCAAGCAGACGCCGGACCGCCTGCTGCTCATCGCCCAGGCCTTGCGCCATGGCCTCACCGTCGAGGAGATCCACGAAGCCTCCAAATTCGATCCGTGGTTCATCCGGCAGATCGAGGAGCTGGTCGAAACGGAAGCCCAGGTGAAGGCCAAGGGCCTGCCGAAGACGCGCCCAGGGCCTGATGCGCTTGAAGAAAGCTGGGCTTCTCCGATGCGCGCCTGGCGCAACTTGTCGGTCCGAAACCGGCAGAGGTCACCAAGCTGCGCCTCGGCCTCGACCTGCGTCCGGTCTACAAACGCATCGACACCTGCGCTGCCGAATTCGCCTCGCCCACAGCCTATATGTATTCCTGCTACGAGGGCGACGGCGTTGAGCCGGCCGAGAACGAGGCGAAGCCCACCGACCGCAAGAAGGTCATGATCCTGGGCGGTGGCCCCAACCGCATCGGCCAAGGCATCGAGTTCGACTATTGCTGCGTCCATGCGGCTTACGCGCTGAAAGAAGCCGGCATCGAGACCATCATGGTCAATTGCAATCCGGAGACCGTGTCGACCGATTACGACACGTCGGACCGGCTCTATTTCGAGCCGCTGACCGCCGAGGACGTGATCGAAATCGCGCGCGTCGAGCAGAGCAAAGGCACGTTGCTGGGCTGCATCGTGCAGTTCGGCGGGCAGACACCGCTGAAGCTTGCGGCCGCTTTGGAAGCTGCGCATATTCCCATTCTCGGCACCTCGCCGGATGCCATCGATCTGGCCGAGGACCGCGAGCGATTCCAGCAATTGCTGCACAAGCTCAAACTGCGCCAGCCGAAGAACGGCATCGCCCGCTCGACCGAGGAAGCTGAAGCCATCGCCAGTGAAGTCGGCTATCCGGTCGTCATCCGCCCGTCTTATGTGCTGGGCGGCCGCGCCATGGAGATCGTCCATGAAATCGGCCAGCTGCGCCGCTATATGCGCACGGCCGTCCAGGTCTCCGGCGACAATCCGGTCCTGATCGACTCCTATCTCGAGGATGCGATCGAGGTCGATGTGGATGCGCTGGCGGACGGGACCGACGTCTACGTCGCCGGCATCATGGAACATATCGAAGAGGCCGGCATCCATTCCGGCGATTCCGCCTGCGCGTTGCCGCCGCATACCTTGCCTTTGCAGGTGATTGCGGAGTTGCGCCGCCAGTCGGAGAGCCTCGCCATCGGCCTCAATGTCGTGGGACTCATGAACGTGCAGTTCGCGATCAAGGGCGCCGACATCTATGTGCTGGAGGTCAATCCGCGCGCCAGCCGCACGGTGCCCTTCGTCGCCAAGGCGACCGGCCTGCCGATCGCCAAGATCGCGGCCCGGGTCATGGCTGGCGAGAAACTGAAATCCTTCGACCTTAATACCAGCCTGCGCCACCATGTCGCGGTCAAGGAAGCGGTGTTTCCGTTCGCCCGCTTCCCCGGTGTCGACATCATCCTGGGGCCGGAGATGCGCTCGACCGGCGAGGTGATGGGTCTCGACTCCAACTTCGCCCGCGCTTTCCTCAAGGCGCAGATGGGCGCCGGCGTCCATCTGCCGAAAAGTGGCACGGTCTTCATCTCGGTCAAGGACAAGGACAAGCCCAGCATTGTCGGCGCCACCAAATGCTTGCTGGATATGGGTTTTGACATCTGTGCGACACCGGGCACGGCGGCTTACCTGCGCAACCAGAACCTCAACGTCCGGGCGATCAACAAAGTGCACCAGGGATCGCCCCATATTGTCGAAGCCATGCAACGTGGCGAAATCAAACTGGTATTCAACACCGTGGCGGGCAACAAGGCGGTCGGTGATAGTTTCAGCTTGCGTCGCGCGGCCCTGATGGGACAGATTCCCTATTACACGACCCTATCCGGGGCCGTGGCGGCGGTTGATGCCTGTGGCGCGTTGGCTGCCGGGGAGCTTGCAGTCGCGCCTCTGCAATCGTACTTTAAGACCTGAACGGGAAAAACGACCGGTAATAGTTAACGGTCGACCAGGGCGTAGCCTAGGGATTGTCTGGGGCCTGGTTCCAACGCACATGTCAGGCTCACCGGGTAGCGACGCGGATCTCTTCAAACAGAGCCGGGCTGCGCCCGAGGGGCTCTTTTGCTTTTTTGCTATGGATTTGACCATGTTGAAGATACCGATGACCGAGGATGGCTTTGTCCGCCTCGAAGAAGAGTTGAAGCAGCTGAAGTCGGTCGAGAGGCCGGCCATCATCCGTGCCATCGCGGAAGCGCGCGAGCATGGCGATCTCTCGGAAAACGCCGAGTATCACGCCGCGCGCGAACGCCAGTCTTTCATAGAGGGCCGCGTGATGGAGCTCGAGGACAAGATCTCGCGCGCCGAAATCATCGACGTCTCCAAATTGACCGGCAAGCAGGTCAAATTCGGCGCCACGGTGACCCTCATTGACGAAGATACCGACGAAAAGACGGTCTACCAGATCGTCGGCGAGGACGAGGCCGACATCAAATCGCGCCGCCTTGCCGTGACGGCGCCGCTCGCCCGAGCCCTCATCAACAAATCGGTCGGCGAAACGGTCGAGGTGACGACGCCCGGCGGCTCAAAATCGTATGAGATCGCCAAGGTGCAATTCAAGTAGACCGAGTTCCCATGACTATGTTCAGCGGCCGCCGGATCAACACGATCCTGGCGGCCGTTTTCTTGTGCGGGATCAGCTTGCCGGCGCAGGCCGACGGTGCGCGCTATGTCCTCTCGCTGTCCTGGCAGCCGACCTTCTGCGACAGCGACGCTGGTGCCAGCAAGTCGGAATGCAGCGGATTGGATGAGGGTGATTGGGCCGCCAGCCATTTCACCCTGCATGGATTGTGGCCCAATGCCGACCGCAACGGCGACGGCCGGCTGGATGAAGCTGATGACTATTGCCTGCCGCCGGAGAGCCGCGCACAAGCCATCGCACAGGACCGGGCCGATTGGGCAAAACTGCCAGCGGTGCGGCTGCCGCCGGATCTGCAGCAACGGCTGACCCAGATCATGCCGGGTACCGTCTCTCGGCTGGAGCGGCATCAATGGATCAAACACGGCAGTTGCAGCGGTCTATCAATGCCCCGGTATTTCGGCGCGGCAGTGTCGCTGGCCGAGGCGATGGCCGAGACAGACTTCAACAACCTAGTTGCCGCTGCTGCCGGTGAGGATATCGCGCGGCGCGACCTCCTTGCCGCCTTTGCAACGGAATTCGGCAAAGGCAGCGAGCGGGCGCTGCAACTGGTTTGCCGCAAGGATGCGGGCCTCTCGGTATTGAGTGAGGTTCGCCTGCACTTGCGCGCGGATGCTGTCGAGAAGGAGCTCTCGGCGTGGTCATTGGAGACAGGCAGGGTCGCGAAGGGAAGTTGCCCGGCACTCTTTCGGATAAAAGCGGCAAACTAACGGCGCCATTCCCAAACGAAAACCCCGCCACCTTGCGGCAGCGGGGTTCTGCACCAATCGACCCGAGGGTCGATCGATAAGCTTACATCGGGTTGGCGAGTTCCGCGTCGTAAAGGGCCAGGAGTGCCTTTACTTCGTCCGAATCGCAGCCATTGTTCCACACCAGTACGCGGGTGTCGGACTTCGCGGCTTCGATCAGCGTCAGGCGCTCACCGGCCGGAATTTCATAGTTGATCTTCTTGTCGACATAGGTGGCAACCTTGCTCCAGGCAGCCGGATCCAGCGTCATTTCACGGCAGATTTCCGCAGCGCGGATCGCCTGATGATATTGGCTGTAGATCGCGGTCTGGTCCTGAGCGGCGGCAAAGCCTGCCGCACCCATCACACTTCCCGCCACCAGGGCTGCCGCCGACAGGCGGATCACGAAACTCTTTGACATGGTTGGATATCCCTCTTTTGAGCCCATGGAATGCAAAACCGGCCTTAGTCTCGTGCGGCCGGGCGTAGAATTCAACAGGAATTTGCCGAAATACCGGGGCAATAACGCGATGGGCGAGCCCAGGTTCCCGAGTTAGGGGCCTAAAATAGCGATTTGGCCCCAACACAATGACCTCAGGCGCCGCTTCACCCCGACTCGGCTCCCGATGGCTATGATAACAGACTATTCAGTGTGTTTCAGACTCAGCAAAAGGTCACGCCATGCGCCGCACCAGCCGTTTTCGCCAGTTGATCGACAGCTCAGAAATCCTGGTCCTGCCCGGCGCCCATGACGCCCTCTCGGTCCGCATGATCGAGCTTGCCGGCTTCGAGGCATTCACCGCCGGCGGCTATGCTGCAACTGCGACATTGCTCGGTGCTCCCGATATCGGGCAGCTCGGCCTCGCCGAAATGGCCGATCATTATGCGCGCCTGTGTGACACCACGCCGCTGCCGATCCTGGCCGATGCCGATACCGGCTATGGCTCGACCATCAATGTTGCCCGCACCTTGCGCGCTTATGAGCGGGCGGGCGTCGCCGCCCTCTTCATTGAAGATCAGGTGGCGCCAAAGCGCTGCGGCCATATGGAGGGCAAGCGCGTCGTTCCAGTAACCGAGATGGTAGCCAAGATAAAGTCGGCGACCGATGCACGCGTCGACCAGGATCTCGTGATCATGGCGCGGACCGATGCGCGTGCGATCGAAGGCCTGGAGGCAGCGATCGAGCGCGCGCAGATCTACCGCGAAGCTGGCGCTGACCTCATTTTCGTCGAGGCGCCCTTGACCGCGGATGAAATGGCACGCATCTGCAGCGAGATCCCGGCGCCCTGCATGGCCAACAATGTCGAGGGCGGGAAGACGCCATTGCTTTCGGCGGCCCAGCTAGAAGATATCGGTTATGCCTGCGTGGCCTTTCCGGTGGCGGCCACCTATGCCATCGCCAATACGTTGCGGCGTCTCTATGCGACCTTACGCGAGAGTGGCGAAACGGCGTCCCTGCAGGGCGAAATGCTCAATTTCTCGGCCTTTCACGACATCGTCCGCCTGCCCGCCTTGCGCGAAATGGAACGCGGATGTGACGGATATGCGCGCGACCTTCTCGAGAAGGTCGCGGCCCGCTCCGTCGACTAGGGGCGCCTGTTGACCGGATTGAGTTCTGGAATGACGTAGCGATCGAAATCGTCATACGCTTCGATAGCGATGAAGGATCCTGCCGGATCATCGCCACGCCACAGAGGCAGAACTGCGAGTCCGACCAGTCGAAAGCGGACGCGGAATGGACTCTGTTCTATGTTGCCCAGCAGAAGGAAGGGCAGGATCGGCTTGATGGCGCTGGGGTCGACGTCGGTGCGTCGCATTTGCCGACCATCCGCGATCCCGGCACGCCAATAGTCGAACAGGCGACGCGTGGATGGCATTCTGGCCTGGCCCATATCCTCGAAGCGTTGAAAGCCCGGCGGCAGGTCGCGCATAGTTGTTCAAATCGCGCTGGCTGGTACCCCGCATTTAGCCAGCCAATCCAGCACCCGCGCGGCGTTGACGCCAAGGTCGCCATGGCCGTAATTGGACCGGCTGTAGATGGCAAGGCCGGCCGCGTCCCCGCCAACCGGCGTTATGGCAATGTTGACGGTGTCTGGGAAGCGAAACAGGCGGGAACGCTGCACGAACACGAGTTTGAGACCCGAAGCGTCCCGCGCCACGAGCTCGGTGCGCGGCTCCCGTGACAGCGTCTCGACCACCTTTGCTGACAGCGTCGCGGCCGCGAGTGGCACCGTCCCGGTGACAAGATCGACCTTTGCCGGGCAAGACCCAGCCGGACATGCCAGCGCGTCGTTGGGCGTGCTCGACCGGGTCAAGGTCGAAAAGTCGATGAAATCTGTGTCGGCGGAGCAGCCCGCGCCAAGGAAGCAGAAACAGCAGAGCAGGCCCAGCAGGGGGCGACGGCGAAATTTGGGCGTTTGGTCTGGCAAGGTCATGGTGGCGGCATCCATCGGCAGAATGGCGGCCTTTATTGCAGATGCCCCGGCCCTTGGCCAGCATCGGCGGAATCGCGCCGCGCTTGATCCAGGAAGGGCGAATTCGGACGCAAGGGATAACTGCTTTGCCAATCACGGTTCCGGCGCTGCAGATACTTCAGAGCGGCCACAAAATCGCGCGCAAGATCGAAAAATACAGGCGGTGTCATTATATCGCCCCGGACAAAGGGAGCGTTGCGCCAGTGCAGGCATTGAATACTGGTCGCCAGCCCGACCATGGCCAGGAAGGGTGTGACCTCCACCGCCCAAAGCTGCAGCAGCGCTTGGTCTATCAGTCCCAGGATGGGGGCTGCCACGGCCAGATTGGCCAGGGCGCCGACGAACCCGGTCCGCCAAAGGGCCCCCTTGAGCGCGCCGGCTACTGCCTGCAGGCGACCGGACCACAATCCCCGGTCCTGGCAGAACTGGGCCAGGAACGCACTGCCGAAGAATAGGAGAAGCAAGGCGGCTGCTTCCCACCAGCCGCGGCTGACCGCGGCAAGCGCCGCAATCCAGATCAACAAATGGAATAGGGCCCAGCCAATAGCCAGCGCACCGCGCCAGAGCGGTCCTATGACACAGAGAAGTTCGCGCTTCAGCGACACGAATTTGATCCACAGTCACTGGCACCGCGCGCTTGCGTGCCCCGTTCATCGGATCATTATCGCCGATTAGTGGAAAACCATCAACAAGACCGCATTAGGCCGGCCGCGCTCACTCCTCGCGGAAGGCGCGGTTCCAGCTATCCGTGATGGGCGAGGTGAAATAGTCGATGGCCCGGCGCGGACCTGTCGCGATCAGGACCTCGGCCGGCATGCCGGGATAGGGCACCACATGCATACCCGCCGGAATGCTGCTGAGATCCATGCGGACGCGTGCGATGTAATAGGCAACTCCCGACCGTTCATCGACCAGCCGATCGGCCGACACGTTGGTTACCACCCCGTCGATTGCGGGCACCCGGCGTTGCTTGTAGGCCAGCAGCTTCACTTCCGCCGGCAAGCCCACGCGCACGGTGTCGATATCTTCGGTCTTCACCTTGACCTCGACCATCAACTGCTCATCCTGCGGCACGATGTCGAGCACCGGCTTGCCCGGCTCGATCACGGCACCGGCGCCGAAGACCTGGAGATTGACGACGCGCCCACCTTGCGGCGCCCGCAGATCCTGGCGCTTGAGGACATCCTCAAGCCCAGCGAGGCGACCGACATAATCGGTGCCTTCCATCAGCACCTGCTGCAGTTCGGCATTCACTTCAGTGGCCCTGGTCGAGCGCAGCGTCTCGATTTCGATGCGCATGCCGGCGATTATCTCGCCAGCCCGCGCGATGTTCGACTTCAGTTCGCCGATCCGGCCGCCCAATTGCGCCGCGTCACTTTCCAACCCGCGCAGACGTGGAATCTCGGTAAGACCCTTTTTGTAGAGCTCGCGAATGCTGACCAGCTGCTTCTCGTTGATCTCGCGCATCTCGCGCGTGGCTGCGATCTGACTCTGATAGCCGTTGATCTCGTTCTCGGTCTCGGCAATCTTCTTGAGCCGCATGCTGGTGCCCTCGTCGAAGGCTGACCACCGCGCATCGAGGAGCGATTTCTGGGAGGCCATCAGCACTTTCACCGCCGACTCATCGGCCTGTGCCAGCAATTCCGGCGGGAAGACAATCTCGCGGCGTCCCTCCTGTTCTGCCGTCAGGCGCGCAATCCGGGCAAGGCGCGAGTAGTGCTCCATATGCAACTGATTGATCTGTGCCTGCACCTGGGTCGGATCGAGGCGCAACAGGATATCCCCTGCCTTCACCTGATCGCCGTCGCGCACCAGCAATTCCTGGATGATGCCACCTTCAAGATGCTCAACGGACTTCTTGTTGCTGTCGACCACAACCGTGCCATCGGCGACAGCGGCGCGGTCGAGCGATGCCAGGATGCTCCACAGCAGGAATCCGCCAAAGCCGAGTGCCACCACCGTGAATCCGACGATCACATAACGGCGCAGGCTGGGCTCCGGATAGATCAGGTTAGAGTGGCCGATTTCCATGACGCTCATGACTTCACCAACCTCGCCACACTGGATGCCGGTGTCAGGGCGCCCTCGCCCTTTCCCGATGCCGTGACCGAGCGCAAGACATCGGCGCGCGGTCCAAACTGTGCCATCCCGCCTTCCCGCAGAACGAGCAACTTGTCGCACACGCCGACAATCGAGGGACGATGTGTGATGAGGACGATGGTCGTACCATCGGCCTTGGCTGCCGCCAGAGCATTCATGAGAGCCTGCTCGCCAGTCTGATCGAGATTGGCATTGGGTTCGTCAAGCACAATGAAGGCAGGATCACCGAACAATGCACGTGCCAGACCGATGCGCTGGCGCTGGCCGCCACTCAATGAATATCCTTGCTCGCCGATCTCGGTGTCATAACCGTGCGGCAACGTACCGATCGTCTCATGGACATCGGCGCGTCGTGCCGCCGCTACGACCTTGGCCGGCTCCGCCTCGCCCATATGTGCGATATTCTCGCGCACAGTCCCTTCCAACAGCGAAACCGACTGCGGCAAATAGCCCACGGCGGTGCCAAAGGAAGCACGATCCCAATTGATCACGTTCTGGCCGTCGAGGTAGACAGCACCCTGGGTTGGCTTCCAGACACCAACCAGCAGCCGCGCGAGAGTCGACTTGCCGGCAGCAGACGGTCCAATGACGCCCAATACTTCGCCGGGTTCGAGCGAGAAAGTAACGTTGCGCAGCACCGCGCGATCAGAACCGGGCGGGATAAAGCCGAGGCGGTCCACCACCAGGCGCCCTTCCGCGTTGGTCAGCGCCATGCCGGCCGGCCGCGTTTCCACCCGACCGATGAGGTCCCTGAGACGCGTATAGGCAGAGCGCGCAAACACCCATTGCCGCCAGCCCTCGATAAGGTGGTCGAACGGCAACAGCATGCGCCCCATGATAATCGACGCGGCCACCATCGTGCCCGGCGATGCCATGCGTTCGATCACCAGAATGGCGCCAGCCGACATCATCGCGATCTGCAGCATGTAGCGGAGGGTCTTGGACAGGGCCGACATGGCCCGGCCACGTCGGTTGCCTTCGTCGAGACCCTGCAGGACCTTGTACTGACCCTGCTCCCAGCGGCGGGCAATTGCCGGCAGCATGCCCATGGCCTGGATAACCTCGGCATTGCGCAAAGCGGCCGAGGTCTGGCTGGTACTCTTCATCGCCGCTTCATTGGCTTCGGTCAGTGGCCGGCGCGCCACCAGCTCCATGGCAAGGCTCAGGGTCACCAGCATGGTCGCCGCACCCACGGCAATGACACCGTAAACCCAGTGCAGCATGAACAAAACGGCAAGAAAGAGAGGCACGAACATCGCCTCGAACGGGACACTGACCGCCGAACCAGTCAGGAATTGACGCAGATCGCTCAGATCACGCAGCGCCTGACCAGGGTGGTTGTTGTGACCGTCAAGATTGTCGCTGACCGCAGCTTCAAGCGTCGGCGCATTCAAGCGACGCGCAAGGCGATCACCCAGAACATGATAGACTCGGCTGCGGATATATTCGAGAGCGCCCAGCAGGATCAGGCCGCCGGCCGCAACCACGATCAGCATGGTGAGCGTATCCAGGCTGCGACTGCCCAGCACGCGGTCATAGACCTGCACCATGAACAACGGCACGATCAGCTGGCAGATGCAAATGAAGAAGGTCAGGAAGCCGACAAAGGCAAGCCCACCACGAAGAGCCCGGATCGCCGCTTCGAAGGGATTGTTGCGCAGGCTGGCCTGGGTCTTTTTACCCGCCATGATCTAATGACTCCAAAGCAACAGGTAGGCGACAAAGGCGCAGGACGCCACCGTCGTCATTCCAGCCCAAGCCCAAAGCAGCAGCGGCTTGCGCTGATAGGAATTCCGTTCGACGGTGGCCAGGCGCTTGTCATAGCCCTGCAGGATCGTGTCGAACCGCAACTGGAAGACTTCCATGGCTTCCAGGCGACGATCAATTGCTGGCAGTGACTCATCAAGTTTATCGAGTGACTGGACGACCCGCTCGTTGAGATTCTGATCGAGGCCGCCACGCTCCTTCGCAACCGTGACCAATTGCTTGATCTGACCTTGCAGACGCTGGTCACGGGCTCGAATCTCGCCCAGCACAACAGCACTCACGGAGGACGGCGACGGTGCCGCGTTCTGGCGTTTGAGCTCAACCGACGACATGGAATCGGTGGTTGAGGCAATGACTGAAATCGGCGCGGCGCGGTCGATTTCGCCGATTGCCGGAATGTTGGCGACAAAGGCGTAGCGGCCATCTCCAATTCCATTGGCGACGAGGTCGGGCCGCGGTTGATTGGCCTCAAGACGCACGATCAACTCGGTTCCCTGGCGAATTTCGATCGTCAATCGCTCGGATGGGTCGACGGTATTCCAGGCCCAGCCGAAAACCCGGTCCGGCTCAATGGCATCAATATAGCCCTGGATATGTGGCGCACCATTTGAGGGCAAGGTCGTGCCTTCGTCGAGCTTCGTAACGACATCAGCATTAGCCGACATGGGACACCATTCTTTCCGCCTTAGCCTTGTAGCTCAGAGACCGCGAAGAGGCTGCCTTGGCTGTCCGTCTCTCACCCTTGACGCCACTTTCCGACAGGAGGCTGCGATAGAGAGCGAGGTGCTCGCTGGCGCAATCGTCCAGGGTTCGTCGTGGCCTGATACCGGCAACGAGATCAGCCCACAGATTTGGCTCGATAAGGGCACGTTCCATTGCGTCTGCCAAAGCGGTGGCATCACCAGACCGGAAGGTCAGCCCGTCTATCCCGTTGGTCACTGATTCGGCCATGCCGCCGAGGTCACTGGCGATTACCGGTCGGCGATGGGCAAATGCCTCGTCGATGACAAGCGGCGCGTTCTCCCACCAGATAGACGGGGTCACTACCCAGTCCGTACTGCGCATGAGATCGGCCATTTCGTCTGCCCGATAGGCGCCGTGCCAGCCGACGAAGCCATCGACTCTGGCCAGGGCGGTATTCAGATCGGCCTTGAAGGCATCGCTCTGGAAGGGCGCACCGCCATGGATATCGATCCGGAACGCGCCCGGATGGCGTTGGTTCAGCAGCCGCGCCGCCTCCAGCAGCACCAAAACCCCCTTGTTCGGGCTGAGATTGCCGAAATATGCGAAGTTGCCCCGCAACCCACCACTCTTCAATGCGCGATGCGGCGCGATATTCTGTTCCGGCCGCGCATTGCGCAGCACCTCTATGCGGTCGGCAGCAATTCCCCACGCGATGTAGCGTCGCCGCAGGAAGTTGCTGGGACTGAGGAACCGGTCAACCACAGAGAAATGCGTTTTCAGGTGTCGCTCACGTAGCACGAACTGCTCTGGCTCAAGTTGCGGGAAACAGCGGTGACAGGCATCGGGCGAAGCCTGGTGGCAAAGCCGTCGGTCGCCGGTTGTAACCATCTGGCCGTCATGCGCGCAGATCGAATAGTAGTCATGAAGCGACATCACGATCTTCGCCCTGGGGAGGACACGCCGCACCAGGAACAGGATCTCGGCACCCATCAGCAGGATGTGATGAAAGTGCACGATGTCCGGCTTGAGAGTGTTAAGAAGATCTGTGAGCTCCGGCACGATGCCGTGAAGATCGATCTGAGACAGGTAGAAATTGTCGAAATGCCCGGTCCACATCAGCATCTCATTGCTGCTCGCACCGATGCCCTGAAAAACCGTGCCTGGCCGCTGGCGGCGGTGATTCTGGTCGACGCAGCCGATGAACAGACCCTCGACATCGCCGGTGGCGTTCAACTGGCGGTGCAGATCCAACGCAAATATCTCCGTCCCGCCAGGATGGAGGGCTGGATGGTTGTGGCACAGATGCAGCACTTTCAATGGCTTCATCATTCCCTCGACTGGCTGCGCTGGAACACGCAAATATCCTGGAAGTTCCCGGCGACACGGCTACTCCAATGCCCAAAGGCGATCGGGCGCTGCAGATGCAACCCTTGCGCACGTGCTGTCCCCAGGAACCAGTCAGCATCAAAGGCAACCGCCGCCATCGGGTGATCGCGATCGGCAATATAGTCGGGACCTGCACCGTCCAGATGAAAGGCTGGCCGCGCCTTCCCTGCAGTTACCAGGGTGCGATTGGCGTCATCCAGGAGGAAAGCCGTGACAAACAGGCGGCCGGTCGGCCGAAGCATCCGCGTCGCTTCGCGCAGATAATAGGTTGTGTAGCCGGGGTCGAGATGCGTGACGACCGAGGTCATGAAGAGAAAATCGACACTCTCGCTTTCAAACGGTAGCGCTGTCTCACCCTCGGCGAGGCGTCCGTCAGGATTGTAGAGCTGGTTGTGAAAGTCGAGATGCAGGAACTCGAAATTCCCATAGGCAGCAGCGATGTTCTGCTGACACCACTCGATGCCCGCGGATACGACATCAAAGCCAGTGTAGCGGCCAGCGGGGGCCTCCAGATACTGCGTCAGCGGCAGCGCCATGCGCCCAATCCCGCAGCCGATCTCGACCACCCGATGCTGCGGCCTTAAGCCGCCCAACTCGACAAAATGGCGCAGGAATTCACAGCCGATGCCCAGAAAGTCGCCATCACCAACAAAGTTGCGTTCCTCCGGCGGAATAGGCAGGAAGCGGTTGCGGCGGATCGACTTCAGGAGGCTCGCAAAGATGGCCTCATCAATCGTGTCGCCGGCCACGACCTTTTCTGCAAGGACCGCACTCATGACGCTGCTTCCTGTGTCGCGGATGCAGTATCCGGATAGCGCGCCATCAAGTCACACATGGCTTCATTCCAGCGCTGTCCGGCGAGCCACCTGTTATAAAGACCGGCGACGCTGCGCTGATAGCCGGCGTGGCGATTGATCGACTTGCGCTCGAAGTGAAACAACACTGCCTTTGGGCAATAGTGAATGTCGCCACCCGCCGCCCGCAACTTCAGGCACAGATCCGAATCCTCGTAATCGCCAATGATGTAATCCTCGGTGAAGCCGCCCACATCGACAAATGCTTGCCGACGCACCATGAGGGCGGCGCCGGTAACAGCCGGGACAGAGCGGGATTCCAGCGCCGGCGGAAACTCGCGTGGCGCGCCCTTAAAATAATGGAGGTTTAGCCAATGCCCGCCGGCGTCGCGGGCAAACCGCATGCCGGCATGCTGCAGTGAATGATCGTCGAACAACAATCGGGCACCGCTGGCCACCACTTTCTTCCCGCGCAGCAGCGGCGCTGAAAGCCTGCGTAGCCACCCGGCTTCCTCTGGCACCACGTCCGAATTGAGCAACACGAGGATCTTTCCACGCGCAATTGCGGCGCCCGCATTGTTGGCCGCGGCATACCCGAAATTGCCCGACATGATCAGTACCGTGATGGGAAGCGCATAGAGTTGATGCAATCCGCTGAGGAAATGCACGAGATCGGCGCGCTGCTCTGGTGAATCGAGCACAAAAATGAGCTCCGCTTCCGCCATGTCAGGGTCAATCGCGAAGCTCCCCAACTGGAAGCGTAAATAGTCCAGATTGCGGTAGAGCGGAATGATGATCGAATAGCGCGGTTCCGGAGCTGCCGCACCCAGTTGCACGACATCCGGGGGGCGGCGCGCAGCGAGATGCGCCTGGTGCAACGCCACCGCCGCCGGCGCTATCACCTTGGCGATCGCCTCGGTGGTCAGTTGCTCCGGCGGAATGCCGCCCAGCACCGCATCCCGGAGCTGTCCTGGCGTACCCTGGGCAGGACGGGCGAGGATATCGAGAGTGGCACCGGATCCAAGGCGCAGTTCAAGCTTCGCCTGGCCGCGTATCGTTCCCGCATCTGGCAGGAAGGCTGCAAACCCCATTGCACCTACGCGCCCGTCGTAAAGCTTGTCGATATCGGGACGCTGATAGCGCAGACAGTTGTCATCCAGGCGCTGCGGCTCGATGCCGACGGCCACCAGAAAAATTTCCGACATAAGCTGATGGGGATCACGAACCCATCCCTTCACAAAAATGCCACCGCGACCATCCGCAATCAGCAGTTCGACGGCGCCACCTAAAGGCAAACGCTTGTCAGTAAGGTTGCGACGCGTTGCAGGCTGAAAGAGTTCGAGTTCGTTCAACAGGGCCGCTGTCGTGTTGTCACCCTGGGCAACGTCTGCCAGGCATCGCATAACAAAGCTACGCGTCTTTCCGGCGATCGCCTTATTCGCCTGCAACCACGCCAGGAAGGGTGTCTGCGGCAGAGCGGTGATGCGCGACGTCGCGAAGCCCTGCGCACCGATGACCACGAGGAGACTGCCTATTCTAAGAGCGGCGCGATCGAGGAGGAGCAGGTTGCGCCCTTTGGCGAATCGCAAGGGCCGGTGAAGCGCGCTCGCAATCCCCTTGTCGCCAACCACAATCACGTCGGACACCTCACCAACATGGCCAGGAATCGGGCAGCTGACCAGCGCCAGGTGCTGATTGACGACAGCTTCTGCGGTCACATTGCCGGGCTGCACCGACAGCTCCGTGAGGATTGAGCGGCACAGGCGTCCATAGGCAACGTCATGTTTCAGGTGGAACAGTTCGCGGCAGACATCCAACAACTGCCGCACGAGACGCAGCTTGCCTGTATCATCCAGACCGACCGTGAGAGCCACCCGGTCAAGCGGTGCGGCCAGCGCAGCATCGGTACGGGCGACAAGACTGCCATCTGCCGCCATCAGGTCCAGTGGTTGCCCGACCTTGTCGGCCGGCCGGAAAACGATCATCTGCCTGATACGACCGTCCGCCAGCGGCAGGGCTACCTTGATTGTCGGCGGTGGCAGCATCTTGCCGCCCTGCATCGGTATGAGGCCGCCGCCTGCATCGCTCAGCAGCAGCTGCAATCCACCCGGCATGGCGAAATGATTGGCGCGATCGAGCGTCCGGCCCGCACTGTGTTGGTCGTTTGAGTGTTGGTTGTTTGGTGAGTGGTCGATGGGCTTAACCAGCATGCTTTTCCAGTATCTGCCAAAGAAAATGGCGTCGAGTCACGCGCCACAACCGGCCGGACCCGACGCCAATCCCTATCAGCTGATCACAAAGAAGGCGCTCGGGTTGGCCTGGACATCGACAGCCTTGACGCCGACCAGGGTCACCTGATCGCCACCGCCGAAGTCGATGACCGTGTTGCCGCCGACTTCATGCGCCAGCGAAGCGACATCGTCCGCGGACGTAACGTCGAGGCCATTGATGTTCTTCGAGATGTGAAGAATGTCTTCACCCTCTTCGAAGTCCATGATGACGTCCTGACCGCCGCCGCCGTGGAAGACAAAGGTGTCATCACCGGCACCACCGCGCAGGAAGTCATCGCCGGCACCGCCGTCGACAAAGTCGTCACCAGCACCGCCTGAGAGCCGGTCGGCGCCATCACCACCCTGCAGGTGATCATCGCCCTTCCCACCTTCAAGGCTGTCGTCACCGGCGCCGCCCTTGATCTGGTCATCGCCGTTGCCGCCATTGAGGTTGTCGTTGCCGGCCTCGCCCTTGAGCAGATCGTCACCGTTTCCGCCACGCAGGGCATCGTCGCCCTCGCCGCCGAACATGCGATCGTCTCCGTTGCCGCCGGTCAGATCATCCTTGCCGGCACCGCCGAACAAATTGTCGTCGCCGCTGCCGCCGTTGATCCAATCGTCGCCACCCTGGCCAGCAATGGTGTCTTCACCGGAGCCGCCATTGATGTAATCGGCATCTGCGCCGCCAAAGACCACGTCGCTGCCGGAACCGCCCAGGATATGGTCGGAACCGTCGCCGCCGTTGATCCAATCGGCGCCACTGCCACCGTTGATCCAGTCATGGCCGGTACCGCCATCGATGAAATCCTTGCCGCCACCGCCACTGATCGCGTCGTCACCGCCGCCGCCCAGGATAAAGTCCCCGTGGCTGGTGCCGACAAGACGGTCGGCGAAGTCACCGCCCGGAATTGTCGCCATCGTGTCTCTCCTCGTCGCTTGGAATGATGGTCGTGGGTGCCGAAACCGCGATCAATTGACCAGCAAATAACGAGGCCTGCAACAATTGTATTGTTATATAAGTATGACCTAAATTTTCGTCGTCATAATTACTGCAGCTTATACTTTAGTGGCATTTTTTAGCCGACCTTGTTGCTCGCTCCGAGCGCAATTCTCTCCCACTCCGGCAACAGCGATGCTTGCGAAAAGTGGCTAACCGCACGGCTTCTTGCTGCTTCACGCAACTTTGACGCGGTGTCTTTCTGTGCCAAAGCCTGGCGCAGCACTTTTTCCAGCTGGGCCACATCGCGATGATCAATAAAATGCGCGGCAGTTTGATCTCCAAGTACTTCGCGGGTCGGTTCCGTGTCGGATGCCACGATATGGCACCCGCAGGACATCGCTTCGACCAGTGACCAAGATGGCACAAACGGGACGGTCAGATAGACATGCACTGTGGAAATCTGCAGCAGGCGTCGATAGTCATCGCGCGGCAAGGTGCCAAGGAAATGGATCCGAGCCAGATCAAGCTGCGGCAGCTCTCGCAGCATGCGCTCCTTATATGTCTCACCGTCTGGCAGGCGTCGCGAATAGAACGTCTGGTCCTGGCCAGCGACCGCGACAACGACATCCGGCTCCGCCTTCAGGACGCCGACGAGGGCACGCATGAACTCTGGAAATCCGCGATACGGCTCAAGGCCGCGGGTCGCATAAGTTAGCAAACGATTAACGCCGCGCAGCTCGACGTCACCAAAGCGACGGCAGGCCGCGGCATCTGGTTTGAAATATTCGGTATCAACACCATCGTGAAGTGTCTGGAGTTTGTGCTGATAGCTCGCCGGAAGCTGTGATCGCTGAAATGCCGTTGGAACAAGGCCAAAATCGACATCCTCGAGGGTCATCAGCAGCGGCGCATTCAGAGTTCTTATTCGACAGGCATTGTCGGGAGTCATGCCATTTGGGTCGAGATAGTCGGCATCAGCGTCATGCGGGTGGTAGTACCATTCGAAGTAGCCGATGAAACGTGCTTTGGGAAAAACTTCGCGAAGATAGAGCGCGACGCCCCAGCCACAATGTCCAAAAATCACATCCGGCACAAAGCCTTCCTCGTGCAATGCATGGCAAGCCTCGAATACTGCCTGTCCATTGAGCACGCCTGCCTCAAATCCATGCAGATAGTGATGCGTTGATGCGCTTGGTCGACGCTTTGCGTGGAAACGTCGCACCATGATACGTCCCGGCAAGATCACATCTGCGGAAGTTACGAAAGCAACACGATGGTGCGTTGATTGCGCCAAGCGCTCCGCGAGGGCGCCAAATTGTCCGGGAAAATCTCGATGTACGAACAGGATGTTCAACTAGGCCTCCGCCGAATGCGCCGCGTTGATGACGTCACATAATTCGCGCAACGCACATCTTCATGCAAGTCTTTGCTCACAGATATTAGATCGAGCTTTATGAATATTATCGCCAATAAGTAATTAGTGCTTTGCAGCATTTCGTTTGATAACTTGCCAATCGAAAACAGCAGCAATGGGGACCTTGATGCGCCATGTGCTCGTGACCGGCGGTGCCGGATATGTCGGTAGTCACGCCTGCAGGATGTTGGCGGCCAGCGGATATCTTCCCGTCACTCTCGACAATCTATCGACGGGTCACCGCTGGGCCGTGAAGTGGGGTCCACTCGAAACGGGCGACATTGCTGATCACACGCTTGTCACAGCGTTGCTGGCAAAGTACCAACCGGTCGCCGTGATGCATTTCGCAGCGCTGTCGCTGGTTGGAGAATCAGGATCTCAGCCGGCGCGCTATTACGAGACGAATGTCGCCGGCACGCTGTCGCTGCTGCAAGCCATGCAGCGACATGGACTTGACCGGTTCATCTTTTCCAGCACCTGCGCCACCTATGGCGAGCCAAAGAGTTGCCCGATCGATGAAGCGACAGCCCAGCATCCGATCAACACCTATGGTCGCAGCAAGCTGATGGTTGAAACCATCCTCGCGGATTTTGCCCGAGCCTATGGCATGCGTGCGACAGCGCTGCGCTACTTCAACGCAGCCGGCGCCGCTGATGCTGACGGGATTGGCGAAGCCCATGAGCCGGAAACGCATCTCATTCCCCTGGTGATTGCTGCAGCCCTCGGCCAGCGCGGCCCGGTACAGGTGTTTGGTGAGGACTACGCGACCGCGGACGGAACCTGCGAGCGCGACTACGTGCATGTAAATGATCTTGCGACCGCGCATGTCCGCGCCCTTGCCTTCCAGGACTCCAGTGCTGGTTTCCATGCCTTCAACCTCGGCACCGGTCGACCGTATTCAGTGCGCCAGGTAATCGCCGCAGTAGCCCATCAGGCAGGCCGACCCGTTCCGCATAAAGCGGCACCACGCCGTGTCGGTGATCCCCCGGCCCTGTTTGCCGACCCTCGTCGCGCCAAGGCGGCCCTTGAGTGGAGTGCAGCGCAATCCTCGCTGGAAGAGATCGTTGCCAGCGCCTGGCGCTGGCATGTGGGTACTGCCAAGGAGGTGCGCCTTGCCGTTTGATCGCATGATTACCGATGATCTGCCGGCGGATGTCCGTCTGGTCTCCGGTCGGCGCTTTGCCGATTCACGTGGCTGGTTCATGGAACTCCACCGCCGGCAATCCACCAACATCGCGGCCAACGACCTGGCGGATGATGGCATGCCTGACTTTTGCCAAGACAATGTCTCGCTCACCAGCCTGCCGGCGGTCGTTCGCGGACTCCATTTCCAGCGGCCGCCCTATGCACAGGCCAAGCTGGTGACCGTGCTGGCAGGCGCCATCCTCGACGTCGTGGTCGATCTACGTCCGCAATCGCCAGATTTCGGACGGGCTGCCGCCATTCATTTGTCGGCCTCAGGCGGCCAGCATCTCTTTGTTCCGGTGGGGTTTGCCCACGGGTTTTGTTCTCTGCAGCCGGAGACACTCGTGCACTACAAGGTCTCGGCCCCTTATGCGCCAAAGTCGGAAGGCGGGATTGCCTGGGACGATCCGGATCTTGCCATTCAATGGCCATTTACCGCGGCCGAGGTACTGGTGTCTGAAAAGGATGCCCTTCTGCCGCGCCTGCGTGACCTTGCGCCGATCGATTGGGGGCGACGGGCCCCTGTCAAGCCCTCCGCCCGCGATGTGCGCCCGGCCGCCACATTGCCGGGGAGCCGGCTTCATGGCTAAGCAGCCCGTCAACAGGTTGTCGGCAGCGCTTGCGGAGTTGGCGCCATGACAGCGCATCCGCGTTGCATCGCCGTGATTGGTCGCCAAGGTCAGTTGGCGCGCGAGCTGGCCGATCTCGCCTGGCCCGCCGATCTCCGACCGCTTTTTTTCGGCCGGACCGACATTAATCTGTTCGACACAGGCAACCTCAAATCACGCCTGCAGTCGCTGCGGCCCTTAGCCATCATCAATACGGCGGCCCATACTGCTGTCGATCTGTGTGAGAGCGAGCCTGATGTTGCCAGGACACTCAACGCAGACCTGCCGGCGGTTCTGGCACGGATTGCAAGTCACACCGGCATCCCGCTGGTTCACGTGTCGACCGACTATGTATTTTCTGGAAGGCAGCCCCGACCCTTTCGTGAGGTGGATGCCGCTGCACCTTTGTCTGTCTATGCGCAAACCAAGCTGGCGGGTGAAACGGCAGTTCTCGCTGCCGGAGCGACTTCAATCATCATTCGCAGTGCCGGACTTTTTGGCCGCCACGGTCAGAACTTTTGAAGACGATCGTTGCCAAGGCCCTGGCAGGTGATGCTCAACCCATCAGGATGGTAGCTGACCAAGTCAGCTCACCGACGCCAGCCACGGCTCTGGCGGCCGCTCTTCAACAGATGGCGATCGATCTCAGCGAGGGCCGCCACCTGCCCCCCTTGCTTCATTTCGCCGGCCAGCCACCCGTGAGCTGGTTCGATTTTACCGCAGCCATCCTTGCAGCCCTCTCCCGTTGCA
Organism: Rhodospirillaceae bacterium; assembly: GCA_016712715.1. Classification (NCBI taxonomy): domain Bacteria; kingdom Pseudomonadati; phylum Pseudomonadota; class Alphaproteobacteria; order Rhodospirillales; family Rhodospirillaceae; species Rhodospirillaceae bacterium. Next base: position 408,943 of record JADJQM010000003.1, read on the forward strand.
GCGCCGCGGCATTGCCGGATCTTGTCCCGCTTCGGCTGGCCGACCTGCCGCGCGCGGCGACCCGCCCCCACTTCAGCGCGCTCGACTGCGGCCTCGCGCGACAGTTCGGCTATCCGCCGCCCGAATGGCGCTCGGCACTGGACAATCTCGTCGCAAGCCTGACCAAGAAAAGGATTGCCGCATGAAGGGCATCGTTCTAGCCGGCGGCAGCGGTTCGCGGCTCTACCCGATGACGGCATCGGTGACCAAGCAGTTGCTGCCAATCTATGACAAGCCGATGATCTACTATCCGATCGCCACGCTCATGCTGGCAGGGATTCGCGACATCCTGCTCATCACGACGCCCAGGGATGTCGAACGCTATGTCGATCTTCTCGGCGATGGCGCGCGCTGGGGCCTTAACATCTCCTATGCAGTACAACCCAGACCGGAAGGCATTGCACAGGCCTTCATCATTGGCGGGGAATTTCTTGGCGGCGCACCCTCTGCGCTCATTCTCGGCGACAACCTGTTCTTCGGCAGTGGATTGCGTCAGCGCCTGGTCAATGCCGCCGCGCTACAACAGGGCGCTCACGTCTTTGCCTGCCGGGTGGATGACCCAGAGCGCTACGGCGTGGTCGAGCTCGATGCCGATCAGCGACCCATTTCAATCATCGAGAAACCCCGGCAACCGCTCTCGAACTGGGCCGTTACCGGCCTCTACTTCTTCGATGGACAGGCCAGCGACATAGCACGTCAATTGCGACCCTCGCCGCGCGGTGAACTGGAGATCAGCGACCTCAACGCACACTACCTGACGCGCGGCGCCCTGACGGTGGAGCGCCTCGGGCGCGGTTATGCCTGGCTCGATACGGGTACGCCAGAGACATTGATGGCCGCGACACAATTCGTCTGTGCCCTGGAAACCCGCCAGGGCATCAAGATCGCCTGCCTCGAGGAGATCGCATTCACCCAGGGTTTTATCACGGCCGACAATTTTGCGCGCATGGCGGCATCAGCGCCGATCAGCGCCTATGGCCGCTATCTGAAGACGTTGATGTCGGATCTCGAGATCGAAGCGCGCCCCACGCCGCTGCGCCTGGTTGGCGCATGAATGATCTCATGCTGACAAACTCAGTTACTTACTTGTGACACGCAAGAAAAACTCCTGTTTTTCTATAGTATATCTCGCATTTTTTATTGTTTTTATGGTATATTCACCCATGCGTGATAGTATTTTTATTTATCAATTTCTTGCCGCGTTTCGCTCATCTTGCTATATTGCAGCGCAAGATCGATTGAGCCACTAGATGGAAAGGGTGCGCGCGTGATTGGTGCTGCCACCGCAAGAACTCAGGACATCCACATCCTCGACAACGCCAAGCGCGGTTATGTGCGCAAGCCGGCGATTCTCTTCAGTGGGCGCCTCAGCGACAATGTGAAGGCATTGGCTGGAGACGCCTATGACCTGCTGAAGATCAAGCGCGTTGCCGAGGATCACCTGCTCGTGCGCGACCAGGCAGGCCAGGAGAAGCGTCTCGTTGAAGCACCGCCGCAGATTGCGGCTCTGGTTGCTTTCGGTCAGACGGACCAGGAGCTGGTCGATCGCGCCGGCGACTGGCTGGGCAAGCGCCGCAACAATCCTTTACCGGCACCGACGCTGATCGACGCTGATGATACTGCTGGCTTCGCAACGCTCGTCATGTCGAATGCCAGTCACATGGCGAGGAAGAGCGCCGAATTGACGACTTCGCTGTTCCGGCAACTTGCAGAGGCCCGTCAGGCCAATGAGGAGTTGCAGAATCGCTTCGCTGCCCTCGAGGCCTTCATCGATCGCCATGGATTGCAGCCTTTTGAACTCGCCTTCATCAATCCGCCGGCCGAGGATGATACCGAACCCAATGTCCTGGCGACCGCCAGCAACGCCCGTATCAGCCAGATCCTGCCTGTGGCGAGTTCCGGAGTCAGTGCGGTGGCACTTCATGTCGCCAAGCCGGCACCGCGCAGCGAAGCCATCCTGCACGCATCATTGGCCTCGGTCGAGGACGGCCGTGTCATTGAAAGCTGGACGATCCCTGTGGCCGAGATCGAAGCCGGCTGGATGACGCTTCCGCTGAAAAGCACCATCGCCGGGTTGCGTCGGACCCTGAAGCTGGTGATTTCCGTCGACGGCCAGCGTGCGGACCTGCCAACCCTGTCTTTAGGCAATGCGCAACCACTTGCCCTCTTCCGGCTGCAGGATGCCGAACTCCGGCAATCCGTCTCCAGCAGCAGCCTTGCGCTGCAGGTCTATGTCGGTCTCCCCGGCGTTGTTCCGCCCAATCGCGGCAGTTTTTCAGCCCGCGCGGCGCAGGACAACGATGCCCCGGGCTTGCGCGAAATGTCCTTGCCGCAGGATGCCCTCACTCAGACCCGACAGGTTCACCTGGATGATGATTCCAGCGGTTTCGACGGCGTCACCTACCTCGAAGGCGAGCATACCCTGTCCTGTCATCCACCTGCCTTCGGCACCACCATCGCCAGGATTGCCAGCGGTTGCCCGGCCGGAACATTGCGGCTTTCCGCCAACCTGCTTGTTGCGCATGAAAAGGCCCGGGACGTCGAGTTCGCCCTGGTGGTCGGGCGCGATGAAGGCCGTATTCTCGACCTGCTCAGTGGCATATCGGACCCGGTACCGGGCGAAGGCTTCTCCGGCTGGATCCGCGTTCCCGCCAAGCAGCCGCGCTTCGCCAGCCTCTATCTCGACGCACCCTCGCGCGAAGCCGGCGATCTCTATCTCGCGACGCGCATGGTCGATCCCGGCAATCACGATTTCGCCTGGGCTCGGTTCATGAATCTCCACGCCCTCGTGCAAGGCTGACCCGATGCGTGCGCGCAAGCTTAACAAGCCGGACAATGAGGCCAAGCTCACCACCGGCGACGCGTTGCCGTCGACCGACGACCTGGACTCCTTTGCGCCCACCCTTGCCATCGTCATTCCGGTATACAAGCATTCGGTGCTGATGACGGAGGCCGTGGAGTCCGCGCTGGCCCAGATCGCGACTTTCGACATCGCCATCGTCATCGTCGATGATGGCTGTCCATTCCCCGAAACCGAGGAAATCGGTACCACCTACGCAACCGCGCACGGCAATGTATTTTATCTGCGCAAACCAAATGGCGGCCTGAGTTCGGCCCGCAACTATGGCGTCGATTTTGCCTGCGACCTGTTCCCGTCGATCGAAGCCATTTATTTTCTCGACGCCGACAACCGCATCACCCTGCCGGCCATGCAGGACGTGTTCGCCTTTCTGAAGGAACGTCCGGAGATCGACTGGGTCTATCCGAACATCGACAAGTTCGGCATCGGCTGGAACGGCAGCTATCAAGCTCCCTATTCGAGACTGTTGCACCTGACTTTCGACAACATCTGCGAGGCCGGCAGCATGGTCTCACGCCGTGTTTTCGATGCCGGAATCAGGTTCGATGAGACCATGAAGGCCGGGTTCGAGGATTGGGAATTCTGGCTCCAATGCATCTCGCATGGCTTCGTCGGCGCCAATTATCCGTTCTTCGGATTCGACTATCGCCAACGCGCTGAAAGCATGCTGCGTGATTCACATCGCACCAAGGCCGCGATCATGGCCTATATACGCGAGAAGCATAAGAAGCTCTTCATGCCGGATACGCTGGCGCAATGGGAGCATGAGGAAAGCCCGCGCTTTGCGGCGATTGCAACCGGCACGTATGCGGTATCCCTGTTCAGTGACCCGCTCGCCAAGCATGCGAAGATCGACCTTGAGACCTTCATAGACCGCTACTGGGCGTCGCTGGCGGAACCGGATGCTCATGGTATCCCGCCCTTCATGCTGTGGATCGCTCCTGCGCACCTCGAAGCCATGCGCAAGATCGGCGTGCTCCACAACGTGCTTTGGCACGCCGAACGGCTCAGCGAGAAGCACCATCTGGTCGCCATCCGCCTGGAGCATGACGCCAGCCGCATCGAACTCAAGCAAGTCGAGGCAGGTGCCCCGGATTATATGGCGAAGAAGCCACTTGCCTGGATGTGCTCGGCCGAGATCTTCAAAGCCTGTGTCGACGACATTTCCGACGAATGGATCGGCTCAATCCGCGGCAAGCGGCCATCGCCGGACACGGTTGAACTGGTGATTCGGGGACCGTTCAAGGCGTTCGATCTGGACCGCACTGTCCTCCCCGCCACCAACGGTCTGCTCTCGACCCTTGGGGTCTTTCGTGATTCCGCCTATCGCCGCGTCGCCAATGTACGCTGGACTTGGCGGGGCGGCTATTTTCCGCCGGTCAAGAACCACTATAGGCTTCTGCGCGACGCCTTGGGCGCGAGCCCGGTCCTACCGCGCATCGCGACCAAGAATCAGGCACCGCGTATCGGCTTCCTGCTGCCGATAGCCTCCTTCGGCGGTGTCGAGAAAGTCGCCTATGCCATGGCTCGGGTGATGGCGCGCCTCGGCTATGAGACCCATCTCTATATACTCGGCAAGTCCTCCTGCGAGATGGTCTTCGACCAGGGCGACTTCGCCAGCGTCAACTTTCTCATGGATGATTATCCGCTCTGGGGTGGCGCACACCAATTCGCCGGCCACGATCTGATGATGGCGCAGGATGAAGGTGCCCGCGTCGAGCGCCTTCTCGGCCTCTTTGCCGGGCTGGATGTGGTGGTGAACTGCCAGGTAGCACCAGTCAACGCCGTCCTGGGCGAGTTGCGCCGGCGCGGGGTGAAGATTCTCGATCACGTCCACGTTCTCGATCGGACACGCTCGGGGCGATCGGCCGGTCACCCTTACATTGCGCTGGCCTATGAACACATTTACGACCTGATCCTGACCTGCTCGGAACAGATGGTCGACTGGTTCCATGGCATGGGCGTGCCTACGGCCAAGCTGATGCACATCCGTAACGCGCCGAGTTACGAGATGAGAGACTCCGAAGTGCGAACGGTCCTGCGCCAACGGCAGCGCCGAGGCGTGCCGGAACGTCTCAAAACCCTGTTCATCGGCCGTCTCGATTCGCAGAAGGGCATCGAGCGCCTTTACAACGCGGCCGTCATCATCAGGCGGCGTAAGCTTCCGATCGACATTCGCCTTATTGGCGGCGAGGTATTGAACGACCAGGCCCGCGGCTCCTGGACCGAGCGCTTCGCCGAGATCGGCATCAAGCTTGAGCCGGCCATTTACTCCGCTAAGGCCTTGACCGACGCGTTTGCCGAGGCCGACGTCCTGCTGCTCACTTCGCGCTGGGAAGGCGCCCCGCTTACCATTCTCGAGGCACAGCGTGTCGGCTGCGTGCCGGTGGTGACCGCCGTGGGCGCGGTCGGCGAACTAGTCGAACATGAAATCGATGGCCTGCTGATCAACAGCGAAGATGACAATGCTATCGCTCACGAACTGGTGCGATCGCTTGAGCGCCTGCTCAGCGAACCGCACCTCCTCAATCGGCTCTCTTCCACCGCGGCAGATCATGTTGCCGCCACGAATTGGGCCGAAAACCTGTCGCCGCTCATCGACCGGCTTGAGGCTTGGTTTCCCTTCAGGTCGGAGGAAATCGAGCTACGCCGAACCGTAACCTCGAGTCCGGGCCGATGAGCGGCGGCAACCACATCAGATACCTCGGGCTGCTGGCATTGATCGGCGCGCTGGCCATCGCCGCCGGCATTCCCGCACGAGCAACCGGGGCGGACCCGGCTGCATTCAGCACAGGAGTGGCCACTGCCAATATCGCCTGGGAGAAGCCAGCCATCATCGCAGCGACCCTCGGGGACATAGCCGAAGCCGGTTTCACCCGTGTTCGCATCGGTCTCAAGAACCCACTGTCCGGAACCTACCGTGCTCTTGAAGAAGCCAAGCGGGCCGACCTAGAGATACTCGTCACGATCCCGCTCATCGACGGGGCCGTCGCTGCCAAGGGTGCTGTGCCGCGGCCCCGCACGGACGGTTTCTTTCCATCCTACGGTTTGTCTCAGATTGACCTCGCTCGCTATCAGGCGCGTTTGGAGGATTTCCTGGCTTTTGCCGACGTCCATCAGATTCCGCTGATCGGTCTGGAGCTTGGCAACGAACTTAACTGGTCCGGCTACAACGGGGATCTGCCGCTGGCGGCGCGCGGCCATGTCATTGCCACCGAGGCGGATTGGACTCCGGAACAGCGCGCCCTCTTTGCAGTCGGACTAGACCGCTATCGTGCCGTGATCGATATCACCCGAACGGCACTGGCGAAGAATCCGGCTCTTTCAAAGGTCAAACTGATTTCTGCCGGTCTGGCCGACATCAACAGTGACTTCATCGTCAATAGCGGTGCAACCTATGTGGCGCCTGACCTCGTTTACCGGGCGTTCGACACACGCGATCTATTCGATCATGTCGATGTCGTCGGCATTCACCTCTACGAACCTTTGCGCTTTGCCAACAGTCTGGGGGCGCGGACAGACCTGATCGACAGCCAACTCGCCCCATGCGGCCAAAACGCCTTCGCGCGACGCCCATGCTGGCTCACCGAATTCGGCACTGCGCTGCCGCAGCAGGAATGCGCGCCGGATGACAGGCGGCGTATCGAAATCATGCAGCCACTGTTGGAATATCTGGATACGCCAGGCAATGCAGAACGCGTGCCTCAGGGATTCTACTACGACTGGAACGATGACGCAGGATTTTCGCTGGTGCGCTGCGGCCAGCCGACCGCACTGACCAGAATGTTGCCGCGCTCCAATGACGGCGACGGAAAAGATCCAGGAACACCATGAGCAGGCTAATGCGCCAATTCAAACCCATTCGGGGAGGAGGACTTTCGTGATGAAGAGACTTTGTTTCGGTCGCCAACCGGCGGACACCCGCTATCGCTATCACCCAGGCATGCCCTTCTCCGAAGGGTTGCCGAGATCGAACAGCACGACCTTCAGCACGATGTCGCGCAACTTCTACCTGACGTCGAACAAGGGGAACATGCTGATCGGCGAAGGCTCCTGCCGCATTTTTGATTATGACCGCAACTACAGCTGCATGCTGAGCGTGCATGTCCTCTACGATGCCTACAAGGGCTCGAAGGAGGCGATGGACCTGCTCAACAACAACTTCGATGCGCTGGTTTTGCCGATGGCCAACGAAATCCGCCCGAACCTCAACCACACCTCCCTGGTAAAGGTCCTGGAGCAAATCAAGATTCCAGTCATCGTTCTGGGCATGGGCATGCAGAATGAGATGGAGGATCTCTCCACCCTGGAGCCGGCGACGATCGAACTGCTGCGCTGGATCGATGAACGCGCGCTGGTGTTCGGCGTGCGCGGAACCCAGACTGAGACCTGGCTGAAGAAGATGGGTTTCAAGAACCCAGTCGCGCTCGGCTGCCCCAGCATGATGCTCTACCCCGAGAATATCCTTGGTATCAAGGCGCCGACCAGGAAGCCGGAGGAGTATCGCTTTGTCACTGCCGGCTATCTGCAGAAGAAGTCGGTGCGCGGCCGCCAACTTGCAAAGTTCTTCGCCGGACAGAAATGTTCCTATGTCTTCCAGGACGAGATCTTCCAGTTCAAGGAAGAACTCCAGGGGCGGCATTTCTTCGATGATGCCCGCAATCAGATGATTCAGAATGTGTTCGAGCCCTTGGTCAACGAGGCCATCGGGACCGAAGCACCGTTCGACAAGTATTTTTACTTCGATAGCGTTGATGCTTGGCGCCAGTGCTATGGCTGGCACGACGTATTTATCGGCGATCGGTTCCATGGCGGCGTGGCGGCCCTCCAGGTCGGGTTGCCGACCGCGATCCTGTTCAAGGACCTGCGAGTCAAGGAGTTGAGCGAATTCTTCGGCGTGCCGCACACCACTGTCGATAAAGCATGCACCATGGGCATCGAGGCTTTCATGGCCGAGTTCATGTCCGAGCAGCGCATCAATGCCTTCCTGGACACCTATCGCCTGCGCCTGAAGAACTTCCATCGCCACCTGACCGAGGCTGGGTTGGCGATGACGGAGAACTACCAGGCCATGCTGATGGCCGCTTGAATCTGAGGAAGGGCGGATCTCATGTCGAAGACCCTGCGCACTACCATCATCGGTGGCTCCAACACGGTGATGGAGCCGGGCTATCTCGGTCAGATGCTGGCCGCGACCGAGCGCCAGGGATTGCGGCTCGACATCGTCGAGAACATGGCGATCGGTGGCACCACCAGCGCTTATGGTCTGTTCCGCCTCAAGGCGGGTGATGCACTTGACCGCTCCGACCTGCTAATCATCGAATATGCGCTGAACGATGCTTTCATCTATGGTGATGAGCGGCGCCAGTTCCGGCACTGGGCCCGCATTTATGAAGGCATCCTGCGCTATGCTTTGACCCGCAATCCAAGGCTGCGGATCTGCACGCTCGTCTTTGGGGCGCGCAATGGATCATGGCTTGGCAGCGTGCCCTCCATCGACGCGGGTATTCACTATCTGTCGGATTGGTATGGAACCGCCTGCATCGATATCTCCCGGGAGCTGATACGTCGGTTCGGTCGTCAGGTGGTGACAGACCCCGCCTTCTACAGCGACCAGGGTCATTACAGCCGCCCGGTTGCCACCGCGATGGTGGCCGACCTTGCCGCCGATGCGCTGATTAGGTTCACAGATGGCGAAGCCAAGAGATACAGGGGCGCCGACGCTCTGCCACCGGCCGTCGATCCCGATCATTTCGCCGAGGCCGGCGTGATCGACGTGCCAACGATCTTCCGCGCTGCCCAGGACGCAACCCTGGTGGAGTTCCACAACCGGCGCTTCGCCCTCACGGCCATCGATATCGCCCGCCACCAGCTCACCTTGCGGCTGAGTGGCGGCAAGTTGCTCGGCGTTTTCCATGTCAGCACCCCGGATACGGCGCCGCTTGCGCTGACCCGGGGCGATACCGGCTATCACTGCTCCCTGCTGAAAGGCGGGGTGCGAGATGGCAAGTTCAAATTCCTGGCCGCGATGATGCCCTGCGAGTTTCTCTATGGCGCCGAGCTGCTGCAGGAAGTGCCTGCGGAGACGCTGACCTTTGGCCGCGCCGGGTCCCATCCGTCGCTCAAGCGGCACGTCGCCAAGGACAATGTCGCCCAGGAAGCCCCGGTTCAGGAAACGGCGGCACTCCCCCTCATGGGCCTTCTCTACAGCGGGCAATGCCTGAGCTTCGCAGCCGCCTCGGCCCCGGCTCAACAGGCCGAGCTGCCGCGCCGGACCGCCGCCAATTCGGCCTGACCTCGATCGTTTTCCGGGGCGGAATCCTCTCCTTGCCCGTGTTATAACGAACGCGGATCCAAGTTTGGGGGACAAGATCGTGGCCTATTTGTGGATTGCCTTGGGCAGCGCCCTGGGCGGCATGGCGCGCTACTGGTGCGGCGGACTGATCGCCGCCCGGTTCGGCAGCGACTTTCCCTGGGGAACCCTCTTCATCAACATCCTTGGGTCCTTCATCATCGGCTTCTTTGCGACCCTGAGCGGCCCCGACGGCCGGCTCGTGGTCGGGGAGAACGGCCGGCTTTTCATCATGGTCGGCTTGTGTGGCGGATACACGACCTTTTCCGCCTTCAGCCTGCAAACACTCGATCTGATCCGCGCGGGCAATTGGCCTAGTGCCGGCGGCAACATCGCTGCCTCGGTCATTCTCTGCCTGGCGTTCGTTACCCTCGGCCATCTCGCGGCCCTGGCGATCAACCACACGCGCCCATGATCTTGGCGTTCGCCTCCAAATTGTCCCGATCCTCATAAAAGTCACAGCAACCACCGTGCACCGGCGGTGTTGTCCTAAGACCGAGAATGGGCTGAGAAGAGGAGAGCACCAATCATGCAAAAAGCAGGATCAAAGCAGAGTGAAACGGCTTTCCTCCGGACGCAGGCAGTTGCCGTTGCGCCTGCCGTGGTGGAATCGCGGCAGATTCCGCCATGTCCGCTCCGAATGAAAGCGCTCAACGAGCGTGCAGCCCTCGCCCGTCAGGTGATCTGATGTCCGATCATCACCAGCACATCTCGGCTGAATCGGCGCGCGGTGGTGAGAGGAGCGGTCGGGTACGAAATGTCCTTTTCATCTCTACCGGGCTCGCTGTACTCACCCTCGGAGTGATCGTCGCCATCTGGGTATCCTAATTCCGCGCGATTTCTGCCAGGCGGCAGGTCAGGCGCGGCGGCGACCGACAACCACGAGGCCAAGCCCCGCCACGACGGCAATAATTCCTGCAATATCAGGAATGCGGATGGTATGTTCTTTGTCGGCGGTGGCCACGATCGGGCCAAGCTCGATTACCTTTTCTTCCGTCGTGTAGGAGAACCGCCCAACCGCCAAGGCCACGATTCCGGCGACGATGAGCAGCAGGCCAACGATTGACAATGGTTTCATGATCTATCCTTTTCGGTGAATGCTGAAGGGGCCCGCAATATCAGCGGCGTGCTGGACCGCGATAGCTGAGTTCCGGACCATCGGTTGCTGAATCCTGCTCGAGGAATTCCTCCAATCCATCCGGCTCCGTCGGGGGTGCATCACGGCGTTGGCCGACAAGGCCACCTTGCTCCAATATCTGCTTTAGCTCCGCACGGGCGCGCGACACGCGGCTTTTGACCGTTCCAACCCGGCAATTGCAGACCTCGGCCGCCTCTTCGTAGCTGAAGCCGCTGGCGCCGACGAGGATCAGTACTTCGCGTTGGTCGGCATTCAATTGCCAGAAGGCGCGGCGGAAGTCGTTGAATTCCAGATTGGCGTCCTGTACCGGCCCGATGGATGGCTCGTCACCCGCCATTTCGTCGATCGGCGTCGACTTGATCCAGCGCTTGCGGCATTCATTGTAATATAGATTGCGCAAGATCGTGAACATCCAGGCCTTGAAGTTGGTGCCCGGTGTGAACTGGTCGATCGCGGCCAGAGCCCGCACCACGGCATCATGCGTGAGATCGTCTGCCTGATCGCGATTACGTGTGAGCGAGCGGGCAAAGGCGCGCAGGTGCGGGATAACATCCAGCAGCATCGCTTCGACATCGGCTCTGGATTGTTCTACGACCTGCATTTCCATCTATTCTTCTCCGATACCCCGACCAAACGTCGACCGTGGACAGCAGTTCCCTGCCCTAATGGCGCGGCTCACCTGCCTTGAGCAGGCGCGCGGGTACCTTGCTTGATGCGCTCTATTTCTGGCTTTGCGACTTCAACTGACCGATTAGCCGTGCCAGATCGGGTGGCAACGGCTCTGTGCTGACATCGTTAAACAGTTGATTCAGTTGGTCGTCGAACCATCGATCCAACGCCTGTGGTGGCTTCACCTTACCATCCGCGCCATTCGCCCGCGCTTGAGGCGACGTATCATAGGTCGAAGACCTGGCAATGACTCCCTTTGCCACGGAATCCGGGTCTTTGTCGTTTTCTTGTGAGCTCACGATTGCCAGCTACCTTATTCGTCTACAAACTCTATTGCCGGGTTCGCCGGTATCTTTGCCTGCAAGCAACCGGCCCGTGTTACCAATGTTCCCAGCATACCGATAGAGGAACGCGTCAAATCACGGCTCACGAGATATCGCGCCGTGGCATCCAGGGATCGGTCGGGCGCCGCAGGAAAACACATGGTTCAGTCTATCGGTTTTTTCTGTCCGTTAAGGGAACCCAAAACGCGCAAATCGGTTCCTGATACATCGGAAAAAAGTCGATCTCGGATCGGATCTTAGAACAAAGGGTGGCAAAGTGCGGGCAAATTCTGACGAAATAGTACACAATCTCAAATATTTACGTCGTTATGCGCGAGCGCTTATGGGATCTCAGGAATCTGGTGACCTATATGTCCGTGTGAGCCTCGAGGCGCTATTGGCGGATCCCGAGGTCATTCCTGCCGGGGCGGACGTGAAGCTCGGCCTGTTCAAATTGTTCCACGTGGTCTCCAACCGAAACGTGGAGGCCGATGACCCCAATGCGTTGGTCGACCTTTCGGTCGAAGCCCGGTTGCGGGCCCTTCCTGCCTCTGAGCGCCAGATCCTCCTGCTGACCTCGCTCGAAGGCTTTTCGACCGCGGACGCAGCGACCATCCTCGACATCCCCGTGGCAGAAGCAGAGGCCCTTCTGGTCGATGCCTGGGCGACCGTCAATCTGCAGATTGCGACATCTATTCTGGTCATTGAAGATGAACCGGTGATTGCCCTCGATATCAGCAGTCTGGTGACGGATCTTGGTCACACGGTGGTTGGCGTCGCGGCAAGCCAGACCGAGGCGGTGGCGATCTTCAAGAAGACGCAGCCCGGCTTGGTCCTTGCGGATATCGACCTTGGCGCCGGTGGCTCGGGTATCTCCGCCGTCACGGAGATCCTGCGCATGTCTACGGTCCCGGTGATCTTTGTGACCGCCTATCCCGAGCGCCTGCTCACTGGGGAGCGCCCCGAACCGACCTATCTTGTGACCAAACCTTTCGAATCCGATACACTCAAGGTCACGATTTCGCAGGCTCTGTCATTTACCAGTACCGGGCACGCGAAGCGGATCGCCGTCTAACGTAGAATTGATCAGACACCAACCGGACGCCTTCTGTCGAACATCCTTCGCTTAGTGGTCGACAGGATGCAGGCGTCCGTTGCAGGGATCATGTGTGGCGTGAAAGTTTTTTGGCACAGCGCCAAAGGGTCCCAAATCATGCCATGGCTGAAATTGCATTGGGCGATGGGACCAGAATGATCGGCACGTTCCTGCAACCCTTGCGCCATCGCCTGATACTCCTGTTTGCGATCGTGCTTATCATTCCCAGCGCCTTTGGCGTGTGGGCGGCCATTGACAATTTCCGCGGTCAGATCGCCTTGGCGCGTGACGCCACTTTGCGATTTGCCGCACTTGCGTCCAACTATGAAGCCAACTTGCTGTGGCAATCGCAGCAGATCGTTCAAAACCTGTCACGAGACGATCAGGTACTGGCTGTGCTGCGGGGCGCGCAAGACAGTCGAATCCATCTTGAGTGCAGTGAGTCTTTCGCTCGAGCAGTGCAGCCTTATCCGCCCTATGGTACGGCTGTCCTGTTCAATCTAAATGGCGATGCGGCGTGTCAATGGGACGAGAGCAAGCAACTCATCAATGTTGCCAAGCGTGAGTGGTTCACAAGAGTTCTTGCTACCAGCGCCCCCACACTCAGCGGCTACCTGATATCCCCGGCCTTGCGCGAACCGATCATTTCCTATGCGGCGCCAGTGTTTGATGCCGACGGGACTCTCAAGGGGGTCATTGCCCTCGGCATCCGCCTCAACTGGTTGTCGGCCATCGGGCAGGAACCCGGCCTACCAAGTGCCGGTGACGTTACAATGCTGGATCGCCACGGCGCTGTTCTTGTGAGTTCGAGAGGCGATGGCGAGCGCGCACTTGAAACGCTTCCGGCCAAACCCATTGTTGACTCCATCATTCGTGATGGCGTCCGTTCGCTGGAGGCGCCCGGGCTGGATGGGCAACAACGCATTTACGCGGTAAATGCGCTCGGAAACAATGGACTGTTTATCATCTTCAGCCTGCCACGCGCCGCGGTGATCGACCCACTGCTCCGTGACCTGATGATCCAGATCGGCATTCTATGCCTCGTGTCGATTGCCGGCATGATGGCGGCACTGTTTGGCGCCCGGCAATTGGTGACCCGATGGACAGAGAGGCTCACCGATGCTGCCAATTCAATGAGCTTGGGCAATCTTTTCGCCGATACAGAGTTGCGTGGTGCACCAAGCGAGATCCGTCAGCTGGGCGAGACTCTCAAGGCCATGGCCACTCGCATCGAACACCGCGAAGCTGATCTGCGGGAATCGCTTGCCCAGAAGCAGCTGATGTTGCGCGAAATTCATCACCGTGTGAAAAACAACCTGCAGATCGTCACAAGCCTGCTCAATCTCTACGCACGGCTTCCGCGCGGCGACGCATTCAAACAGGCGCTATCGGACCTGCAGATGCGCATCAACGCCCTAGCATTGGTTCACCGGCATCTTTACGAGAGCGAGGATCTCAAGGAGATCGACCTGGCGCCGTTCATGAAGAACCTGTGCGCCCTGCTCCAGGACGGATCGGGTATTTCATCGCGGCGCGTAACAATGCGTTTCGAGTTCCCCAACATGCGGATGATTGGCGACCGCGCGGTGCCTCTGGCCCTTCTCACGACAGAAATTCTCACCAATTGCTTCAAGCATGCGTTTCCGAATCAGGGAACTGGCAGCATCAGTGTGTCGATGGCGGTTGCGGAGGACGGAGAGGCCTGCCTGTCTATCGTCGACAATGGTATCGGCCCGGCGGCGCGCGGAAACGGCGACCCGGTTGGCACGATGGGCGCCACTCTCATTGCCGCCTTCACCAAGCAGCTAGGCGGAACCATGACTGTTGCCGGCCCGCCGGGGACAGCAACAACGATCAGGTTCAACGTGCTGCCACTCAAGGCTGGCGCGCCGACCGGGAACGGACCCCAATCCGAAGACGACAGCACCCCAGAGGGGGCTGCCACGCGGGGATGATGTCGCCAACGACCCGGGTCACCCGGGTCGTTGCTGCGACCAACGCTGACGGATACCGAAAATTACTACCTCAGATCACCCATTCGCCTTGGTTGCCGACACGACGGCAAATTCCAGATCATCGAGTTCCTGACGCGGCCCCTTGATCTCATGCACAATTGCGAAGCCTCACTGGGTGACAATTTGACGCCGTGGGGCGAGTTCGGAGAGCGGGATTTCCGGATGACATCCAGCAGCCGGCCGATCGCGCCTGGCAAGTCCAATGCTTCCGACAGGACATCCCCCGGCTCTCGGGGGGTCTGGGCGGTGGCCTCCGCCAGCTGCCGCGAATAGGCCTCGAGGAACGGCGCTCTACCGACCTTGGCGAAGCAGGCAGCGTCGAGCAGGACCGATTTGGCCAGCGTGGGACGGCCTGCACGATCCGGGTCGGAATAGTCGCGGATTGTCTTGGGAGACAGGTTCGCGGCCTTTGCGGCATTCGTGACACCAAGGATGCGCAGCACATCCAGGGTCGCGTCTTCAAATGTACCGGCTATGCGTATCTTGGTCATTGTACCTCCAGTTTCTTAACCTGCTCGACACGAGGCGTCTGCAATTGCAATAGACACGCTGACTCTAGGGTCAGTATTCGCACCGAGGCGTTCATCTCTGGGCATAACGACGAAAATCGGAGAGAGTTCCGGACCAGCGCTCTGTCTTTGGTAAAGACGAGAACATTGGTTGCTGGTGGAACATTCACCGGCGCCCCCCGTTGTAACGGCGCAAACCGGCCGCGGCGCCCGCATAGGGCCGCCGCTATGGGGCAAGATATATGAACGGACTCAGGCTTTGACGCTCTCCAGTGGACACCCGCCCGCTCTTCCGGACGTTAACCCTCCGGAGACGTCGACTGCCGTCGATCTTGATCTCGACCCCGTTGCTGTGGCGACCATTGCCATGGGGCTTCTTGCCGGTCTGTGGGCGCTCTACGTGGCACAGCCGGTCGTTCTGCCGGTCATCATCGCCTTCGTCCTCCGACTTCTGTTGCAGCCGGTCTTCCGGTTACTGACGCGGGCGAAGATACCGACGGCCATCGCGGCATTGCTTACCGTGACATTTCTGGTCGCCATCGTGTTGATCGTCTGCGCGCCCCTGACGGGATCGGCCAGCGACTGGGTCGGCAAACTGCCCGAGGCAATGTCGCGCCTTTCCGATCGATTGAGCCTGTTGAGCGAACCTATCGATCTGGTGCAACGCCTGCTCCGTCATGCAGAAAAAGCCACCAATGGCGGCAGCACCACCGTAGCCGTCCAGCAATTCGATCTGGTCGGCATGGTGGTCGGCGGTCTGAGCGCAATTACCGACGGATTGGTAACAACCGGCCTGATCCTGTTCTTCCTGCTGATAGCCGGCGACAAGTTCCTCCGGCGCCTGGTCGAACTGCTGCCGACCTTTCGCCAGAAGCGCCAAGCCATCGACATCTCGCAGCAGATCGAAAGCGATATCTCCGCCTATCTCGTGACGGTCACCGTCATGAATGTCGCCGTCGGCATTATGGTTGGCATCGCCATGTACGTTGTCGGTATGAGCGATCCATTGTTATGGGCCGTGCTGGCGCTGGTCCTCAACTATGTGCCGATCCTGGGCCCCCTGGCGGGGATCGGCATCTTCCTCCTCGCAGGCTTTCTGAGCTTCGACAATTCCTGGTTCGCCACCTTGCCGGCCGCCCTCTACCTCTTCATCCATGTCATCGAAGGCGAGATAGTCACACCGCTTCTGCTTGCCAAAAGGTTCACGCTGAACCCAGTCGCTGTGATCCTGTCGCTGGTATTCTGGTATTGGATGTGGGGTGTGCCCGGGGCAGTTTTGGCGGTGCCGATGCTGGCAATCACCAAGATCCTGTGCGACCGGGTTCAGTCTCTGCAACCGCTCGGCCACATGTTGGAAGATTGATTGTTGAAAGGATCGCCACCGGGGAGATGATTCTCCCCGGTGGGAAACTGCCTTAGCGTGCGTTGGCCTCATAGGCCGGCAGGCCCTTCAGGCGGTCTTTGCTGGCATTGACCGTGGCTTTCACGTCATCCTGCGTTCCGCTGAGCTTGACGTCCTTCCAGTTCAGCAGGACGGAATGCGTGCCCATGCCGAGGAAACCGCCGACATCCACCACGACGCCCTGGACGTTGCCGTCCTCCTGCAGCACGACTTCGCCCACTTCACCGAGATTGTCACCATCGGTATTCTCGACATTGAGGCCAATCAGCTTGCTCGAATTGAGGGTGCCGTCCGCATTCCTGATTGGCGAGGCACTCGGCATCAGGCTGCCGGATTGGTCCGCAGCATAAGGCTTTCCATCACCTGTCATGATCTTGCCGCGCTGGCTGTCATCGGCATAGTCGTATGGCGGCGTCGACTCTGCTGACTCCTTGGTCAGCTTGCTGACGACCTTGCCATCCTCGGTCTGGCGCAGTTCTTTCCACGCAACCGGCACCAGCTTCTCGGTCTGCAACCAGCCACTGACATCGATGATGACAGATTGGACCTTGCCTTTTGCATCAACCATCACGCCGTCGATTTCGCCGATGGTCTCGCCCTTGCCATCAACAACGTCCTTACCGATCAAAGCGCCGGCATCGACATTGCCGTCAGCGGCAATGGTCGTTGTCACTGCGTTATCCGCCATCGCGATGACCGGCGACGCAACCATCAGCACAGCCAAAGCAACACCCGTCTTGAGCATATTCTTCATTCCATCTCTCCTTGTCGTTACGCTTGGATGATAGGAATGAATCGTGATGGCATTGGTTCCTGGCAGTGGCCACCCAAATCTCCGCCAAAGTCGGAGGAACAGGGCATTCGACAGCATGACCTGCAGCGAGCCCGCTGCCCTTCAATTGAGGGGCGCGCCTACGGAGTATCATGGCGCAGCCTTGATACTCCCCCCACAATCTGGCGCGCAGGATTGGATCTTCTACCGCCTTCCAATAGAGCGGGTTTAGGTAGTCGATCGGGGCGCCCGCATCACGCAATGCCTTCACCTGCTGCTGCCCGAAATTGCCAAAGATCACAGCTACGTCGTTGCTCTGATACATCTGCAATAGTTCATCCGTGGTGTCTTAGAAGCTCCGCACGTTGTTCTTGAGCGCGATCTGCCCGTTCTTGATGTCGGCGATTTGCGATCTGGTTCGGTATCTCATTGAGATCGAGGGGCGTGGTGAGTCCGGCATCGACATAGCGTTGCAGCTGTGCGGTGTTGACGGCAAAGAGGTCAAAATCCTGGCGGTCCCTGTTCGTGATCTTGGCCCAGACCTCTTCATCGGTACCGATAAAGACGACACTCACATGGGTGCCCCGTTGCGACAGTTTTCCTCATCGAACGGAACACGGTTGACGGTCAGCTCTCTGCCTTTGATCAGACTGTTAATAGGCGAGGAGAACGGGGATCTTGGCCTCGGCCAGCATGTGGCGGGTCACGCCGCCCAGGAACATCTCGCGCAGTCGGCAATGGCCGTAGCCACCCATTACGACCAAGCCGAAGCTGATCTCTTCCAGTGCGGCCAGCAAGGCAGCAGGAGTCTTCTCTTGCGAACTATTGATCCGCTTTGTCCGCGCCTCGATGCCACGCAGCACAAGGCGTTCGACCAGGTCGGTGGCATCGGACCCCTCGCTCCGGCCGGCCGACATCACCACGGCGTTGCCACATGCGGACAGCAGTGGCATGGCATCGCCGACGGCGCGCGCTGCCTGCTGACTACCATTCCAAAAGATGGCGACGCGCTTGGGATCGAGGCCGCGAAAACCGGCCGGAATGCACATGACGGGACGGCCTGTTTCAAACAGTGCAGCCTCGACGATCATCTGTTGTGCCTGATGTCCCCCCGACCCGGGTTGGGCCAGAACGATCACATCGGCGAGGCGCCCATACTGGATCATGGCGCCATCATAGGTACCCTCGCATTGGCGCCAGGTCGTTGTCAGGCCATTGTTGCGACCGGTGAATGATTTGCTGATCTCGGTTTCCAGGCGGATGTTGTGCCGTCCCATCCAGGCGGAAAAGGAGGATTTGGCCAATTGGTGGCGCCGATTGATGTCTTCCGTGATGCCAGCGACGATATCCGATGTACCCAGGCCGTTGATCCCATCGATGAGACCGGCCAGAATCTGGAAGGGATCAAGGCGGGGGTGCAGCACCTCGATATGGCTGTCATAGATCCGCGACAGCGCCAAGGTAGCGTCGAGGACCTCCGGGTCCGACGCCGCCCCCGTCACCACTGCCAAAATCACGCCCTTCTTCATACCGGCTCCGCCACACCGCGGCGGCCGACAGTGAGCCACCTGCTAGGTTCCCATGGTAGCCAGCAGCAGGACTAACGGTTTTGATCTAGGTCAGAATCAAGGATCAAGCCTGCGGCATTTCGCCATCTGCTTTTGGCGCTGGCCGCTCGGCAGGGGGTGCCGGGGCATCGTCGAAAAGAATGCGCTGCGCTGCACCATCGAGATCGTCAAACTGGCCCGAGCGCATGGCCCACAGGAACCCGCCGAGGCCGAGCCCACCCAGGACCAATGCGATAGGGATCAGGAAAAGGAGGACTGTCACGACAGTTCCCCCATCTGCCCTTTGTCCAGTGTCACCCGGATGCGTCCGGCGCGGAGCGCATTGAGCACCACGACAATGGATGAACTCGACATGGCTATCGCAGCCACCAGCGGGGTGACCATACCCAGGATGGCCAGTGGCACGGCTGCCAGGTTATAGGTGAGTGAAATGACCAGATTCTGCCGGACCAGCCGATCGGCTACCAGCGCGGTGCGCAGCGCAGTGAGGATGGGGGCCAACCGGTCGCCCTGAAACACCAGGTCGGCCGCATTCTGGGCGATCTCAGCACCATTGGCAGGCGCCATCGACACCGTGGCCGCGCGCAACGCCGGCGCGTCGTTGATGCCGTCGCCGATCATCAGCACATGCTTGCCCTCGGTACGCAGCTGCTCGAGCCGCTCCACCTTGTCGGTCGGCAATTGCTGGGCGTGCCAATCTGCTATCCCGACCATCTCCGCCGTGGCAGCGACGGTCGCCATACGGTCGCCGGACCAGATCTCCACCGGTCCGATCTGTTTCAGCGCCTCGACCACAGCCTGCGCATCGTTGCGCAGCGGGTCGACGAATTGGAACGATGTGCCGCGCCCGGCCGGATCGACCAGCCAAAGCGTCATAGCTGCCGATCCGCTGTCAGTCTGCCCGGTAAAGCGCGTACTGCCCAGGCGCCAGACGCCGTCGGGGCCGCGCCATTCCAGACCATGTCCGGGAATCTCCGTCACGCCTTCCAGCGCCACGACGAGCCCGGCCGCGCGGCGCAGGGCCGCAGCCAGGGGATGCCGGCTGTTGCTGGCAATCGATGCCGCCTTCGCCAGCTTGCCGGGATCGCTGCAGGCATGGAGTGTCGGTCGACCGATGGTGAGAGTGCCGGTCTTGTCGAGGAGGACATGGTCCACCAGGCGCAGCCGCTCCAGCGCATCCGGTGACTTCATCAGGATACCAGATTTGAGCAGCCTCTGGCTCGCCACCACCTGCACGGCCGGCACAGCGAGCGCCAGCGCGCATGGGCAGGTGATGATCAGCACCGCGATGGCGATTAGCATCGCATCCTGCCACGCCATCCCGCCCAGGAAGACCCAGGCGAGGAAGGTAGTGAGTGCTGTCAAATGCACGACCGGCGAATAATAGCGCGCGACGCGCTCGGCCAGGCGCACGAACCGGCCGCGCCTGGCCTCGGCCGCTTCCATCAGGCGGATGATATCGGCCAGCAAGGTCGATTCGCCCACCCGCTCAACCAGAATGGTCAGCGGCGCCTCGAGATTGAGCGTGCCGGCAAAGACGTCCGTGCCGAGGCTGGCAGCAACCGGCATGGATTCGCCCGAGATCATCTGCAGGTCGACCCGGCTATTGCCGGCCAATACCTTGCCATCGGCTGGAATGCGCGCACCAGCGACCACCAGCACCCGCTGCCCGGCCAGCAACTGACGCGGCTGCACATCGCGCAGCGAACCATCGCTTTCGACGATTGTCGCTGCCTCCGCATTCAAGGCCAGAAGCTGTTCGGCCGTGGCCCGCGCCGCCCGCCGTGCTCGATGATCGAGGAATCGGCCGATCAACAGGAAGAACAACAAGGTGACGGCCGAATCGAAATAGGCGTGCTGGCCACCGGTAAAGGTCTCGAACAGACTCAATGACGGCGCCAGAATGACGGCCAATGAGATCGGCACGTCCATGTTGGTACGTCCAGCGCGCAAAGCGGACCAGGCCGAGCCAAAGAACGGCCGGCCGGCATAGGCAATGGCCGGAATGGCGATCATGGCCGAGACCCAATGCAACAGGTCTCGCGTGGCGGCATCGGCACCAAGCCAGACCGAGACCGACAGCAGCATGATATTGCCCGCAGCGAATCCGGCCACCGCAAGATAGCGCAGCAGTTGCTTGACCTCATGCTCGTCGCGGCTGGCAAGGCAGCTGGGATCGAGCGGCACCAGCCGGTAACCAAGCTGCTGAACGCCGGCAACAAGTGTCTCCACCTGGACGGCAGCCTTTTCCCAGCGCAGCGAGAGACGCCTAGTGGTGAGCGAGACGCGGGCGCTGACAACGCCCGGCTGCTGCAGCAGGAACTGTTCGATCAGCCAAACGCAGGCGCCGCAATGCAGGCCGTCGATCATCAGCGTGAGTTCGCCGGTCATCTCGTCGATGTCACGCGCCCAGGCAGCCAAGCTCCCCACCTGGAAAATATCCTCCGGCCTTGGCTTTCGCTGCGCCCCGTCCAGGACGCGCCGCTGGTAATAGGCGCCAAGGCCAAGGCCTCCGATCAGCTGATGTGCTGCCTTGCAACCCGCACAGCAATAGCGCTCGCTGCCGACGACCTCGCCGCCACAATGCTGGCACAGGCCGTCGGCCCGGCCCTGCTCGGCGGCAGGCTGGATCATCGCAGGAACAGCCTCTGGCTTTGCTGCCAGGCAACATCGCCACGCTCTGCCTTCAGGCGCAGTTCCCAGTTACCCAGAGCCTGCGGCGTGAACACGGCGCCATAGCGGCCGGCACCGAAATCAGTCAGGGGGATGGTGCTGTCCATGCCGGCATTCGTCGGCCGGACCAGAAAGGCTTCGACGCGCAATTCGGTCACCGGCGCACCAGCGCGATCCAGGATGGTAACTTCAAGCTTCCGCGCGCCGTTGTTGCCACCCGTGACCAGGGGCAGGGCCCGCCAGCCGGTTTGGGCATTGGCGGCGGCGGCGGCCAGAGCCTGATTGTATTGCAGTCCCTTGTCATAGGCACTGTCCGTCTCCAGCCCGCTGAAGCTGCTGACGGCCGTGAAGATCAATATGCCGTTGACGGCGATGACGATGAGAAAACCGAGGACGAAAATCCCCGGGATCCACAGGGAGCGCCTATTTGGCTGGACCGCGGAAGACGGCGTCATGGCTGCTTGTCTCATGGGTTGTCTGATCCTCAATCGTCACCTTGATCGGCGTCGAATCATCGCTCAGGGCCGAAGCCGGGGCATGCAGCAGCATGCGGAAGGTACCGACCGAATCCCCTGGCACCGAAACCAGGGAGCCCGGCTGTCCGATTACCTTCAATCTGATCTGCTCGATGCCACTGACCTTGATGTCATACTGCGCGTCCTCGCGCACCATGTTCAATATCTTGATGCTGTAGCCGTTTTGGATGTCGCCATTGCTCAATCGCACGAAGATGGGCGACCGGTCAGCTTGCAGTGAGACATCAAGGCGCGACCGCGTACCCAACGACAGCACCATCGCTGCGCCGATGAGCGCAATGATGGCAGCGTAGAGCATGGTGCGCGGCCGGATGAAGCGATGTTTTGCCGGCAAGTTCGCCGCGCGCTGTGCCTGATTGTAGAGCGAATCATAGGTGATGAGCTCGGTCGGTCGTCCAATCTTGGCCATCACCCCGTTGCAGGCATCGATGCACAGGCCACAGCCGATGCAGGCCAGTTGCTGGCCGAGCCGGATATCGACACCGGTCGGACAGACATGATGGCAAAGTCCGCAATCGATGCAATCGCCGAGCTTCTCACCGCCAGCGCCAAGCGCCTTTACCTTACCACGCGGTTCGCCGCGCCATTCCTCATAGGTCACCAGCATGGTGCGTTCATCGAACATCGCCGACTGGAAGCGCGGCCACGGGCACATGTAGATGCAGACCTGTTCCCGCGCCCAGCCGGCGAGGAGATAGGTGGTCCCGGTAAAGAGCGCGATGAAGCCATACTGTGCGCTGCTCGCCTGCCCCGTCACGAACTCTCGAACCAAGGTCGGCGCATCGTTGAAGTACATCGCCCAGGCGCCGCCGGTCAGCAAGGCTATCAGCAACCAGACGCCATGCTTAGCCAACTTCAACCCGATCTTGCGAACCCCCAGCGGCTCCTTGTCGAGCTTGATGCGCTTATTGCGATCACCCTCGATCCAGCGCTCGACAAACAGGAAAAGATCGGTCCAGACCGTCTGCGGGCAAGTAAAGCCGCACCACACCCGGCCGAGCAAGGCGGTGGCCAGAAACAGGCCGAAGGCACCCAGCATGAGGATGCCAGCAAAGTAATAGACTTCCTGTGGCCATATCTCGATCCAGAAGAAGTATGCGCGCCGCCCTGGCAGGTCGACCAGCAATGCCTGGTCGGGAACGCCCTCGCCGCGATCCCAGCGCAACCAAGGCATCACATAATAGAGGCCGAGCAGGACGCCCAGCACGAGCCACTTGATCAGCCGGAACTTTCCGAACACGCGTTGCGGATAGATTTTTTCCTGTGCCGCGAAGAGGCTCTTGGGCTGTGCGTCCTGGACCGTCATGTTACATGCAATACTTTAGTCATTCGCCAAATCACTGCCCGCCACCGAGGCTGTGCACATAAACCGTTACCATTTTGATCAGATCGTCGCTGAGCCGCCCCTGCCAAGCCGGCATCACACCGTGGCGCGGGGCGTTGATATGGGCAGCGAAGGCAGCGCGGTCACCGGTGAACTGCCAGATATTGCTGGTAAGCGAAGGCGCGCCCAGCTCCTTGTTGCCGGCCGCATTCTCACCATGACAGACCACGCAATTTTCGGCGAACACCTTGGCACCACGATCCTTGGCGGCGGCATCGAATTCCGCCCCAGTCAGTGACACGACATATTCCGTGACATCGGCGATCTGTGCCTTGTCGAGGAGCCCGTCGACGCCGAAGCTCGGCATCAGCGACTGCCGAGCTTCCGGATCGTCAGCGTTGCGGATGCCGTGGCGCACTGTCTGCTCGATATCGGCAAGGCGTCCACCCCAGATCCAGTTATCATCTGCCAGCACGGGATAGAAGCGCAGGCCTTGTCCACCGACACCATGACACTGTGCACAGTTCTCATTGAACACGGCTTGGCCGCCAGCCAGGGAAAATTCCAGCAACTGCGGATCCTGGGAGATCTGGTCGACCCCCAGAGTCTCGATGCGGTCAGTAAATTGCTTCTTGCCCTCGGCCGCCGCGGCGGCGTCGGTATAGTAATCAGCATGCGAGTTGTAGCCGAGGATGCCTTTGGTGTAGCCGGAGAGGCTCGGCCAAGCTGGGTAGAACACCGTATAGCCCAGCCCATAGATGACGCAGGCATAGAACACCAGCAGCCACCACCGCGGCAGCGGATTGTTGAGTTCCTTGATGCCGTCCCATTCGTGCCCCGTGGTTTGAACACCCGTGGCGAGATCACGTTCGACTTCAGCCATGATTGTTCATCTCCTCAGCATCTTCACGAAAGGGAATCTGGGCACAATCGTTGAAATGGTTCTTGTTGCGACCACGATAGGCATGGAAAACGATCGCGGCGAAAATGATCAGCAACCAAACGACCCATAATTCGCGCGCCATGTGGGAAAATTCGAGCAGGCTCATGGCTGGCTTCCTTCAACCGAGGCCCCGCTGGCCAGTTCCGGGCGATAGGTGGTGAAATCGACCATCCGGCCCAGCGACTGCAGATAGGCGACCAACGCGTCCATCTTGGTGATGCGCGTGGGATCGCCATCTAGATCGCCGATGACAGCCTTCGGATAGCGTTTTAGTAGCCCTTCGGTATCGGCATCTGGGGTCGCCTGGGCCATCATGTCGGCGGCGGCCTCGGCAATCATCTCCTCCGAATAGGGTACGCCCACGATCGTGAGCGCATTGAGATGGGCGCCGATCTCCTCCGGCTCCACATCCTGCTCAGCGAGATGCGGATAGGTCGGCATGATAGATTCCGGCACCACCGAGCGCGGGTCGATGAGGTGCGCCGCCTGCCAATCGTTGGAATATTTACCGCCGACGCGCGCCAGATCCGGCCCAGTCCGCTTGGAACCCCACTGGAATGGGTGGTCATAGATGCTTTCGGCCGCCAAGTTGTAGTGGCCATAGCGCTCGACCTCGTCGCGGAACGGCCTCACCTGCTGGCTATGGCAGTTGTAACAGCCCTCCGAGATGTAGATGTTGCGGCCGGCGAGCTCGAGCGGACTCAGGGGCCGAACCCCTTCAACCTTCTCGATGGTTTCGCCGATCGTGAAGAGCGGCACGATTTCCACCAGTCCGCCGATGGCAACCGTCAGCAGGATGCCGACCAGCAGGAAGATGGAGTTGGTTTCGAAGCGTTCGTGTTTGATCATGACAAGCCCTTTCCTGTCCTAGGCTTGCGCGACGGCAACGGTGCTGCCGATGCTGCGTTCTTGCCGCACATCGCCACGCATCGTCCGGATGAGGTTGTAGGTCATGATGATAGCCCCAATCAGGAAGAGGACACCGCCGAAACCACGCACCACATAGTAGGGATGCATCGCGGCAACCGTTTCGACGAAGGAATATTGCAGGAAGCCAAGGCTGTCATAGGCACGCCACATCAGGCCCTGCATGATGCCCGAGATCCACATAGACACGATGTAGAGCACGATACCGAACGTGGCGATCCAGAAATGCCACTCGACCAGGCGCAGGCTGTAGAGACGCTCGCGCTTCCACAACACCGGGACCAGGTAGTACATGGCGCCGAAGCTCACGAATGCCACCCAGCCCAAGGCACCGGAATGAACATGGCCCACCGTCCAATCAGTGTAGTGGCTCAGGCTGTTCACCGCCTTGATCGACATGACCGGACCCTCGAAGGTCGACATGCCGTAGAAGCCGACCGACGTCACCAGGAAGCGCAGAATCGGATCCGTGCGCAGCTTGTCCCAGGCGCCCGAGAGCGTCATCAGGCCGTTGATCATGCCACCCCAGCTCGGCATCCACAGCATGACCGAGAACACCATGCCGAGAGACTGTGTCCAATCCGGGAGGGCTGTATAGTGGAGATGATGCGGTCCGGCCCAGATATAGAGGAAGATCAGCGACCAGAAATGCACGATCGACAAGCGATAGGAATAGACCGGGCGGTTGGCCTGCTTGGGCACGAAATAATACATGATGCCGAGGAAGCCCGCGGTGAGGAAGAAACCGACCGCGTTGTGCCCATACCACCATTGCAGCATCGCATCCTGCACACCGGCAAACAGCGAGTAGCTCTTGGTGCCGAGGAACGAGACCGGCATGGAGAGATTGCGGCCAATATGCAGCATCGCCACGGTGACGATGAAGGCGAGATAGAACCAGTTGGCGACATAGATATGCGGCTCTTTCCGCTTCATCAACGTGCCGAGGAAGATCAGCAGATAGACGACCCAGACCAGGGTCAGCCACAGATCGGTGTACCATTCCGGTTCCGAGTATTCAGTGCCGCCGGTAATGCCGAGCACATAGCCGCTCGCCGCCAGAACGATAAACAGCTGGTAACCCCAGAACAGGAATTCCGCGAGGAGCGGTCCGCCGAACAGTGCCGTGCGGCAGGTTCGCTGCACGACAAAGAGGCTGGTACCTAGCAACACGTTGCCGCCAAAGGCGAAGATGACGGCCGAGGTATGCAGTGGCCGCAACCGCCCGAACGAGGTCCACTCCAGGCCCAGGTTGAGCACCGGAAAGGCCAGCTGGAAGGCGATGACCACGCCCACCAGAAAGCCCACCAGCCCCCAGAACATGGAGGCCAGGGTGAACATGCGGACAATCTGTTCGTTATAGGATGGCATGACGCCTGCCCGAGATTGTGTCATCGGAGATTCCTTTAGATATCGCTGCTGTTATGCGGCAGCAGAAGAGCAATGACGCGGAACAACATGAGGATGGCAAAGAGCGCGAGGCACGCGCCGAACAGCTGGAACATCCCGTCCACGGCCCGTGCCGTGACGAAGACTCCAAGCAGGGCAAATATTCCCAGAAACAGGATCGCGATCGCACCGGCGATACCGCTGGCATGCTCGGCGTCGTCAACAGACCCGCTGGCTGTGACGGATGGGGCGGCTCTTTCAGTCATTCTTTGTCTCCACCAGATCGCGGTAAGCGTGCCAGCTGGCATGCCCGATGAGGGGCATGGTCACTGCCAGCCCGATGCAGAATGTCGCGATACCCGCGACCGTGAATAGAACGATGAGCGCTGCCCAGCCGATGAGGACGCGCCAATTGACCAAGGTCGCGCAGACCGAGGTGGTGATGGCGCGCAGGCTGCCGCAATCGCGTTCCATCAACATCGGAAAGGCCACCACGCCGATGGCGAAGGCGACCACGGCGAGAACGCCGCCGGTGACGGTGCCGACCAGCAGGAAGGGAATGCCATCGGTCGAAAACAGCACCGCACTCACAAAGTGCTGCCAACTCGCGAGTTCGACGCCAAAGAAGCCGGCATAGATCAGCATGGCGATCCGCTCCCAGGCGAGGTGCAGAAACATCATGATGAGGCCCATGGTGAACAACTGCCCCGCACGCGGCCGCCACGAGAGCGCGATGTCGACGACGTTGAGCGGCAGGCCCTTTTCCAGCCGCCGGCTGATTTCATAGAAGGCAACCCCCAGCAGTGGGGCGATGAAGAAGAAACCGGCGGCGAGCGGAAAGGCGTAAGGCCGCAACTCGCTTTGCCAAAAGCCGAAAATGAGAAGCGCGCTGAACAAGGCGATGCCAATACCGAAGGTGAGGCTGACGGCACCGGCGCGGACGAAGTCCTGCCAGCCGCGCAACAGCCAGCGCCACGGCTGCTCGACAGTCACAAGATTGACCGGCAACTCCAGGTCGATCCCGATGATCGAGGTATAGCGCACGCCGTCGGGATCGCGCGATGTATCGGATCTGGCCATTAGCTTTGTCCCTCGACCGATTCTCCTGGGTGAACCTGGGATGAACCGGACTCTTTCATAGCGCAAACTACCCGCCTCCCAAAGGCGGTCCTTGACATAGATCAAGGCGGTCCTGTCTCAAAAGGTGTTTCCAGGAAAATTATTTGCCGGTAGAACAAGCCGATAGCGGCGCAATGGTGGCTTATGCTGGAACTTGCCAAAGGGCTTGGTGAACACTGCCTGGTGGTGGTGCAGGGCCATGGATCCATCATTTTCAGCATGCTTCTGGCCGGGCTGGTCGGTAGCTTGACGCATTGCGTCGGCATGTGCGGGCCGTTGGTCGCCGCGCAATCGCTGGAACTTGCGGCGTCGCGCACTTTATCGCAGGGACAGATCTGGCGGCGCCTCTCCGGCGGCGCTCTCATCCCCTATCAACTGGGCCGCAGCACAACTTATATGCTCTTGGGCGCTCTCGCAGCTTTACCGATCGGCGCCGGCGGCCAGATTCTCTCCATTTCCTGGCTGCCGCCGGTCCTGCTCTGGACCGCTGCCGCCATGTTCCTGTGGCAAGGTTTGTTGAAGCTGGAGGCAATTCCGGCCGGATTTGCAGCTGGCACATTGACGGCCGGTGGCGTCTTCGGCGGGGTGCCCGCGGGGGCGACTCGCCATCTGCGCGACGCGACTCGCGCCCTCCTGCGCCACCCGACCGGGCTGCGTGGCTATCTGCTCGGCATTCTCCTGGGTTTCCTCCCCTGCGGCCTCCTATATGGCGCTCTGGTCGCGGCTGCGGCCACCGGTGAGCCGCTGGCCGCAGCCATTGCCATGCTGGCCTTTGCGGTCGGCACCTTTCCACTCTCCTGGGCGATCGGCTATGGCAGCCGTTTCGCGGCGGCGCGCTTCCGTGCCAAAAGCCGCGTCCCTCTCGCCCTGCTGATGATCTTCAACGCCGTTCTGCTCTTGGCCATCAGCCTGCCGCTCCTTTGACATTCGCCGTTTTTGCCCCATATCAAGACGGTCACGGGAATTGCTGCCTATCTTTAAGCCAAGATTCTGCCCTTCCGGAGGAGATCCCCATGCTCGCCATCGATATCATGACGCCGGCTGTTATCACGGCCTCGCCCGAGACGTCTGTTGCCGAACTGTGCCGGCTGATGCTTGAATCGCGCATCAGCGCCTTGCCGATCGTCGATAAGCAGGGGGTACTCGCGGGCCTCATCACCGAGGGGGATTTGTTGCGCCGCTATGAGAGCGGCACCGACAAGAAGCGCTCGCGCTGGGCCGAAATGTTCGTCAGCGACGCCACCCTCGCCGCTGAATATGTAAAGTCGCACGGCCGCACGGCCAGGGACCTCATGACCCCGGACGTCGTCACCGTCGACGAAAGCACACCATTGCGCACCATTGCCGACATGTTTGAGTCGCGCGGTATCAAGCGCGTGCCGGTGCTGCGCGAAAAGCGGTTGGTGGGCATGGTCAGTCGCGCCAATCTGCTGCAAGCCCTGGTGGCTAGCGCGCAGACGGCGGGTGAAGCCCCGGCCGACGACGCCACCATCCGCGCCAAGCTGGTGGCTGAGTTTGCCGACAAGCCGTGGCGTCCCAGCAACGTCATCGTGCGTCAGGGGGTCGCCCATCTGTGGGGCGAAGTGACCTCGGAAGAGGAGCGCGCCGCCATGCGGGTCGCCGCCGAGAACACGCCTGGCGTCAGAAGCGTCAAGGACCACACCGTCTATCCCACCGTCTGGCCACCCTTCGGCTGACGGCAGGTCAGCCGGCGATGACGCGCAAGATCACATTCCTGGGCGGTGTCGGCACCGTCACCGGATCGAAATATCTACTCAGTTCCGCCGGACGACGGGTGCTGGTTGATTGCGGCCTGTTCCAGGGCCTCAAGCAACTGCGCCTGCGCAACTGGGCGAAGTTCCCGGTGCCGCCTGGTTCGATCAGCGCTGTCGTGCTGACCCATGCCCATCTCGACCATTCGGGCTATTTGCCAGCACTGGTCCGCGACGGCTTCGCGGGCAAGATCTTTGCCTCCCACGGCACCGAGGAGGTCTGCGGCATCATCCTGCCCGATAGCGGCATGCTGCAGGAACGCGACGCCGAATTCGCCAACAAGCATCGCTTCTCGAAGCACAGCCCGGCGCTGCCGCTCTACACGGCCGACGACGCGGCCAAGGCGCTTGAGCGGTTCGTTTCTGTACCCTTCGATCAGCGCCAAGAGATTGCGCCAGGCATTGCCATCACCTTGCGCCGCGGCGGGCATATTCTCGGCGCCTCCATCGTCGAATGCGATTTCGAAGGAATGAAGCTGGTCTTCTCCGGCGATCTCGGCCAGTTCGGCGATCCCATGATGGTCGACCCGGTCCTGATCAATGATGCCGACTACCTCCTGGTCGAATCCACCTATGGCGACCGCAGGCACGATCCGCTGGATCCAGAAGAAGCATTGCTGCGTGTCGTCAAGCGCACGGTCGAACGCGGCGGTACCGTCGTGGTGCCGGCTTTTGCGGTGGGGCGCGCTCAGACCCTGCTTTACCATCTCAGCCGGTTGCGTAAATCGGGGCGGCTCGGCAGTGTTCCAGTGTTTCTCGACAGCCCGATGGCAACCGACGCCACGGATCTTCTGACCGCGCATCCCGAGGATCATCGCCTCTCGGCCGAGCAATGCCGCGCTGCCTTTGCAATCGCCCGCATTGTCCGCAGCCCCGAGGAATCCAAGGCGCTGACTGCCGAGCCGATGCCCAAGATCATCATCTCGGCGAGCGGCATGGCGACCGGCGGCCGGGTGCTGCATCACATCAAACACTATGTGACCGACCCCAACAGCACCATCCTGTTCGCCGGCTTCCAGGCCGCTGGCACGCGTGGCGCCGCCATGGTCGCCGGTGCTGAAAGCGTCAAGATCCACGGTAGCCACTTTGCGGTGAAGGCACAGGTCGAGAATTTGTCGATGCTGTCCGCTCATGCCGACGTCGATGGCATCATGCGCTGGCTCCACGGCTTCAAGCGGCCACCGAAAATGACCTTCGTGACCCATGGCGAACCGACGGCTTCCGACGCCTTGCGCCAGCGCATCGAAGAAGAACTCGGATGGACCTGCTCCATACCCGAACATTTGCAGCGCGCCATTCTTGATTGACGGCTGATCCAGATCAAGACGGCAGCAGGGACGCCGTGCCATCTTGCTTGAGGTATTGGGAGCTCGACCTTGCAACTGCGGCTGTTCGACTGCGACAGCCCGTCGCAATACGTAGATTCCCTTAGGTAGCATCCCTGACTGTTCGGGCACCCCCTCCTTATCTAGATTTGCCTTGTCCGGCGTTTCCCGGAATTACTGCAAGGGGGACATTATGCCTACAGCCATTCAATTCGTGTCGTCTCACGAACCAGCGCATCCTGGCTTAGGTATACCTTACGGTGTGCCGCTCGGTGTGTTTCCGATGACTGCCCCGGCACCTCAGGCCCTCCCTTCGGCGCTGACCCGCGGCCTCTCGTCGCAGGACATGCTCCGCGTCAATGCGGCGCGCCCCACCTTCTGCACACTCGAAGCCGGTGAATCGCTCTATTATCAGGGTGATGATTGCCGGAACATTTATCTGCTGCTCGACGGCTGGGCCTTCCGCCACCAGATTCTCGAGGACGGCCGCCGCCAGATTCTGGACTTCGCCCTGCCCGGCGTTGTTTTCGGCCTGCCCGGCACCGGAACCATGTCACACAGTCTTGAAACGCTCACCCCCTGCACCTTCAGCGTCTTCACCCGCGAACGCCTGTTTGACCTGATGCGCGACGTCCCGGCCCTTGGCTTCCGTTTGCTGGAAATCATGGCCGATGCAGAATCGCGGGCTTTCGAGCACCTCACCAGCGTCGGCCGCCGCACCGCCAAGGAGCGCGTCGCCCATCTTCTGCTCGAACTCGTCCTTCGCGCCCATAGCGAGACGCCGGCACCGCGTGACGGCACCATGACACTGCCGCTGATGCTGCCGCATATTGCCGACGGCCTCGGCCTCACCAGCGAGACTGTCTGCCGCGCGCTCTCCGCCATGCGCAAGGAACGCGTCGTCAATCTGCGCGGCCAGAAGCTCGACGTCATCGATCTGAAGCGTCTCGCCGCAGCCGCCGGTGTCGACTTGTCGCAGGTCCGCATGCGGCCAGGCGCCCGGACGCAGGACCTGAAAATGGTGTCCTGAGACAAACGAGGATCGCGGTCAGGACAAGCGCAGCGTTCCCAGTTCCATCGCCATCCTCACCAGTTCCGGCAGGCTTTTCGCCTTCATCTTCTCCATCACCCGGGCGCGGTGGATCTCCACGGTCCGGATGCTGATGTCAAGCGTGTGGGCGATGATCTTGTTGGCATCGCCCGCTATCAGAAGATCAAAGACTTCACGCTCGCGAGCGGTCAGGCTTTCCAGCCTCGCCAGCAACTCGGCGCTGACCGGCCGCAGCTTCAAGCGGCCTTGGTGCTTTCTGATGGCCCCTTCAATGCTGCCGAGGATAGCTTCGTCGGCGAACGGCTTCTCGACAAAATCGGCGACCCCGGCCTTCATCGCTGCCACCGCTAGAGGCACTTCGCCATGTCCGGTCATGATCACCACCGGAACATCGACGCCTGCCTTCTCCAGGGCGGCGAATAGCTGCATGCCGTCCATGCCGGGCATACGCACATCGGTCACGATGCAATCCGGCACCTGGACCGAGCAACGATCCAGCACCGGCTGGGCGCCCGGAAAGGCCTCGACCGTTAGACCGGCCGATTCCAGCAGGATGGCCAACGAATCCCGCACGGCGTCATCATCGTCGACAACATAGACCAGCGTCATGCGGCCTTCCCATCCATCTCACCGGTGATCGGCAGGGCAATGTAGAAGCTAGCCCCTCTCTTTGCATTCGGTGTGGCCCATAGCCTGCCGCCATGTGAATCAATAATCGTCTTGCAGATCGACAGCCCCAGCCCCATCCCGCGTTCCTTTGTGGTGACAAAGGGCTGGAACAACTGCGCCATCACCTTGGGCGCGAGGCCGGGGCCGCTGTCGCTGATCGAGATCTGCGCCATATCCTTGCCTACCAGCCCCGTCGTCACCACCACATCGCGCGGCAAGGGGTGCTCGGTCATCGCCTCGACGCTGTTGCGGATGATGTTGAAGACCACTTGCTGGATCTGCACCTTGTCGATCAGTACCGACATGGGTTCGGTGCCGAGCACCCAGCGCACATTGATGCTGCTCTCCTTGGCACCGACCAAGGCAAGTGCGGTCGCTTCCTCGACCACATTGTTCAGTTCCTCGATCTGCCGCTCCGCTTCGCCGCGCTGGATGAAGCCGCGCAGATGGCGGATGATCTCGCCTGCGCGCGCAGCCTGGACAACCGCCTTGTCCATCACTTCCATGATCCTCGGTGAAACCGCCACCGCTTCCGCCTGCAGCAGCCTTCTTGAAGCCTGGACATAGTTGACGATGGCGGCCAGCGGCTGGTTGAGCTCATGGGCCAGGGTCGAAGCCATCTGCCCCACATCGCTGAGGCGCGAGACATGCAGCAGCTCAAGTTGCAGTTCATGGAGCCGATTCTCGGTCAATTGCCGCTCGGAGAGATCGCGGATGAAGCCGGTGAAATGCCGCTTGCCCCCGATCATCGCCTCGCCCACCGATAGCTCGATCGGAAAAGCGCTACCATCCTTGCGCTGGCCGACGACGATCCGCCCAATGCCGATGATGCGTCGCTCACCAGTCTCAAGATAGTGCTGGATATAGCCGTCATGGCGCTCATGATAGGGTGATGGCATGAGAATGCTGACATTCTTGCCGATGGCCTCGGCGGAGGAGTAGCCGAACAGACGCTCGGCGGCTGGGCTAAAGGATTCGATCAATCCGCGTTCGTCTATGACAAGAATGGCGTCGGGCGCCGTCTCCAGAATTGAGCGCAGGCGCGCTTCGCGCTCACGCAGCATCTCGTTGGTCACCGTCGCATCATGTTCGCTCGACATCCCTGCCCCCTGACGGAAAATTGTAGTATAGACAGGCCCCTTAAGGAAGGTGGTTGATGTCAGATCGTTGCGCCATTTTCGGGCATTCCGGTTAGGCGGCCCGGGCAGTGTCGACTCCATCTAGTCACATGTTGCCGGCCGGTCTCCTGCCTCTTGACGCGGATCGAGTGGGGTTGAGCGAAGCCGAAGCCCAGGCGCGCCTGCTGCGCGAGGGCTACAATGAATTGCCCCATGGCGACCGTCGTTCTGTGATAGCTATCCTGCGCGACGTCCTGCGCGAGCCGATGCTGGCCTTGCTGCTCGGTGGCGGGCTTATCTATCTCTTCATCGGCAGCCTCTCTGAGGCGCTGATCCTGCTCGCTTTTGCCTCCTTCTCCGTCCTTGTGACGTTGGTGCAGGAATCGCGCACAGAACGTGTGCTCGAATCCCTGCGCGATCTTTCCAGCCCACGCGCGCTGGTGATCCGCGATGGTGTCCGCAAGCGCATCCCGGGACGCGAGGTAATACGCGGCGATCTGGTCGTGCTGGCCGAAGGTGACCGCATCCCGGCCGATGTCAGCCTGATCGAAGCCAGGGATCTTCTGACCGACGAATCCCTCCTCACCGGCGAATCCGTGCCGGTGCGCAAGGCCGCGCGCGGCGTTGATGCGCCGGTGCCGCACCAGCGGCCGGGCGGCGACGATCTGCCGACGGCCTATTCCGGCTGCCTGGTCGTGCGCGGCGCCGGCCTCGGCGAGGTGATTGCCGCCGGCCGTCACAGCGAAATCGGCAAGATCGGCGAAACATTGCACAGCCTGCAGCAGACGCCACCGCGCTTGCAGGCGCAGACACGCCGCCTGGTTCGGATCTTCGCCATTATCGCAGCACTCGTCACCGCCGCCGTCTTTCTCATCCATGGCCTCGGCCGGGGCGCCTGGCTTGATGGCATCCTCGCCGGAATCACGCTCGGCATGTCGTTGATCCCCGAGGAATTCCCGGTCGTCCTCACCGTCTTCACGGCGATGGGCGCCTGGCGCATTTCGCATGCCCACGTGCTGACGCGCCGCGCCACCGCTATCGAAACCCTGGGCGCCGCCACGGTCCTTTGCACTGACAAGACCGGGACCTTGACCGAGAACCGAATGTCGGTGGCCGAATTCCGCGTCTGGGATGGCCCGACCCTGCGCGTCGAACGCGGTATGGCTGACCACCTGCCGGAGGAGATCGCCGAGCTGGCGGCGATCGGCATTCTTGGCAGCGCACCCGTTCCGTTCGATCCGATGGAGAAGGCCTTTCACGACCTAGCGCCACGCCTCTCCGACACGGTGCATCCCGCCGCCGACCAGCGCAGCCTGCTGCGCGAATACGGCTTGCGCCCGGATCTCCTTGCCATGTCGAATGTCTGGCAGATGCAGGATGAAGTCGGCACCTGCCTCGTCACCACCAAGGGCGCGCCGGAAGCCGTGGCGACGCTGTGCCGCTTCGATGCCGCCGATCATGCCCGCCTCAAGAGTGTCGTCGACGAGATGGGACGCGCCGGCATGCGCGTCCTCGGCCTCGCGCGCGCCAGGGTCGCGGCCGACGGTCTCCCGGACACGCAGCACGGTTTCAGCTTTGAGTTTCTTGGCCTAGTGGGGCTCTCCGATCCCTTGCGCGCCGGTGTGCCAGCGGCGGCGGCTCAGGCGCGCGCCGCCGGCATCCAGGTCGTAATGATCACCGGCGACTATCCCGCCACCGCCCGCGCCATCGCCACCGAGGCCGGCATTGCCGGCCATACGGTGCTCACTGGCAAGGAACTCGACCGGCTCGACGATGCGGCCCTTGACGCCTGCATCGCCGACATTGGCGTCTTTGCCCGCATCTTGCCGGAACAGAAATTGCGACTTGTGAGCGCGTTCAAGCGCCGTGGCGAGATCGTTGCCATGACCGGCGACGGCGTCAACGACGCGCCCTCGCTTAAAGCTGCGCATATCGGCATCGCCATGGGCGGGCGCGGCACCGATGTCGCGCGCGAGGCGTCCTCGATCGTCCTGCTCGACGACGATTTTTCCTCGATCGTGACGGCGATCCGCCTCGGCCGGCGTATCTATGACAATCTCAGAAAGGCGATGGGCTTCATCGTCGCCGTCCATATCCCGATCGCGGGATTGGCCCTGCTGCCGCTGCTGTTCGGACTGCCGATTCTGTTCGGACCGATCCACATCGCCTTTCTCGAAATGGTCATCGACCCGGTCTGCACACTTGTCTTCGAGGCCGAGACGGATGAGGAGGACATCATGCGCCGCCCGGCCCGCGACCCCGAGGCGCCGCTCATCTCGCGCCAGGTATTGGTCTGGAGCATCCTGCAAGGTTTTGCCACCCTCGTCGTATCGGCCTCAACCTTCCTCTATGCCTGGTGGCAGGGTGTGCCGGCTGACGAGCTGCGTGCGACGGTGTTTGCAACGCTGGTCATCTGCCTCGTGGCGCTGATCCTGGTCAATCGCAGCTACAGCAGCTCACTGCGGACAGCAATCATGCGGCCCAACATGGCGCTGGGATTCGTGCTGGTACTGGTTGCCGTCCTTTTGGCCGTCACGTTGACACTGCCGATGGTCAGCGACCTGTTCCATTTTGGCGTCCTGCAGGCGCCCGATTTCCTGGAGGTGGGGGTTGCCGGCTTGCTGCTCTGGGTGATGCTAGAAGCCGTCAAGAAGCTGATGGGAAAGCGACTTCAGCCTTGACTCTGGTCATCGATGCCGCCGCGTGGCACCGAACAGCGCCCAGGCAATGAGCACATTCATCCCGGCCACCGTCACCACCACGCCCAGCGCCAGATGCGCACCCCAGATCTCGATCAGCAGGGCGCCGATCGAGGGAGCTGCCGCCTGCGCCATGAGGCTGGGTCGCGCCAGCTTGCCCATGATCGGCGCATAATCGTCGGGCCCGAACAGCACCAGCGGCAATGTGGCCCGCGCGATCGATTCCAGCCCGATCCCCGCGCCATAAAAGATGAGCGTGAGATAAACCAGCGGCAAATCCCCCACAGCAGGCCGAGGCCAAGCGCCACCAGCGAGACCGAGGCGATCTTGGTCCAGATCGGATGGTGATAGCGCCCGACCACCATCTCGATGAACCGGGCGCCGACCTGCGACGGACCGACCAATGCCCCCAGCGCCACCGCCGCCGCGAGCGAAATGTCGCGCGCCTGGAGGATGGTCAGAAGATGCACCGAGATCACAGTCGAAACCGTCGAGCCGACCATGATCGTGACTGCCAGCAGCAGGAACATCGCGCGCGACGGCGGCGCGGTTGCTGGTACCTCGCCCATCTCGGCCGGCGCACTCGGCAGCGCGCGCTTCTGCACGCCCTCCTTCGGAAGTGCGAACAGATAGAGCGGCAGGCAGATGAAGAGGTGGATGGCGGCATAGGTGGCACAGGCACCGCGCCAGCCCAACTCGGCCACCAGAAAGGCGCTGAGCGGCCAGCAGGCGGTGCTGGCAAAACCGCCGAACAGAGTGAGCGTGGCGATGAGATGGCGCGCACCCTGGCCATAGATTCGGCCGAGGGTTGAGAAGGCCGGATCATAGAGCCCGGCTCCCATGCCGCAACCGATGACCAGCCAGGCCATGAGGAACACCGGCAGGTTGGGCGCCAATGCCAACCCTATGAGACCAGCCGCCAATAGCAGGGCGCTGACGGCAAGAATGGGTCGCCCGCCATGCTGCCGAATTTTGCGTCCGACGAAAGGCGAGGCAAGCCCTGCGATCAGCAGGCCCAGCGAGAGGCCACCAACCACCCAGGAGAGGGACCAGCCCGTGTCTCCGGCAATGGGTTGCGCCAGCACCGCCGGCAGGTAATAGGACGAGCCCCAGGCGAGTATCTGCGTGACACCAAGAACCGGCACCACGACGCGCGGCGAGGTCTTCCAGCCCGCCGCACCGTCAGGGGTTTGCGTCACGCAGCCGCCCCGCAACCGCAGCCTTGCTTGCCGGCCGACTTTGCAACGACATCGGCCACACAGCAGGATTTGCTTTCGACGGGCGCCGGTCCGCCGCAGCACCCAGCTCCGTCCACCGCGCTGTCGGTCGAACAGATCCCAGTCTCCGGCAGGACCAGTTGCACATTGTCGGCCGCCGTCAGGTCGCCCGCGATGGCAGCTGCCACCGAGCGCGCCTGTTCATACCCGGTCAGCAGCAGGAAGGTCGGCGCCCGCCCATAGCTCTTGACGCCGATGGTGTAGAAGCCGGGCTCCGGATGCGACGTCTCGCGATGGCCATGAGGCGACACCGAGCCGCAGGAATGGAGATTGGGATCGATGAGCGGCCCCAGTGCTCTCACGCCTTCCAGCCACGGATCGAGTTCCAGCCGCAGCTCGCGTGTCATCGCAAGATCCGGGCGCTGGCCGGTCGCGACCACTATCCGGTCGATCTCGGGCAAGCTGCGTTCGCCACCTGCCGTCATGCCGACCAATTGCAACCCACCTGCCGTCTCACTGAGCGCCGTGGCCGAGAAACCGGTCACGAGCTGAATGCGTCCCTGCGCCACGAACTGGCTGAGGCGCGTCCCGAGCGCCCCGCGCGCTTCCAGCTGATCGGCCGAGCCGCCGCCATAGATCCGGTTCATGTTGGTGGCGCGCACGACCCACATCGCCTGCGTCTTCGGCGCAGCTTCGACGAGGTGCAGCAGATCAAGCAGCACGTTGATGGCCGAATAGCCACCCCCCACGACGGCGATCCGCTTGTCCGCATAGTCGATGCGCTTCGTCCCCAGCACATCCGGCATGCCATAGGCAATGCGCGCGGCATGATCGGCTTCGTTCAAGGCAGGCAAGCCCGAGGCTCCGAGCGGGTTGGGATTCTGCCAGGTGCCTGAGGCATCGATCACGGCCCGCGCATGATCCAGCCGAGTTGCGCCATTCTCCTGCACGATCCGCAATTAGAATGGCACATCCGCGCGCCCCCTGCTGGTCACCTTGTCGAGGCCAGCGCGCGAGATGGCGACGACCTTGGCCCCGGCCTCGATGCTGTCGGTCAGTTCGGGCACGGTTGAGAGCGGCTGCAGATAGTGCCGGTACAATTCGTCCCCCGTCGGCAAGGCATCAGCCGGTGGCAGTTCCCAGCCATGTCGTTCCAGCAGGCGGCGCGAGGCGGTATCGACATTCTGTTCCCAGGTGGTGAACACGCGCACATGTCCCCAGTCGCGGATATTGGCCCCGACCGAGGGGGCGGCCTCATAGACCTTCACCTTGAGGCCGCGCTCGGCAAGATGCGCCGCGGCGGCAAGCCCGATCGGCCCGGCCCCAATCACCGCCACCGGAAGTGTGTCCATCGCATTCATGGTCGAACTCCTCACTATTTCCAACATATTCGAAATATTCGCTCAAAAAAAGAGACGCCCTAGGCGGCGCGTCCTTGGGGATTGGATTTGAGCGTGTGGCATTTGGCATCCTGGCAGCATTCGTCGACCAGATAGCCGACCAGGCTCTGCATCGCCGGATAGACGGCGTGGCACACCAGCGTCGTCCCCTGCCGTTCCTGGCGAATGAGGCCCGCCTCCATCAGGTGCCTGATATGGTGCGACAGGGTCGAGGCGGCGATACCCAGCTTGTCCTGCAGGGTGCCGCAGGCAAGGCCATCCTCACCCGCCCGCACCAGCGCTCGATAGAGCTCGAGCCGGAGCGGGTTGCCGAGGGAGGCCAGTTGTTGCGCTGCTATTTCGAGTTTCATGGAAATATGATGATGCCTCTGAAACCGGACGTCAAGATACTATTTTCGGATTATTCGAATTATAGGATGAGGCTCCATGCAACCTTCATACCCGCTGCCTTGACGGCATAGCCCCGATTCCGTCATCGTCTACAATGGGAAAACAACTCGCGTGGTTTTGTCCCTTCCGCCCTCGCCCACCGAAACCTCGCACAATTGGCCTGACCGCTGCTGCGGAGTCTGTACCTTGTCCCTGTTCGAACGCTATCTGACCCTGTGGGTCGCCTTGTGCATCATCGTCGGCATCGCTCTGGGCCATTTTCTGCCTGGGATCTTCCAGGCGATCGGCAGCGCCGAGATTGCCCGGGTGAATCTGCCGGTAGCAGCACTCATCTGGCTGATGATCATCCCGATGCTGATGAAGATCGACTTTGCCGCCTTGGGTCGTGTGCGCGAACATTGGCGCGGCATCGGTGTCACGCTGTTCATCAACTGGGCAGTGAAGCCGTTCTCGATGGCGGCACTCGGCTGGCTTTTCATCGGCTGGCTGTTCCGCCCCTATCTCCCGGCCGATCAGATCGACAGCTACATTGCCGGGCTCATCCTGCTGGCAGCGGCTCCCTGCACGGCCATGGTCTTTGTCTGGAGCAATCTTTGCAAGGGCGAGCCCCACTTCACCCTGAGCCAGGTTGCGCTGAACGATGTCGTTATGGTGTTTGCCTTCGCGCCCCTGGTGGGCCTCCTTCTCGGCCTCTCCGCGATCACTGTCCCCTGGGATACTCTCCTGCTCTCGGTCAGCCTCTACATCCTCATCCCCGTCATCGTGGCCCAGATCCTGCGCCGGACCCTGCTGGCATCGGGTGGGTCCGCGGCGCTGCAGGGCATGCTGGGCCTGCTGCAGCCGCTGTCACTCATCGCTCTCCTGGCCACGCTGGTGCTGCTGTTCGGCTTCCAGGGCGAACAGATCATCGCCCAGCCGCTGATCATCGCCCTTCTCGCCATGCCGATCCTGATCCAGGTCTATGCGAATGCCGGCCTCGCTTATCTCCTCAATCGCTGGGCCGGCGAGGCGCATTGTGTGGCGGCCCCCTCGGCCCTGATCGGCGCAAGCAATTTCTTCGAACTGGCCGTGGCCGCCGCCATCAGCCTGTTTGGCTTCCACTCCGGTGCCGCCCTAGCCACCGTTGTGGGCGTGTTGATCGAAGTGCCTGTGATGCTCTCGGTGGTGGAGATCGTGAACGCCAGCCGGGGCTGGTACGAAACTGGCCCCGCCGTGCGCCGGATTCAGAGTCGATAGCCTGAAGATAATCCAATTATTCGACTAGATCGATCATACACAACATAATAATCGATTTCTTTAATCGATCTCGATCCCCTATGTCATACGCACCGTTTTGCGGAAAACATCACTGGAGAGCCGAGACCATGTCGTTGATCAACACCCCCATTAAGCCGTTCAAGGCCGAAGCCTATAAGGGCGGCAAATTCATCACTGTGACCGAGGCCGACGTGAAGGATATGTGGTCGGTTTTCTTCTTCTATCCGGCCGATTTCACCTTCGTCTGCCCGACCGAGCTCGAGGACCTCGCCGATCATTACAGCGAGTTCCAGAAGCTGGGCGTCGAGATCTACAGCGTCTCGACCGACACGCATTTCGCCCACAAGGCATGGCACGACACCTCGGCCGCCATCAAGAAGATCAATTACACGATGCTGGGCGACCCCACGCTGAAGCTCAGCCGCAATTTCGAGGTGCTGATCGAGGAAGCAGGTCTTGCTGATCGCGGTACCTTCGTGATCGACCCCAATGGCGTGATCCAGATCGTCGAGATCACCGCCGGCGGCATCGGCCGCGATGCCAAGGAACTCCTGCGCAAGATCAAGGCGGCGCAGTATGTCGCAGCGCATCCGGGTGAAGTCTGCCCGGCTGCCTGGAAAGAGGGTGCCAAGACCCTCGCCCCGTCTCTCGATCTGGTCGGCAAGATCTAACTGTCGACGTCTCACCGCGCACATCCCGGATCCGCCCTCGCGCGGGTCCGGGATGATGCCGCGGCACCGTATTCCCAAGAGAGCCATCGTCATGCTGGACGCCAATCTGAAAGAACAGTTGAAAGCCTATCTCGAGCGGATCACGCAGCCGGTGGAGCTGGTGGCCTCGCTTGACGACAGCGACGGCGCCCGCGAAATGCAGGAACTGCTGGAGGAGATAGTTTCCCTCTCCGACCAAATCACGCTGATACGGCGCGACAGCGACGATGTGCGCAAGCCTTCCTTCCTCATCCAGCGCGCTGGCACCGCGGTCGGCGTGCGCTTTGCCGGCCTCCCCATGGGCCATGAATT
This sequence comes from Rhodospirillaceae bacterium, assembly GCA_016712715.1. Classification (NCBI taxonomy): domain Bacteria; kingdom Pseudomonadati; phylum Pseudomonadota; class Alphaproteobacteria; order Rhodospirillales; family Rhodospirillaceae; species Rhodospirillaceae bacterium. The sequence goes on from JADJQM010000003.1 coordinate 450,517, forward strand.
CACCTCGCTTGTCCTTGCCCTGCTGCAGGTCGGCGGTCATCCCGCCAAGGCCGCGCATGATGTGATCGAGCAGATCCAGGCGCTCGACGGCGACTATCTGTTCGAAACCTACTTCTCGCAGTCGTGCCAGAACTGCCCGGACGTGGTGCAGGCGCTCAACCTGATGAGTGTCCTAAACCCGCGCATCCGCCACGTCTCGGTCGACGGTGCCCTGTTCCAGGCCGAAGTCGATGCCCGCCAGGTGATGGCGGTGCCGACCGTGTTCCTCAACGGCGAAAGCTTCGGCCAGGGCCGCATGAGCCTGGAGCAGATCGTGGCCAGGCTCGACAGCGGCGCCGAGAAACGTGCTGCCGAAAAGCTGAAGACCAAGGACGCCTTCGACGTGCTGGTGGTGGGTGGTGGCCCGGCCGGTGCCGCAGCTGCGATCTATGCCGCGCGCAAGGGCATCCGCACCGGTGTCGCCGCCGAACGTTTCGGCGGCCAGGTGCTGGACACGATGGCAATCGAGAATTTCATCTCGGTCTCCCACACCGAAGGACCCAAGCTCGCCGTGGCGCTTGAGGAACATGTCAAATCCTATGACGTCGACATCATGAACCTGCAGCGCGCCGAGAAGCTGGTGCCGGCCAGGGTGCCGGGCGGCCTTGCCGAAGTGCATCTCGCCAACGGCGCGGTGCTGAAGGCGCGCAGTGTCATCCTCGCCACCGGCGCGCGCTGGCGCCAGATGAACGTACCGGGCGAGGACCAGTACCGCAACAAGGGCGTTGCCTATTGCCCGCATTGCGACGGCCCCCTCTTCAAGGGCAAGCGTGTCGCGGTGATCGGCGGCGGCAATTCCGGCGTCGAGGCGGCGATCGACCTGGCCGGTATAGTGGCCCATGTGACGCTGGTCGAGTTCGATGGCCAGCTCCGCGCCGATGCGGTCCTGCAACGCAAGTTGAAGAGCCTCGCCAATGTCAGCATCATCACCTCGGCCCTCACCACCGAGGTGCATGGTGACGGCGCCAAAGTCACGGCGCTCACCTACAAGGATCGCAACAGCGACAGCCTGCATCGCGTCGAGCTTGAAGGCATCTTCGTGCAGATCGGCCTGGTGCCCAACACCGAATGGCTGAAGGAGGCGATCGCCCTTACGCCGCGCGGCGAGATCGAGATCGACCATCGCGGTGCCACCTCGCAGCCCGGCATCTTCGCCGCCGGCGACGCCACGACCGTGCCCTACAAGCAGATCGTGATCGCCATGGGCGAAGGGTCAAAGGCAGCTCTCTCCGCCTTCGACTATCTCATCCGCCTTGCCCCGGCCGAAGAGACAGCGGTCGCCGCCTGAGATGTATCGTCACGAGGCCAGGGTCACCGGTCGGCGGAAGCGCCGAACGGCGGGAGCAACAACGTGATGACCCAGCAGACAACCAGCATCGCGGCCGAACCAAACAGGCAGGCCTCCAAACCGCCCCAGCCATACAGCAGGCCGGACAGCAACGTCCCCGCAAACCGGCCTGCTGCGTTGGCCGCGTAATAGAAGCCGACGTCCTCGGCCGCCCTCTTCGAGCCGGCGTAAGCGAGGACCAGGTAGGAATGGACTGATGAGTTGACGGCAAAGGCCACGCCGAACAGGACGAGGCCGAGAATGACCGGCCAGATCGCAGCGGAGTCCGGTTGGCTCAACCCAGCCATGAGCCAGGCCGCCATCGATGCCGGGATCATCGCCAGTATCAAGGACCACCAGCGCGCCGCCGAGACACCGGGATCGTGATCGTGCTCGTGTCGGGCACGCCGTACCAGGGCGGGTGCCGCCGCCTGTACCACGCCGTAGCCGACCGTCCAAATGGCGAGGAAGCTTCCGACCATGGTAAAGGTCCAGCCTGCCTTGTAGAGGAAGATCGGCAGGCCGACGACGAACCAGACATCGCGGGCACCGAACAGAAAGACACGCGCTGCGGACAGCAGATTGAGGCCACGCCCTTTGGCGAAGAACTCGCGGGCCGAGCGCGATGGTTGCGCCTTCCCCATCCCGGGCGGCAGCGTCAAGATTACGCCCATCAGCACGCAACCAAGGGCCCCGGCCATCGCCCAAAGGGCACCACGAAAACCGAGCAATTCCAGCAGCAACCCGCCCAGAAAGAAACCGAGGCCTTTCATCGCGTTCTTGCTGCCCGTGAACCAGGCAACCCAGCGAAAGAGCCCTCCCGGCAGCATCGCCCGCGGTAACCTTGATGGCCGATTTGCTGGCTGTCTTTGTCAGGTCCTTGGCGACGCCGCAGATGCCTTGCGCAGCGATAACCCACGCAACCGAGGCAGCGACGCCCCAGGCCGGGTTCAGAGCCGACATCATCAGAAAGCCGGCGATCTGGGTGATGAGTCCCACCATCAACATGCGCGGAATGCCGAACCGGGTTGCAAGCCAGCCGCCGATAAGATTGGCGAGGATACCTGCCGCTTCGTAGAGCAGGAACAGGAAGGCCAGTGTAAGGGGCGAATAGCCGAGGCGGAAGAAGTGCAGCAGGACCAGCATGCGCAAGGCGCCGTCGGTCAGGGTGAAGCCCCAATAGGCCGCCGTGACGATGATATAGTGGCGGGCGGCACTCACGATTGCCTAGAGTCCCGCGCGGCCGAGCATGCAGGCCAGATCCACCATGCGGCAGGCATAGCCCATCTCATTGTCATACCAGGCATAGACCTTGAGCAGCGTGCCATCCGTCACCATGGTGGATAGCGCATCGACGATGCTGCTCCGCGTGTCGCGCGCATAGTCCGCTGAGACCAGTGGTCGGGTCTCGTAGCCGAGGATGCCGGCAAGCGGTCCAGCGGCTGCCTGCCGGAACAGCGCATTCACCTCATCGGCCGTCGTTTCACGCTGCAGTTCGAACACGCAATCGGTTAGGCTGGCATTGAGCACCGGGGCCCGCACCGCATGACCATTCAGCTTGCCTTTGAGATCGGGGTAGATAAGCGCGATCGCCGTGGCACTGCCGGTGGTGGTCGGCTGCAGTGAAAGCAGCGCGCTCCGCGCACGGCGAAGATCCCTGTGCGGTGCGTCGGTCACCACATTGGTGTTGGTGGGATCGTGAATAGTGGTGATCTGGCCGTGGCGAATGCCGATCGCCTCATGCACCACCTTCACGACCGGCGCCAGGCAATTTGTCGTGCAGGACGCAGCCGTGACGATCGGATATCTCGCTGGATCATAGAGATGATCGTTCACCCCCACGACGATATTGAGCACACTATCGACCTTGACCGGCGCCGCCACGACGACGCGCTTCGCGCCGCGATCGAGATGACCCTGCAACACCCCGGGCGTCAGGAACTTCCCCGTACATTCCAGCACCAGATCGACGCCGAGGTCACCCCAGGGAATATCCGCGGGCTGGGCTCGAGCCGAGAATGTGATGCGGCGTCCCTTGATGGTAATTGCGTCTTCGCCTTCGACCGCGATGTCGGCGCCGCGCCAGCGCCCTTGCACGCTGTCGAATTCAAGCAGATGTGCCGTGGCGGGGGCGCCACCTTTCAACTCGTTGATGTGAACGATATCGAGGCGGTTTTCCTTCCGCGGGTCATCGTCGGGGCGCTCAGCCGCGCCGAATGCCGCGCGCAAGGCGAGGCGACCGATACGGCCCATGCCGCTGATGCCTGTACGCATGATCCCGGCCTCTCTATCGCGCCATCACATGCGGATCGGCGAGTTCGTCGAGCCTCGCCTTCAAGGACATGCGGTTCAGGGAGTTGATCGGCAAGTTGATGAAAATCTCCAGGCGTCGTCGCAAACCCGCATAGGTTTCATTGATCAGCGTCGCACGTTCGATGGCACTCCCGGTGAATTTCACCGGATCCGGCAGGGGCCAGGCGGCAGTGACGACGCTCACGCCAAAATCCGGGCAGACCTGACCGGCGACGGTGTCGCACAGGGTGATCACGAAATCGATCTGCGGGGCGTCGGGCTGAACGAATTCATCCCAGGATTTTGACCGAAGGCCGGAGACGTCATGCCCGAGTGCCTTCAATTGAGCCAGAACTTGCGGAACCGGGCCTTCCTTGGCCGGCGCCGATCCGGCCGAATAGGCTCGGAAGCGATTGCCGCCAATCTTGGCGAGGATCGCCTCGGCCATGATGGACCGCGCCGAGTTGCGCGTGCACAGGAAGAGGACGTTGAAGGGATCCGCTTGCATGACATTGGCCTCCGTGGTGAGAGACGCGAGAAAGCTGCCCAGCCCGGAGTTGCGGCCCCTGTCAGGCCCGCAACAGGTTTCCGCAAGATAGCCGAGCAGATCCCGCAGGCGCGCCAAATGCGCGGTATAGATCAGGTTGCGGCCATAGCGCCTCATCGCGATCAGGTCGGCCTGCTCTAGGGCGCGGAGATGAAAGGACAGGGTCGAAGACGCAACGCCAAGTTGGTCGGCGATGTCGCCGGCCGACATGCCCCCTGGGCCTGCGGCCAGGAGCGCCCGGATCAAATCCAACCGCGTGGTCTGGCCGAGGGCCGTGAAAAGCTCCGCCGCATCATTCGTTTCCATAATTCGAGAATAATCGAATCAAATAGCAATGAATATGAAACTATTGTTACAAGTTCTCCCCAATCGCCCTGTCTATCAGTCTATAGGTGTAATCTTATCCGGCGATCAGGTGGATGCCGGCTCAACACTGGCCCGCGAAAGCGGGCGCCATATTGTGGGCCGCCTTGCCCTGCTGGCGCAGGGCTACTCCTCGCGAAACGTTCGCGCCAATTGGTCAGTGAGCGGTTTCACGAAATAGCTCAGCACAGAGCGCTCACCGGTCTGCACATAGACCTCGGCAGGCATGCCCGGGACCAGGCGGTCGCGCAGGTCAACCGGCAACGCCTCGCGGTCGAACTGCAGGCGGGCTAGATAGAAGCTCTGTCCCGTGGTCTCGTCGAGGGTGGCATCGGCTGACAGGCTGTAGATGGTGCCAACCAGTTCCGGGGTCGTCTTCTGGCTGAAAGCGCTGAAGCGAACGAAGGCCTTGCCACCGGTTGCGACCTGGTCGATATGCTGCGGGTCGATCCGCGCTTCGATGATGAGGCGATCCTCCTCCGGCACGATCAGCATCATCGTCTCGCCCGGATTGACCACGCCGCCGATCGTGTGGATGGTCATCTCCTGGACGAAGCCGGCGCGCGGCGCCAGGACATCGATATGACGCAGCTGGTCCTCGGCGGCGACATGGCGTTCGGCGAGCTCGGCGAGCTTGGCCGAGACATCCCGGAGTTCGGTGAGGGTCTCCGCCAGCATGTCGGCCTCGAGTTGCGTCATCTGCATCTCGGTCTCGGCGATCTTGTTCCGGGATTGCGCGATCGAGGCGGTGAGCTCGCCGCCTTCGCCATTGAGCCGTTCGGCGTCCCGCTCCAGCGCCATGACACGGGTGACGGGGACCAGCTTCTTGGCAGCCAGGTCATGGACGCCGACCAGTTCCTGGCTGATCAGCTGCAACTGCGCCGCGCGAGAGGCGGATTGCGCGGTCAGCCCCTTCATTTCCTGACGGATTTGCGCGACCTGCTCCTTGAGCTGCTTCCGCTTCTGCGATTTGAGATCGCGCTGAGCGGAGAGCAGGGTCTGCTCGGCACGGAGGGCTTCGTCGAATTTAAGGCGATCGCCGGCGACTTGAAAATCGACCGATAGGACAATCTCGTTCTTACCGTCCCGCATCGCTTCCAGCCGCAGGCGGCGGGCGGTGAGTTCGATAAGCTGGTTGCGGATCACCTCAAGATTGGCGCGCGGCAAGGTCGCATCCATGCGCAGCAGCGGTTGCCCGGCCGCGACCCGGTCGCCTTCGCGCACCAGCAATTCGGCGACCAGCCCGCCTTCGCGGTGCTGCACCTTCTTGGTGTTGGATTCGACCACCACCTGCCCCGTCGCCACCACAGCGCCGGCAATGTCACTGGCCGCGGCCCAACTGCCGACCACGCCGAACAGAAGTGCGATCAGCACGGATCCAGCGATGACGTGGCTGCGGATGCCCCAGGAGTCGGTCGCCTGATGATCTGCCATGTACCTATTCCGCCGCCTGGATGATCTTGGGCTTCGCAGCCCCGGGCTGAGAAAGGACCTGGCGCAGCACCTCCTCTTTCGGACCGAAGGCTTGCGCGCGGCCGTCACCCAGGGTGAGGATGAGGGATACCTCCGCCAAGGCGCTCGGTCGATGGGCGATGACGATGACGATGCCGCCGCGCGCGCGCACCGACGCCACGGCGCGGCTCAGCGCCTCGTCGCCGGCGGAATCGAGATTCGAATTGGGTTCGTCCATGATCACCAGGAACGGGTCGCGGAACAAGGCGCGCGCAAGCGCAATGCGCTGCCGCTGGCCGGCCGAGAGGCGCTGGCCGCCATCGCCCACCTGGGTATCGAAACCCTGCGGCAGGCGGCGCACGAGATCATCAACACCGGCGAGCTGTGCCGCGCGCAACACTTCCTCGGATGTTGCACCCGGATCGAAGCGGGCGATGTTCTGGGCGACCGTGCCGGCCAGCAATTCGATCTGCTGCGGCAGGTAACCCAGGAAACGTCCGGCCTGGATGCGGGTCCATTGGTCGAGGGTGGCGCCATCGAGGCGAATGGTGCCGCGGGCCGGCGCCCAGATTCCGATGAGGGCGCGGGCAAGGGTCGATTTCCCCGACCCGCTCGGGCCGATGATGCCGAGGCCGTCGCCGGCTGACAGGCTGAAACCGATATCGCGCAGGATCGGTTCAGCGACCCCCTCCGCCGTCACCGTGAGCTTGTCGACTTCCATGCGCTGGCTGGGTGCCGGCAGCGCCACCATGGCAGCGGGCAGCGGCGCCTTGAGGTCGTTCTGCAGGCGGCGGTAGCTCTGGCGGGCGCCGATGAAGCCCTTCCAGTTGGCAATCGCCAGTTCGACCGGCGCCAAAGCGCGGCCCAGCAGGATGGAGGACGCGATCATGACACCGCCGGTCACCTCACCCGCGATGACCAGATAGGCACCCAAGGCCAGGACTAGGGATTGGAGGCTCATGCGCGCGAATCTCGATAAGGCGGCAAAGAGCGAGGTGACGTCACTGCCCGAGAGTTGTGCGACCGCTGCTTCCTGCGCGACACCGCGCCAGCGCTGCAGGAGGTGCGCCGCCATGCCAAGCGGCAGCACGGCTTCCGCATTGCGCCGCGAGGCTTCCGCGAGCTGCGCCGCTTCGTTCGATTTCAAGGTCGCCTCGCGCTGATGTTCGGCGCTGAAACGGTCGGTAAGCACGGTGAGGATCGACAGGGTGACGATACCGGCCAGGCCGATATAGCCGAGCCAGGCATGGAGGCCGAACAGCAAGGCTGCATAGAGCGGCATCCAAGGGAGATCAAATAGGGCCGAGGGGCCGCCGCTGGAAAGAAAGCTGCGCAACTGTTCGATATCGCGGAAGGGTGAGTGCGGCTGTACCTTGCCGCCGCCCGGCATGCCGCGTTCGAGATAGGCATCGAAGGCGCAGTCGCTCAACCGGCTGTCGATCGACCGGCCGATGCGGGCAAAGATGCGGGACCGCAGCATCTCGAGCGCACCCTGAAACGTGTAGAGGATGACGATCAGGATCACGAGAGCCATGAGAGTGGGCACGCTGCGGCTGGCCAGCACGCGGTCATAGACCTGCAGCATGAAGAGCGAGCCGCTCAACATCAGGATGTTGATGGCACCGCTGAAGCCCGCGGTCGCCAGGAATGCGCCGCGGGCCGAGGAGAGCGCCGCCGCGGCTGGTGACCGCGGCGGCTTGGTGTTGATGGTCATGCGTTATACAAAGCGGAAGTCGCTCTCATGAAGGTGGGCAAGGACGATGTCCTTGATCACCACGCTGTTGTCATTGTCGATGGCGATGACGACGTCATCGCCATCCTGCTCACTGGCCGCAAGGACCGCGGTGAAGTCGGCGAACAGGGTATGGTCGAACTCGATCTCGTCACCGCTCGACCCGCAGGTCTTGAAGTCGTGGATCGTGCCCTGGCCGAAGCCCGGCTTGAACACGAAGACGTCCTTGGCGGCACCGCCGGTGAGGTCGTCATCGCCGAGGCCGCCATCGATCCGGTCCTGGCCGGCATCGCCGCGGATCGTATCGTCGCCGGCACCGCCGCCGAGGATATCATTGCCCGCTTCGCCGCGGATGTCGTCGCTGTCGGCACCGCCATCGACCGTGTCGTTGCCGGCACCGGCGCGGATGCCATCATCGCCGTTGCCGCCCTCGATCACGTCGTTGCCGCTACCGCCGCGCAGATCATCGTCGCCCTGGTCGCCCTGCAAATGGTCATTGCCGGTGCTGCCATCGAGATAGTCGTCGCCCTCCTTGCCCTGGAGCGTGTCATTGCCCTGACGGCCATGGAGTTCGTCGCTTTCATTGCCGCCGACCAGGAGATTGGCCGAGGCATCGCCACGGAACTCGACCGCCACATCCGGCGAGCCGTTGATGAGGTTCTCGACCTTGGTGACGGTCGAGCCATCGTAATTGCCACCGTCGACATCGCCATGGGCGAGATCTACCGCGACATCGTCGCCGCCGGAAGTCACGATCAGCGTGTCGGTGCCGGTGCCGCCGTCGAAGGCTGTCTCCTGGACGGCATCGTCACCACCCAGCGTATCGTTGCCGGCACCGCCCGAGAGCGTGTTCTCGCCGGCACCACCGGTGAGCTTGTCGTTGCCGCCTTCGCCCTTGACGATGTCGTTGCCGGCACCACCTGCGAGCTTATTGGCATCGTCATTGCCGGTGAGCTGGTCGTCTTCATCGGTCCCGACGACATTCTCGAAATGCACTGCCTGAAGCACGGCACCGTTGAGCGTGATCGCACCGGTCACGAGGTTGACAATGGCCGGACCCGTCGCCTTGGAGAGATCCAAAGTGTCGCCGTCCGTCTCGTTACCCTCGCCGGCATCGATGATCGTGGCGCCGAAGGCGTCGCCCAGCACCACTTTATCATCGCCGCCCTTGAGGTCGATGTCGAGGGGGGTATCCGTGGTGAGGTTGCTGGTGTCGACCAGGTTCGCACCATCCGACCCTTCAATCACGACCTCTGTGACGCCGGTGAGCGCGCCGGAAAGCTTGGCGCTTTCCCCGTCGGCCAGTTCGAGGTTGAGGGTTTCGAGACCGCTGGTCTTCACCAGGGCATCGGCCGCGCCACCGGCGAGGCTGATCGCTATGTCGAAGCCGGCCGCCTTGCCGGTCACGTCATAGACGCGCGGGGCGTTGGTCTCATTGCGGAGCACAGTGAGCGTGTCATTGCCGGCACCACCGGCAAATTTGTCGTCGCCGCCGGGGACCTGGTAGGTAAACTGGTCGTCCCCATTGCCGCCATTGAGATCGTCATCGCCAGCACCACCGTCGATTTCGTCATTGCCGGCACCACCGGCAATGACGTCGTCGCCGTCACCGCCCGTTAGTTCATCATCGCCGGCATTGCCCTCGATATCGTCATCGCCGGCACCACCTTCGACCACATCATTCCCGCTGCCGCCATAGAGCATGTCGTCACCGGCGCCGCCCTCGAGAGCATCGTCACCGGCACCACCATCGACGCTGTCATCGCCGGCACCGCCATCAACATGATCGTTGCCGGCACCACCGGTCAGATCATCATCGCCGGCATTGCCGAAGATGCTGTCGTCGCCATTGCCGCCAGCCGCAACATCGTCGCCTTCGCCGCCGGTGATGGCGTCGTTGCCGGCACCACCCGTGATGTCATCGTCACCTCCATTGCCGGCAAGGATATCGTCATCAGCCTTGCCGTCGATGATGTCGTCGCCATTGCCGCCGGCTAGATTGTCGGCGTCCGGCGTCCCGGTGAGAATCTGGTCCTCGTCGACGATCTCATCGGCCAGTGAAACGACCGTGACGTCCTCGAAGGCGAGACCCTGATTGCCCCAGGAATAGAGCGCAAAGCCGCCTTTGGCGAAGCTGTGATCGGCGATTTCAGTGCCGAAAATCTGCACGCCGTCGATATAAGCGAGGATACGGCCGTCCTTGATGTCGACGCGCAGGTTGGTGAGTTCACCCGGCGTGTACTTGCCGGGCACGATGCCGAGGATTTCTTCGACCCCGCCCCGCATGCGGATCAACTGGAACACGGCACCGGCGCCGTTGCTGGGATTGCGGTCGAGATCGCCTTCGGCATCCAGCTCGATCTTGTAGTAGTTATTGGCATCCACATAGTGGATCAGAATGCCGAGCGCGTCGTTGTCCGGCGTCACGAAGTTGGTTTCGACCGAGTAGTTTTCCCAATCTTCGACGCCGTCGCCGTTATAGAGGGCATAGGTGCCCTTGCGCAGGACATTGACGCCGTCGCCGAGCGGGCTCCAGCCGCGGTCCCAGTAATTGGCCGCTGTGGCGCCGTTCCATTCCAGCTGCCGGCTCTGGAGATCGGTGAGCTGGGTGAGCTTGCCGTCGACGAACTGCCAATCCGACTGCAGGCCATTGGGGCCGATGCCGCCAAACTCGCCTTCATCAACGATGGTCCAGTTGGCAGCCGAGGCGGCCGAGCCGAAATCGTCATGGAACAGGACATCGTCCTGGGCGAACACGGTCACCTTCACCGTGTCGGTCGAGACGGTGCCGTCGCTATCTGTCACTTCCAGCGTCAGCACATGGGCGTTCGGTGCCAGGTTGACGGTCGGGTTAGCTCCGGTCGCGATGACGTTGCCGTCGGCATCCTTCCAGACATAGTGGCTGACCGGGTCGACACCAAAGGTGGCACCGGCATCCAGCGTCACATCGACCGAACCGTCGCCATCGAGGTCGACCAGGCGCTGGTCGTTGCCGGCATGGGCTTCGAGGGTCACCTGATTGACGGTGATGTTGTCAAAGATCGAGGCCCGCTGATTGTCGGAATAGATGCCAACGGTGCCCTGGGTGAGCGGGTCGGTGGCATCGACCACCGGGCCGCCGAAGAGGACCTGGTTGTCGACGAAGACGGTGATCTGGTTATCGACCACCGCGACCTTCAGTGTCATGTCGGCATTGAAGCGATAGCCGCCGACTTCGCTCGCCAGTACGGTTTCGACGCTGTCCTGCACCTTCACCAGTTCATGGGTGTTGGTTTCGGCATTCAGCACCAGGCGGTAGTGATTGTTGACATCGGTGTAATAGAACACCACGCCCACGCCGTCATTGTCAGTCGAGGTGATGCCGGTCTCAAAGACATAGTCGTGCCAGGTCTTGGCCGCGGCATCGCCCCAGACGAGGATGTTGCCGTCGCTGTCGGACTGGTCATAGAGGGCACCTTCCGGGGCCGGCATGCCGGCTTCCGCTGTGTCGCGGGCAAAGACGGTGCCCTTGACGATGAAGTTGCCGGTGGCGCCACCCTCACCGATGGTGAGCGAGGCGACGCCGAAGGTCGGCGACAGGGTTTCATTGTTGAAATCGAACTGGACCGAGGCCGGGGTGGGTGCGGCATCGAGAATACCCCCCGCCTTGGCCGTGCCGAGGGTCGCGATCTCCGCATCGGTGAACAGCTTATCGGTCACCAGCACGCTGTTGACATAGAGATCGCTGGTTTCGCCGTCTTCGTCGGTGAACAGCAGCAGGCCGGTGCCGGCATCGAGGCTGAAGCGGGCGGCATCCACTGTCTGCGTGCCGATCTTCACGCCTTCGACATACTTGCTGAGAGTGAGCGAGCCGTCGCCATTGTCAGTGAAGGTGACGGCGACGCGCTGCCAGACGCCGTAGGTGAAGCCGGCCGGGTAATTGCCGCTGATGCCGACGCCGCCGACGCCGTTGCCGATATCCTTCACGAAGAAGTCGCCGTCGTCATTGTTGTTCACATTGAGCTGGAACAGCGACGTATAGCCGGCGTGATTGACCGGGATCAGGATGTCGAAGACGATCGAATATTCCGGCACCTTGTAGCCCGCGGGCAGGCCGAGGTTCGGGTTGAGCACGAGCTTCTCGGTCGGCACCAGGGCGTTGACGAGGGCCACGGTATCGTTGCCGCCGGGCACTGCCGGGATGCCGAACTCAGCCGGCGTGCCGATGGTGATGACGTCGGCGCCGTCCTGGGCCGGCTTCACCCAGCCATCGGCGTTGCCGTCGTTGAAATTCTCGACCAGCAGCGTGTCGTCGCCCTGTACCACGGTCAGGAACCCGTCGGTGGTGACATGGTCTTCGCTGTCGGTGATGCGCAGGGTCAGCTGATGCTGGCCGACGCCCAGTTCGACGCTCGGCTTCTCGCCGGTCGCGATCACATTGCCGTCTGCATCCAGCCATTCATAGCTGACGATGTCATTCTGCGGATTGAGCGATTGCGAAGCATCAAGCAGCACCACGGCCTTATCGGCACCGGCCGGCGCGTCGACGAACAGATCGTCGCCGGCGCGGGCTTGCGCCAGAACGTCCGGGGCGCCGACATCGACATTCTCGAACACTTCCTGATGGCCACGATAGGGGCCGGTCAGGCCATCACGATCCAGCTCTTCCTTGATGCGAAAGCCATCGAGATAGTCGTCGAACTCGGTGAAATAGGTTTCCGTGGTGATGCGGTTATTGTCGGGATCGATCGTCACCAGGCGGATGGCGCCGTTGCCGCCGCGATTGCCCAGCGCCTCGTTGCCGTTGCCGGTGATCTCGCGCGAAACGCCGTTCTGGTAGTTCACCAGCATCTCGAAGGTCGGCGTGCCGTATTGCGATTCGACGACATTGGTCTCGGCGCCGTCGCCGAAGATGTGGCCGGAGAAGGTGAACGTGATGTTGGGATATTTCGACAAGAGTTCCCGATAGACCGTCTCGCCGTCATTGGCACCTTCGGGATCGCTGCCCATGCCGTAATCATAGCCGGCGCCTTCGTCATAGATGGGGGCACCCAGCGGGTCGTGCTGGCCGGCGAAGTTGGTCAGCGAATGCGAGGCGAGGATGACGCGGTGGTCGAGATGGGCGTCAAGCACGTCGCCGGCCCAGCGGATAACGTCGTCGCGCGGGCCGAACTCCAGCGAAAGGACCAGCCATTTGGTGCCGTCCGGCGCGGTAAAGGTGTGATAGTTGTTGGCGCTGCGGTCAGGTTCCTGGTCATAGACGCCACCAAACGTGTCACTGACAGCGGCCTGTTCCTCGGGCGAGAAGCGGTCGTCGAGATAATAGGTCGAATGATCCGCCGCCGACCCGCCCACTGCCTGGTCATGGTTGCCCGGCAGCAGCGAATAGGGAATGACACCGTCGAGGATGCGCAACGCCGGCTCGGCGACATTCCATTGCGATTCGATATTGTTGTCGGTGATGTCGCCGACATGGACCATGAACTGGATGTTGTGACTCTCTTTGTTGTCGACCAGCCACTGCGTCATGTCGGAGAAGATGTGGTTCAGTTCCGGATGCGAGGTGTAGTTCTGCGTGTCCGGAAAGACCGCGATGGTATAGGCGTTCTCGCCGGCAACTCGAACGCGGAAATCATCATAGACGCTTTGACCGTTGGTGTCGGTGGCGATAACACGTATATCCGAATGACCGAGCGCGCCCGGTTCGATGGTCAGAATGCCGCTTTCATCGATATTCGCGCCGGTGATCACCTCGCCGTTCGAGTTCTGAAGCGAATAGGTATGGCCGGCGCCACCAAACGCAGCATTGAGATCGATCGTCCCCGCGTTGCCGCCCGGATGAAGCATCAGATCCATGAGAACGCGTTGCGGAACGGCGGTGGTCAGCAGGGCTGAATCGGGCATATCTGGGAGTCCTTTTGATGTCGATTGCGCAAATGAAAGCAAGCGGCCTGAAAAATTGGCGAACGCACCCGTGCCCCACTGAGAGGTTTTTCAACGCATCTAACTGGAAGACTGGATCGCTCTGCAGGATTGATAAAATTGATTCGGAAATTTGTGTGTTAATGTTTCGTTAGGCAAATATTACCAATGCAATTCGTTCAATAAAGCGAACGCGATAAGGTGCTGCGCGTTGCCAACCTCACAATCGCGATCAGCCTCCCAAATGCCTATAGCGGGATGGCGATCTGCTTCCGCGCAAGGGCCCCAGATCGCCATGGCCGCCACGCTTCCGATCACCTCCCGGTGCTGGCCGAGTTAGCCTTCTCTGATGCCGAGTAAACCCGTCCGACAATCGATACCGAAAGGCGGAGCGCTGCTGCCAGTATCTGCCATCACGGAAATATCACAAATACGGCTTAGCTACTGCGGTGAAACGAGAAATGCCAACACCGCCACCTGTCGCCCAAACCATCGCGTAGGCGCGCATTGCGAGGGTGCCGGTCAGACTGCATACTTCTCGCTTGAGATCCAAGGGAGGGACTGTTGGCACTGACATTTCTCAACGAGACTCCGGTCTACAATCCCGACCGTGAAACTCTGCGCATGGTTGGCATTGCCGCATCCGGGCATGTCGTCTGCCGTGTGACAAAGCCCGCCATCCTCGCCTGCGAACAAGTGGCCGAGGCTTCGCCCACGCAATTGCTGGAAATCTTCTCCAGGCATCGAGACCTCTTCGAGAAGACGGCGCAGCAGAAATACCTCACCGGCGGACAGCAGCCGGACGGATCGATCCTGATCGGTTCCTGAACGGTCGCATCGGCGCCCTAGTTCTGGGGTGTGGTCGTCAGGTTGCCCAGCAATTGCGCGCAGGAAACATCCTCAGCATTGCCTGGTTCGATCAGCGGAATCGGCACACCCTTGCCGATCGAGATGTCCGGGTTGCGGATCTTGCCTTTGAGGGCGACTGGCGCATCGATGTCGAGCAGGCTGAAATCCTTGGCATCAGCTTCGATTTCCATGTCGATCACCTGGGTCCGAAGATTGGCATGACCGCGGACATAGAGGACCGAATCCGTGGTATCGACAATGAAGCGATCGAAGGCGGCGTCGCCCTTGTTGAGCACGATCCGCCCAGCGCCGCACCGGATCGGCACCTTGGCATCCTCGGTCACGTAGAGAATGAGCGCCTGACCAATATCGAGACCGGCCAGTTCGACTAGCAGCCAGCTGAGTGAGCCGCCTTTCATGCCGAGCCAGATATCTCCCTCTCCGGTCCCCATCACCTCGGCCAGCGATCTCCCGGCACCGGTCAGGTTGATCTGTGCATGTACCTTGCCATCTGTCGTGTCGAAATAGGGCGAGCCCTTGAAGAAGGCCCCAAGATCGAGATTGGAGAGGGCAAGATCGGCGCTGACTGTGGGCTGCTCCTGGCGTGCATTGAGCACCATCTCTCCCTGCACGATGCCGTTGGCGACACCCATCTTCAGCGGATTAAGCACGGCGCGACCGTTAGCGACCTTGACTCGGCCGTTGAGCGATTGAATGGGCAGATAGTTCGGCGCGCGAACCGTCTTCGCATCTAGGGTCACATCCATGTCCATGACGCGCAGTTTCTCTATCTTCAGCGGAACATGAGGAAACAGCTCGTCATCGGCCTCCAATTGCGCGGCACTCTGCTCCTGCTGCGCGGACGCGGATTCCTTTCCGTCGGTCCCTGGCGGCAGGCCGATGAGGGGACCGAGATCATCGAAATCGAGGGATTTCGACATCAACTTGGCGGTGAGGAAAGGCCGTTCTGGCACGTAATCGATTTTAACGTCGCCGGCTAGATCGCTGTTGCCGACGATCCCGGCCATCTTCTGGAACTGCCAGACCTCGCCCTTGCGCGTGAGATGGCCAGATAGCTTGTAGGGCGGCGTTGAAGGAGCCGGCACGCCGAGAACCGGAAAAATCTCGGCAAGATCCGGCCCTGCCAGTTTCATCTGAAGATCCGCCCCCTCCATCTTGAACGGGTCGTCGATCTTGCCGTCGACTTCGACCGAGGTCTTCCCGAAATCGATCGACAGTTCGAGCGGATATGGCTTGTGAGACTCCTGCAATTGTCGAATGGAACCGCCGGCAAAATCGACCTTCAGCGGTTTACCTTCGAGTTTCCCGGTGGCGTGGAATTCGACCTGATTGGTCCCTGACGCCTCGCCGGCACCGATCCTGATATCGCCGGTGAGCGCCAGGTCGCGCTGCCGGTCCAGAAAGGAGATCTTGCCCTTCGTGATAACGAGCTTGTTGATCGTCGGCGCCTCGGACCGCTCATCCGGCGCCGCCACCTCGGCTACGGTGGCGACCGCGGGGTTTTCTCCGAAGCTCCAATTCTTGGCGCCTTCCGCACTGCGTTCGAGGATGATGATGGGGCTCATGAGCTCGATGTTCGGGAAGACGAAATCGCCCAACAGGATCGGCAGGATCTCAACCTGGAAGTCCATCGACTGGGCCTCCAGCATGTGCGGCTTAGTGCCCCATTCGGCATTGGCGATTTTCACCTCCTTCAAGCTGACGTGCGTGGTCCACCCCCAATCGATTCTGGTATCGGCGATGCTGGTCTCGCGTCCAAGCGCAGCCCCCAGGCGCGTCTGCGCCTCATCCCGCAGCAGATCGGACTGCAGCACAGCATAGAGCGACACGCCGGTCAGCATCAGCAGGGCCACGATACTGCCAAGGATGATCGCCGCGATCTTGATGAACCTGCGCATCTGCCGCCTTCCTTGGGACGGATTGTCCCAATCTCACAATGCGGATCGCGCCGATGGGTTCCCCATAAACGTAGACGGCCCGCTGGCATGATGTTCCGAGCTGGGAACTCAGGGGCCAGCAGCGAGGCAGCCGGAACAATCCCCAGTCACGTCAGGATCGCGTTCAGCCTCAGCGCCACATGCAACTCGAGCGCCTTGACGGGGTCGTCCCATCCCCCCGTGATTTCGCGCAGTGTGTCGAGGCGCTGCCGCATGGTGTTGACATGTACTCCCAGGGTTGCCGCCGCGAGCTTGATATTGTGCTGGCTGTCGAAATAGCAAAGCAGCGTCTGCTTCAGCAATTCGCGCTGGCGAGGCGCCCGCGCCTCGATCGGCTCCAGCATTTCCTCGAGATATTTCGCAAGGCGTCGCGCATCACCAGCCTCGAACAGCTTTGCGAACATGTTCACGTCCGATTGATCAACGAACCGATCGAGCCGCTTCATATTGCGCAGCACGTGAAAAGCCTGGTTCATGCGGGCGAAATGATAGCCTGTCTGGCTGAGATCCGTGAACTGTTCCGACAGAATGCCGCCGGCCTCCCAGCCATTGCGCTTCTTCGTGAGGTTGTGCAGGAACGTCCGGATTGCCTCTTCCGGCCCGATGGCCAGATAGGTGTCGTCCAGCAGATCGACAAGGGCGTTGAGCTTGGCAGCACTTTCCCGGATGCGCGCTGTCTGATCTGCCCGGTCAAGCCCCGTGAGGACAATCTGTGCCAGCATGACCGGCGACTCCGTGCGCAGCCCGAGGCGATCCCGCACCGCCGAGATGGTAGATTCGTCGGGCGGCGAAACCATGACGACGTGCCGCAGCAAGGTCGAGGATGCGATCAGCTTTTCGGTTTCCCGCCTTTCATTCCACAGCTTGGCTATGGAGAGGGCAACTGTGCTGCGCTCCAGATTGCGGATCTCGATCGCGTCCAGTTCGCCCTGGTTGCAGATCACAAGGCTCTCCGCGCGCTCGGTGCCGCCATGCAGGACTATCGCACGGCATTGCTCATCGCCCTTGTTCACCACCAGGACCGCGCGGCCAGTGTGTCTGGATTGCGAATGCGCGTTGATTAGCAGCGCCGGCTCGACCTTGGCTGCCTTGAGGTCGCCCGCCAGATACCCACCATAGGTTTCAGCTACGAACTCCTCGCTGATTTCCAGCTGCTTGTCATAGAGGAAGACGGCGCCGTTGATCCGGCTCGCCATCCGTTTGAGAAAATGCTGCAGCTCGGCGCCTGACGCTAGCAGGTGAGTCATTTCGTCATGCGCGGCAGCCGACGCTTCGACACGCTGAATATGCTCGATCAGAGCATTGCGGTTCCGCTCCGCCTCGCCCAGCGCCTCGCTGAGCATGATGAACAGGTTGGCATTCCGCATGGCGACACCGGCGTGCAGTGCGAAAGATCCGAGAACCGATATCTCACGGCCAGAGAGCTTGCGGCCATAGCGATCGGCCACGAACAGGAACCCCAGGACCTTGTCTTCCGACAGGATCGGGAAGCCGGCGAGCGAGACGATGTTCTCGGTCCGGAACACGCGGTCAAGCTCCGGTAGATGCCGGAAGCGCCGATCATTGAGGTAGTCCTGGGTCTCGAAGAAGCTCTTTGAACTGAGGATCAGGCTGACGGCGCCGTATTCGACCCGGCTGGTCATGCCGGCCGTCGCCGGCGACAGATTTCCCTCCGCCGTGACGGTGCGAAACAGACCGCTCTCCTCGTCCAGGATCGTCACCCAGGCCACATTCGCGCTCACTAGGCTGCGGGCGCGCGTGACGATGGTCCGCAGCAGGTCCTGGACCGCTAGGGTGCTGGAAAGATCATGCGTCGTCTCGATAAGGAGGTTGAGGCCACGTTCAGCCAGGGCATGGCCGCTGATGATGCGCCTGATCGCGTTCACATGGCTCTGCAGGCTCTCGAATTGCTCGGCCTCGCCGGGTCGCGTCGACCGCGCCTTCATCCGCTCCAATGCGGCATCGATCTCCGCGTCGCCGCCCCCGAGCGCCACTTTTTCGAGGACCGACAGTGCGTCGGCAAACTGGTTTTGGGACACGGCTTGGCTCCAAGTCAAACTTGGCGGCGCCGCACGAGCGGCTCGGGATGTATCACTATCCCAAACAAGCCGTGTTTTCCAGGAATGTCGGATTTGTCATGGGTATGGGCAACCGCCCCACTCCGGGGTCAATGGATCGCGGCTTGCAGGATCTTGGCGGCGCTGGCTTCGGCGCGGGAGAAGTCTGCCGCGATTGTCCCGCTCTTGGCCACGAGAATTCGGTCGGAAAGATCCAGAATTTCTGGCAAATAGGACGATATGAGGATGACACCGACGCCGCTGTCGGCTAGGCGACGGATGATCTCGTGGATCTCGGCGATGGCGCCGACATCGACACCGCGCGTTGGCTCGTCGAAGATGATGACCTTTGGACTCTGGACCAGGGACTTCGCAATCACGACCTTCTGCTGGTTGCCGCCCGACAGATACAAGACGGATTGATCACCGCCGATGCTGCGGATCGACAGTCGCTCCGCCCATTCCCGCGCGATACTCCGCATCCTCCCAAGCGGGGCCAGCGCCTTGCCACGACCGCACTTTGCCAGCCAGCCGAGACCGATATTCTCCGAAATGCTCAGCGTCTCGAAGAATCCATCCAGCTTGCGGTCTTCGCTGACATAGGCGATGCCGTCCGCGATGGCTCGTGATGGCACGCCGTAGCGGATTTCCCGGCCATCCAGCCAGATACGACCGCCGCCGAAATTGCGCTTGGTATGCCCCATGATCACTCGGGCGACCTCGCTCCGGCCCGAGCCGATCAGTCCGGCAAGACCGGTGATCTCGCCTGGAAACACCGAGAAGGACATGTTGTTGACGACATTGCCCAGTCGAATGTTCTCGACCCTCAGGATTGGCAGGGCGGAGGAGGAACGACGCCCGGCGACGGGCACACTCGGCCGCGCCGAGATATCCTCGCCGATCATGTGATGGATCAGGCGCTGGCGATCGAACGCGCTGGCCGGTGCCGTGACCGTCAGTCGCCCATCGCGCAGCACCGAAATCCGGTCGGCATGCAGCAGCGCTTCCTCCAGCGCGTGGCTGATGAAGATGATCGCGACACCCTGTTGCCGCAAGGATTTCATCAGCTCGAATAGATGCTCCGTCTCTTCCGGCGTCAACGCGGCGGTCGGCTCATCGAGGATGATGACCCGCGCTTCGTTGAGAACGGCTCGGGCGATTTCGACCATCTGCCGTTTGGCCGCCGACAGCGAGCCGGCCAACTGTGCCGGATCCACGTTGAAATTGAGCCGCTGGAGAATCTGCCGGGCGGCACTCCGCACTTTGCGAACCGAATTGAACATGCGCTCGCGCCCCAGTATCATGTTCTGGGCCACGGTCAACTGCGGCACCAGGCTGGTCTCCTGAAAGACCATGGAGATGCCGCAATTCTTCGCATCCTTGGGCGTGGCGAAAGTCACCGGTTGGCCCGCGAACTTCAGCACGCCTTCGCTCGGCGAGATGACGCCGGCGATCAGCTTGCACAGTGTGGACTTTCCGGCGCCATTCTCGCCGGCCAAGGCATGGATCTCACCGGGATAGAGCTCG
This sequence comes from Rhodospirillaceae bacterium, assembly GCA_016712715.1. Taxonomy (NCBI): domain Bacteria; kingdom Pseudomonadati; phylum Pseudomonadota; class Alphaproteobacteria; order Rhodospirillales; family Rhodospirillaceae; species Rhodospirillaceae bacterium. The sequence goes on from JADJQM010000003.1 coordinate 470,561, forward strand.
AAGCTGGCGTTATCAAGCGCCGAGATGCCACCATATTTCTTAGTAACGTTCTCCAGCGAGACGATGGGCTTGCCGGTCATGACACGGCGCCTTCTGGACCGAGATGGAGAATTTCGCCGCTGGCCTGGCTGACCGCGATGATATCCCCATGCCAGGACAGCGCATCGGTGATCGCATGCCGCCGCCCGTTGGCGCGCGAATGGGCGGATCTGACGGGCAACAGATGGCGATCCAACTCGATCACCAGCCCATAGGAGAAGGACGGAGCCCAGGGCTTGACCTCGCCGAAGAGGCGCGTGGCCCCGAGTTCGATCGGGAAATCATGGCTGAAGTCCGGCTTGAGGCGGGGCGAGATCCAGTTCCTGGGATCGATCGTTGCCGTCATCTCTGCAACAAAGGCCGGCTCCGTCTTCAGGAACTCGATCAGCGGATCACGCCTTGCGAGACAGGCCATCACATAACCAGAATTGGTCCGACGCAATCGTCCAGGATAAGCTGGATAGCCGGACTGGCGGGGTCGGCCGGTCGTCTCGACGATGCGGGCCAGTTCCAGTTCGGTGACGAGGACGTTGCCCTCGTCATCCTGGCTGATGCCCATCGGGCAATGCAATCCACTGGCAAGGACATTCACCCTGCCTACGGGCCTGACGACCGAAACCTGCCCGCGCGGCGTCGCATCCCACGGCGCCAGCGAGAGCGGGGCTTCGTCGGGCTTGTATCCAGTGTCGACGACCGCAAGCTCAGTTTCCGACAGGAACAGACAATCTGCGGCATGACCTGGTGCCAGAGACAACGACCAGGACGAAGAAACGTCTCCTGCCTGATCGAGAACCAGCACCGCGCCATCTGCGCAGCCAACGGCGACCAGGCCGCCAGGGCTGCAGCAAAGCGCTGTCACCGGGCTATCAAAGGTACGCCACAATCTTGGCGAGGCACCCCATTTCTTCAGGGCATGGAGGCTGTTGCCTGAGCTGAACAGCAATTGTTCATCCCGGGTGACGGCAAGTACGGCGGGAGCCGCCACCGCCAAGCCGGGCGCTTCGTCAACTCGGCTGTTGGGGCCTAGCACCCCTTCCAGCGTCATGGCGGGCGCTTGTTGCGGTCTCGATCGGAAAAACGTCACTCGCTCCTCCCCCAATAGCTGGCTGGCCCGGTCCAGTTCCGGTCGGCACCATCGAGCGGCAGGCGGCCGATCTTGTCGTTGGTGACGCCGCCGAGATAGAGCGCGCCCTCGTGTTCCCGCATCGAGGTGATCATGTAGAGCGGCCCGTCCGGCGCGTCCCATAGCGCATCGACGATCCGGCCCGACGCATCGATCTTGAGCACACCGCCGATATTGAGGTTGCCGAACAGCCAGTTGGTGGGCGGCACCCTTCGCGTCATGCGGCGCCGCAGATCGGGATACTTCATCGCCTGGTCGAAGACCGGATTGCGCGTACCGGCAAGCGCTATCCAATAGCCGCCATCGCTGGCGCGATTGATGTTGTCGGGATAGCCCGGCAGCCCCCGCACGAAGACACGGGGTCCCGCTGCGAGATTGCCAAGATCGAAGATCAGGATCGAACAGGTCCAACTGCTGGCAACCAGCAGATGCTTGGCGTCGTGAGTCACGCAGACACCGTTGGGAAAGATCAGATTGTCGCAGACGGTGCACGTCTTGCCGGTGCCGGGATCGTAGCTCAGCAGCCTTCCATTCGGCCGTCCCTCAAGCAGGTCCAGCCCCCAATCCTCGATATCGTAGCGCTTGGTCGCATCGGTGAAATAGATGGTTCCATCGGGGGCGATATCGAGATCGTCGGCCATGCGGATGGTGGTGTCGTCCTGGACGCTGAAGAAACTGCGCCCGGTCTGGTCCGTCAGCAATTCGACTGTACCATCCATCGCCACACGCACCAGTCCCCTCCCGGCGACACAGACGACGATGCGGCCGGCGCGGTCGGAGGCCATCCCCAGGGGCCTGCCACCGATCCGCGCGAAGACGCTCACCTCGGCATAGTCGGGCGCCAGCAAGCGCATCAAGCAGCCGTCCCGCGTCCCGCAATAGATATTGCCGGCAGCATCCAGCAGCACATCTTCCGGCCCGTCCAGTTTGCCCGCGGCCAGGATCTCGGCCCCGCGCAGCCTTGGTGCCACCTCATGCGGCATTGGAACTTCACATCGATGGCGATGATGACGACGATGATGGCGCCGAGGCTGAACTGAACAAAATCGCCCCTGAACCCCGCATTGATCAGGACATTGTTGAGGATGTAGACGGTGGCAAAGCCGATCATCACCGCGACCACCGGCCCCCGGCCGGGCACGAATCCGCCGAGCCCCACCACCAGCGCTGTGAGGGCGAAGAATTCGAGACCGATTCCGGTATCGGCGCCGATGCTGTTCTGCCGCGCCGCGAACAGAAAGCCGGCCAGGCCCACGATCAGTCCCGCCAGGGTATAGGCAAGGAACGCAGTCGTTTTCACCTGGATACCGCCGTGTCGGGCTGCCTTCCGGTTGCCGCCGACGGCCAGGATGTGCCAGCCGAGTCGCGTCTGGCGGAACATGACAAAGACCAGGATCGCCACCAGAAGCCAGATCCAGAATCCGATCGGCATCGACAGGAGTTTCTCGAACCCGACCCAGTCCCACAGATCGTCCACGCGGGCGCTGGTCGAGATCTCCACCAATTGCGCCTGGGAGGCGAGCGTAAACAGGCCGCGCGTGGTGATCATGGTACCGAGGGTGGCCAGCAAGGCGCCACAGCCGATCAGGCCGGCAAGAATCCCGTTGACGCTACCGATCAAGGCGCCGGTCGCCAGGCTGACGCCAAGAACAGCCGGCACCGGTAGATCAAGGATGTGGAAACAGAACAGCGCAGCAAAGGCCGACATGGCGAAATTCGATCCGACCGATAGATCGATCCCACCCACGGCGACGACGATCAGCAGCGCTAGCACGACAAGGCCACCATCGGCCGCATATTGGGCGAGGTTGCGCAGGTTGGCAGGTGCAAAGTAATCCTCGGTGGTCAGCAAAATGCCGATCACGACACAGGACAAGGCCAGGAACGGGATCGCACCTTCGACCCAACCCTTGGAGAGGATGTCGGCCAGGATTCTGCGCGGCGACAGCACGAACAGCGGCACCGCTTGCTTCGGTAGATTGGAAAAATCGATCTCGGCTGACATGTCCATGCTTCACAATCTCGAACGTGCGGGGGGCCGTCTGACCCCCCGCACGTCTCTACCACGACGTTCGATATCGGACCCGGCGATCACATCTTCCAGCAAAGGCTCGATGCGTTCGGGTCACCAGCCTTGATGATCTTCATCGGCGATTCGATCGAGAGCATCGAACCATCCGCTGCGGCAGCCCCCTGCAGCAGAAGATCGATCACCGTCGCGGCATCACGGCCCTGGCCATCTGCGTCATAGCTCCACACGCGATGCAACACCTTGTCCTCGACCGCCTTGCAGGTGACGTCGTCACCGCCGCCCGTCGCATAGACCAGGACCTTGTCCGAAAGGCCCGCATCCTTCACGGCCTTTCCGGCGCCCATCGTATGCACATCCCAATGGCCGAAGATCGCGCAGAGATCGGGATGCTGCTGCAACACGGTAGCCGTGATGGCTCGGGCCTTCTCCGGCTCCCAGTCCGAGGCCTGATTCGAGACGACCTGGATTTCCGGATGTCCTTCAAAGACCTTGAACGCCGCCTCGTTCATGATCACGCTGTCGGCCGCAGTCAGCTGGCCGGGGATGATCGCCACCTTGCCGGACTTCCCACTACCGGCGCCGCATTCCTTGACGATGTCCTCGGCGATTTCGCGGCCAATGCGATCCCAGTTGGCGCCGACAAAGGCGCTGGAGGGCTGGTTGGATTGCAGGTTGATCTGCAGCACTTTGATACCGTCCGCTTCCGCCTGCTTGATCTGGCGTGCCAGCAGCTGCACCGTCGGATTGTGCGCCACCAGGACATCGGGCTTTTCGCTGATGGCCTTGGCAAGCAATTCCGACATGGCGCCGGTATTGAACGCCGCATCGCGGATATCGAAGCTGTAGCCGTAGAGCGCCGCATGTTCCTTCATCCGTCGCGCCCAGCCTTCCGTGAGCGAGATACCCAGGAAATGGGCACGAAGATCACCTTCTTGCCCTTGATGTTGCTGTCGGCAAGCGCCGGCGCATTCAGCGACAATGCGATGCCGACACCCACCAGTGCGCCGATGCAGGTCCTGACCAGGTTACGTCCCAAGCGATGTTGCATGTTTTCCTCCTTGCGTTTCTAGCGTTTTATAGATCGCCCACGGTGTCGGTCTCGATTTCCCGTGGATTGAGATATTTGTCGACGATGATGGCGAGGATGAGGACCAGACCCTTCAGCATGTCCTGGGTCTGGGTCGTGAAATCGAGCAGCGTCATCCCGTTGCGCAGCACGGCGATCAGGGTGACGCCGACAATGATGTTGCGAATGCCGCCGCGCCCGCCGCGCAGTGGAATGCCGCCGCGCCCGCCGCGCAGTGGAATGCCGCCCAGCACGACGACCAGGATCACCTCGAACAGCAGGCTGCCATTCGTGACGGTGCGGAAATCGACGGCGCCGCTCGCTGCCGAAATCACCAGCCCAGCGAGCAAAGCCGTGAGGGCCGCGAAGACATAGACCAGCACGGTTGTCGGCCGCACCGGCAGGCCGGTGAGACGCGCCGCCTGGAAATTGTCGCCCATGGCATAGGTGATGCGGCCGGCCACCGTGTAGCGCAGGAACAGCCATGCCGCCACGAGCGCTGCGATCATCAGGGCGACCGGCACCGGTACGCCCGGCACGATGTCTCCCGCCAGGAAAATGACGGCCGGGTTGGTCTTTGGCAGCAGCAGCAGAAACTCGCCGCGCAGAATGGCAAAGCGGAACAGGCCCGTGATCAGCATGGCGGAGGCGAGGGTGGCCAGCATCGGCGGAATTTCGACATAGGCGATCAGCCAGCCGTTCACACCGCCCACCAGGACCATGGCCAGCACCGTCAGCAGCAGCCCGGCTGCGGCGGGAACACCTGGGCCGATCAGGATGCTGAAGGTGGCGGCACCGGCGACCATCTGGGCGATCAGGGAGAGGTCCAGCCCGCCTGAGATGATCACCACCGCCATGCCGCAGCTCAGGATCACCAGCGACGCGGAGTTGGCAAGGATGACCCGGAAATTGCCGACGGTCGCAAATCCCTCCGTCAGCACGGAAAAGGCCACGATCAGCAGCAGCGTCACGCCGATCACCACCATCTCAAGCAGGCTGCCCTTGCGGCGGTCGGTCTTGATGGTTGCGGCGATATCAGTCACGGAAGCTCACCTTGTCAGCACCCTTGGTCCTGAGGATCGCGCGCGCTTCGTCCGGGCTGGCAATCTCCAGGGACAATTCCTCCAGAATGCGCCGGATCTTCAGCACCTGATCTGCGCAGGTAGCGGCCAGCAAGCCGCGGCCGAGATAGAGGCTGTCCTCGAGACCGACACGCACATGCCCGCCCATGATGGCGCCCATCGTCACGAGCGACATCTGGTGTCGCCCCGCGCCGAGCACCGAGAATTCGTAGTTCTCGCGCCCGAACAGGCGGTCGGCCGTGCTCCGCATGAGATACAGATTCTCCGGATCGGCATTGAGGCCGCCGAGAATCCCCAGAACGCATTGCAGGAAGAAGGGTGGCTTGACCAACCCCTCTTCGGCAAGATGCGCGAGATTGTGGAGATGGCCCACATCATAGCATTCAAATTCGAAGCGCGTGCCGTGGGCGTCGCCCAAACGCGCGATAACCGACTTCATGTCGCGGAACGTGTTGCGGAAAATGAGATCTTCGGACCCCTCGACATAGGGTTGTTCCCAGGGGCACTTCCAGGTGATGATGCCGCGACCGGCCCGGTTAAAGGCGAAGTTCATCGAGCCCATGTTGAGCGAACACAGCTCCGGCTTGCCCTTCAGGGGATAGGCGAGGCGTTCCTCCAGCGTCATACGCGTACTGCCGCCGGTGGTGATGTTGACGATCGCATCCGTCTGCGCAGCGATCCTTGGCACGAACTGGTCGAAAATTTCGGGACTAGGTGTCGGGCTGCCATCCAGCGGGTTGCGGGCATGAAGATGCAGCACCGCCGCGCCGGCTCGCGCCGCTTCAATGGCTTGCTCGGCGATCTCCACGGGTGTCACCGGCAGATGTTCGGACATGGTCGGTGTATGAACCGACCCGGTCACCGCACAGGTGATGATGACTTTGCGTTTGCTCGACCTCATGTCCCGCTATCCGCCGTCCCCGTTCCAAAACCAGGCTTCACAGATATTCGACGTTGCCGTCGACGCTGATGGCCTGCGCCGTGATGTTGCGCGCCAGGTTGGACGCCAGAAAGAGCGCCAGATGCGCCACATCTTCGGCGTCGACCATCCGCCGCAATGAAATTTTCTTGAGATAGGAGTCCCGCATCTCCTCGAAGCTGACGCCGAGCGCGCGGGCCCGATCGGCGATAACGCCGTCCATGCGCGCGCCATTGACCACCCCCGGCAGGATGGCGTTGGCGCGGATGCCGTCGGGTCCAAGCTCGACAGCCAGCGATTTCACGAGGCCGACAAGCCCCCATTTGGTCGCCGCATAAGGCGTCCGATACCCGTAACCGAGCCTCCCCGCCACCGAACTCATCACCAGAATGGATGGATTGCGCGCCGACTTCTTCAGCAGCGGAACGCAGCGATTGAGAAGGTAGAAATGGGACTTGAGATTGACGTCGATGATGCGGTCGATGTCACGATCCGCGTAGGTCTCGATCTCGCCGGTCGGGCCGGCGATCCCGACATTATTGACCAGTACGTCCAGCCCACCCAGCCGAGCTGAAACTTCGTCGAGGACCCGGTCGGCATTTTCCGACGTCGCCGCGTCGCCGGCCGTGCCGGTCATAGCAATGCCGCCCGACAAGGTGTCGTGGAGCGCCTCTTCGCTGACATCGGTGATGTGGACCCGAGCCCCCGCCGCGGCGAACATCTCTGCCACCACCCGGCCGATGCCGCCGCCCCCAGCGGTGACCAGTACCCGGAAATCGCGGACGTCGATTGTCTGTAACCGTTCCCCTGTCGCCACGTCGCACCATTCTAAAAGGGCTTGTTTGTGACTGCTGGGTGGTAAGTAACTGATTTATTTGAAAGATACTATGTTATATAAATACATATCATGATAATACTTATGTGTGTTTCATCCATTTCTTATCACGCCCTTCTGTCAGGGGCCGGTTGGAATGCCTCGGCTGCAACCGGCCGACTCAGGGCCTAACCCGGTTCTCTTCGGGGAGCATGGTGAGATCGTCATTCAGTCATCACCCTGTCACCGCGGCGACAGGAGCTGGCAAAGGAGAGTGAAATGAGCTGGCAGGGGCGCCTGGGATCGCAGCCCAGAAGACGGCGAGCCTCACCTATTGAAATGATGCATCTGTCGATCCTTCCTGGCTTGGAACGAGGCACGCGGTCGCGCCTGTGGCCTAAACCCGGATTCACGGCTAGAAAGCTGGGATGAAATCCAAAGCACACGGCTACATTTTCGCACTCGCGGCCACCACGATCTTCTCCTTCCAGGACGCCGTCTCGAAGCATCTCGGCGACCACTATTCACCGATCTTCATCACCATGATCCGGTATTGGGCGTTCGGCGCCTTCTGCATATTGCTGGCGTCGCGGAAGCGGGGCAGGGCCTGAGAGCGGCGGCCACCACGACGCGCCCGGCGCTCCAGATCTTGCGGGGTGTGCTGCTTGCGACGGAGATCATGATCGTCATCACCGCCTTCGCACATGCGGGTCTGGCGCATTCGACCGCCGTACTGTCGGCCACGCCGCTCGTGGTCACCTTGCTCTCGATCCCTTACTCGGCGAACATGTCGGGTGGCGACGCTGGTCGGCGATTGTGGCCGGGCTGATCGGCGTGTTGCTGATTCTCAGGCCCGATGCCACTGGTTTTCTGGATCCCTGGCTGCTACTGCCGGTCCTCTGCTGCTTCATGTATGCGATTTATATAATTGCGACGCGGCTGGTCAGCCGAACCGATTCATCGGCAACCAGCTTTTTCTATATTGGCGTCGCCGGCGCGGTCACGGCTACCCTGGTGGGGCCATTCTTCTGGAGCGACCTCGAAGGCTGGGACAAGGCCTGGATGGGCCTCCTCTGCATCACCGGCATGACCGGCCACTATCTGGTGATCCGCGCCTATGAACTTCTCGATGCTTCCGCCGCCCAGCCCATTACCTATCTCGGCTTGGTCTATGCTTCATTGTTCGGAGTGTTTCTCTATGGCGAAACGCTGACCTGGAACACCGTGGCCGGCTCGATGATCGTCGTCGGCGCCGGCATTTTCACGTTCTGGCGGGAGTATGTACGCCGCCATCAAGCCTCGGACTGAGCCACGCCAAACCGCCGTAGAACCGAATGAGAGGGACAGGCAACCATCGCATCTCCGGACCGGAAGCTCCGGCATGTGCGCAATGTCACGGGCGGCTTCACCGACAAATTGTTCGGGGTCGCCCAACCTCACGCAAACCAGGTGTCGGACAGGCGATACCCCTCCGGGAATGGATCTTCCGGATCGACCCCGTAATGACTGACGCCCGTCAGCCAAGCGCGGCCCGACACTTCCGGGATGACCGCGGGCACGGCACCGGACCTGGTCGTTTCCAGGATGCGGCAATCGAACACCGTGTCGAGGATCGAGGTGTGGCGGAATTTCTCGCCCACCGCGAGCTCACCGCGCGCATGGAGCAGCGCCATCCGCGCCGAGGTGCCCGTTCCGCAGGGACAGCGGTCGAGCCGCCCCGGTGAGACGACGACTGCATTCTTCGAAGTCTTGACGCCGTCAATCACCTCCATCGGTCCGGCGAATTCGGTCTGGTTGATCGTGTGGATCTCCGGATTCTCCGGGTGCACCGAGGGCAATTGCACGGCCGCCGCCGCCTTGATCCGCTCACCGAGGCCGATGAGGTCGCGCGCCTCGTCCCGCGCCAGCGTCACGCCAACATCCTGCGCATTGATGATGCAATAGATCATGCCGCCATAGGCGACATCGACACGAAAGCTGCCCAATCCCGCGACCTCGATCATCCTGTCTCGGTGCATGACGAAGGACGGGATGTTGCGGAACGAGACGCGGCGGCATTTGCCGTTGACGCAGTCCGCCCGCACCTCGACCAGCCCGGCCGGCGTATCGACCCGCACGATCGTCTCCGGCTCGCGCATGGGAATGATGCCGGCCTCCAGCGCCACCGTCACCGTACAGATGAGGTTGGAGCCCGACATCGGCACGAAGTAATCAGATTCCATCACGATCATGCCGATGTCGGCATCCTCGCGGATAGGCGGCGTGATGAGATTGACCGCGGCGTTGACACTGCCGCGCGGATCGAACAGCAGCATGTTGCGCAGCCAGGCACTGTCGCGCTCCAGATTCACCATGCGCTCGAACATCGACCGTCCCTTGGGCGGCAGCACGCCGCCGGTGATGACGCGGCCGACCTCGCCTTCCGCATGGGCGCCGACAACGGTGATGACACGGTCCAGTTTCATGGTGCGACCCTTTGAGATCAGTGATGGGCGGCCGCCGACACGGCCGAATGGACGAGCGACCGCGTCAGGCCGGGCGGCCGACCCAGGCGTTCTGCTTCAGGCCGGAAATGACATCGTCCCGCGCCTCGGAGATATGCTTCTTGAGCAGCCGGCTGGCACCCGTCACATCGCGCGCGGCATAGGCATCCATCAGCGCGTTGTGATCGTCCATGGCGCGGGCCTGGGCTGACTTCGCATCGATCTGCAAACGCAGATATCGATCGGCGGAACTGTAGAGAGACTGCAACACAGCGAGGGTCCGTGGCCGGTTGGCCGGCAGCGACATCGCCGTGTGCAGCGCCCAGTTCAACCGGCTGAGCTCCGCCGGCTGCGCACCGGCGGCCAGCGCGGTCTCGTATTCGGCCAAGGCCACGCGCACCTTCGCAATGTCCTCAGCCGTCGCCTTCTCGATCGCGCGCTTGAGCATGAAGGGCTCCAGCAGCAGGCGCGAATCGAAAATGTCGACCGCGTCATCGATGGTGAGCGACGCCACCACGGCACCGCGATGGGTGTGGATGACCAGCAACCCCTCACCTTCGAGCTGGACCAACGCCTCGCGCACGGGGATACGGCTGACGCCGAGTTCGGCCCCCACCGCTTCCTGGCGGATCTGATGCCCGCCCGGATAGATACCGGACACGATCCGCTGCCGGATCGTGTCGGCCACCGACGATGTCACGGTGTTGCGTTTGACGCCCGGTTCTGCCGCTGGCCTAGCCATTCCTCGACTCGCTGCAATGATCGCGCAAATTGGATATTGGAGTCATTATTGCCATCATAACCCCATGTTTCGCAAGGATCACCGATCACACCAAGGCGTCATGCAACCGGCAGGACCGTGACACTTTCAGCATCCCAGAAAACCTGCGTCGTCTCGCCCACATGGGGCAGCCTGGCACGCGGCGAGCGCTGCACCTGGACCCGCATGCGCGAGCCGTCGGCGAGGCGCATCGCATAGAACGACCGGCTGCCGGTGAAGACGACATCCTCGATGACACCGCTGGCCGATTGCCGGCGCGCATCCTGGCCCTGGTCGAACGACACGGCTTCCGGCCGCAGCGAGACGGCGACCTTCGCGGTAGCGCCGGCACTCATCGATTCGCTGGACAGGAATCGCCCCGCCCCCGTCTCGACCAGCGTGCCGTGCCCGTCGGACGAGACGACCCGCCCTTCAAAGATGTTGATCTCGCCCAGGAACTTCGCCGCGAACAGCGATTTGGGTTTCGCATACATCTGCTCCGGCCGGTCGATCTGCACAATGCGCCCCTTCTCCATCAGCACCACGCGGTCGGACAGGATCATCGCCTCATCCTGGTCATGGGTGACGTAAACGAAGGTAGCGCGTGTCTCGGCATGGATGCGCTTCATCTCGGCCAACATATGCTGTCGGATCTTGAGATCGAGCGCTGCCAGGGGCTCGTCCAGCAGCAGCACCTTAGGCTCATTGACCAGAGCGCGCCCCAGCGCCACGCGCTGGCACTGTCCGCCGCTCAGTTCGTCGATATAGCGATTGGCAAAGCTCTCCAACTGCACGATCTGCAGCATGCGCTGCACGCGGGCGCGCATTTCGTCCCGCGCCATGCCTTTGACCTTGAGGCCGAAGGCGATGTTCTCGAACACGTCGAGATGCGGGAACAGCGCATAGCGTTGGAACACCATGTTGACCGGCCGCCGCTCGGGTGGCAGATCGGCCACATCCTGGCCGTCGATGCGAATGATCCCGCCGCTCAGGTTTTCGAAACCGGCGATGAGCCGCATCAGGGTCGTCTTGCCGCAACCGCTCGGCCCCAGCAGCGTGATGATCTCGCCCGGCATGATGGCAAGATCGATATCGTGCAGCGCCTGGAACGACCCGAAGCGTTTCTGGCCGCCGGAAATCTCGATGATCGGAATCTGTGCGGTCATGTCGCTTTCCTTCAGGAATCGGTGCGGTCGGTGATGGCTGCGTTCCGGCGCAACCTTCCCACCATCCAGGCACCCAGCAGGATGAGGATCGAAAACAGCAGGGCGAGAGTCGAAATCGCGTTGATGAGCGGCGTCACGGTCCGGCGCATCATCGACCAGATATACATGGGCAAGGTCGTCTCGGTGCCGGACACGAAGGAGGTCAGCACGAATTCATCGAACGAGATGGCGAGCGCCAGGATCGCACAGGAGACCAGCGTGGGTGCAATCAACGGCAGGGTGACCCGGGCAAAGGTCTGCGACTGTGTGGCGCCGAGATCCCGCGCCGCTTCCTCCAGCGACGGGTCGAACAGCGTCAGACGCGCCTTCATCGCGACCACCAGGATCGGCAGGGTCAGCAGCACATGGGAAATGACGATGGTGACCGCGGACAGCGAGATGCCGAGTTCGGCAAACATCACCAGCAGTGCCACACCCAGGAACAGGCCCGGCAGCGCGATCGGCGTGATCGACAGCAATTCAAGAACGGCCCGTCCACGGCGCTTCAGGCGCAGCCAGGCAAGCGAGGCGCCGGTGCCCAATATCAATGTCACCACCGCCGTCCAGAGCGCGATCCACATGCTCTTGACGAGCGCCGAGCCCAGCTGAGCGTCGGAAAATACCTGGACATACCAGCGCAGGCTGAACCCGGCGAAGGGGAAGGACAGCGACGGCGTCGCGTTGAAGCTGAACAACACGATGATCAGCAGCGGCGCCAGCAGGAAGGCGAGTGTCGCAAACACCACGATGCGCAACAGGATCATGACACGACCTTCTGTGTCGCCAAGGTCCGCTGTTCCGCATGCTGCGTCACCGGCGCCTGCTTCGGTGCGCGCTTCTCCAGCGGCCGTCTTTTGACAGACAGCCCGGTCAGCCGGCACAGATAGAGGATGCACAGATAGACGCCGATTGACACCAGGAACATCAGGAATGCCTGTGCTGCCCCCAGCGGCCAGTTACCGGTCTTGCGGAACTGATCGGCGATGAGCAGGCCGGTGGTCTGGCCGGAGGCGCCACCCAGCATCTGCGGCGTCACGTAATCCCCCGCCACCAGGATGAAGGTCAGCATGAATGCGCCGATCAAACCGTTGACCGCATTGGGCGCGATCACCCGGAAGAAGGCGCCGAGGAACGAAGTACCCAAATCGCGGGCGGCGTCGATCAGATCCTTCTTGATCTCGCTCAGGGTCGAGACCACCAGCAGGATCGAGAACGGCAGATAGATATGGATGAGCGTGATGGCAACGGCGAAGGGGCTGAACAGGAACGCACTCACCGGCGTGTCGATGATGCCCGTCTGCAGCAGCACGGTATTGATCAGCCCGTTGGTGCCCAGCAACGTACGCCAGGCATAGATCCGCACCAGATAGCTGGAAAACCAAGTGATGAGGATCGCATAAAGAATGATCCGCGACTTGCTGACATAGGCCAGGTAATAGGCCACCGGAATGGAGAGCAGCAGGGTCACCGTGGCCGTCACCAGTCCGATGACGATTGCGTTCCACGTCACCTTCAGGAACAGCGGCGAGGTGACCGAATTGATATAGTTGGTGAAGACGAAATCCGGCGTGATCTTGAACGAGGCCGAGGTCCAGAAGCTGTAGACGAACAGCAGCAGTCCCGGAATGACGAAGAACAGCAGCATGTACAGCACAGCTGGCGCCGCCAGAAAACTACCGATGCGATGTGCAGAATGCCGCAAGTGTCTTTGCCTTCAAATTGTGTGACCATGCAACGGACCGCCGGCATCGCCGGCGGCCCCTCGCATCTTATCGCAGTTGCCAGAGGTTACATCCCGGCTTTGAAACCTTGCCAGGCCTGTATCCAGTCGTCATAGGTCGCATGCGTCCCGTCGCTTTCCAGCGGCGGAATGCCCGGCAGACCGGCCGCGAACATGGCATCGATCTGGGAATAGTCGATCCGCTTCTGCGATTTCTCATCCATCAGCGCGACCGCCTTCTTGGAGACCGGCGCCTGCACGACAGCCATCGCCACCTTGGCCTGGACTTCCGGGCTGAGCGCCTCGTTCATGAAGGCCTGCGCGGTTTCGACATTGTCGGCCGAGATCGGCAGGAACCAGGCGTCGACCCACAGCACCGGCCCTTCTTTCGGAATGGCCATCTCCAGCGTAACACCCTGTGCCACGGTCTGGTTCAGGATGGAGGGATCGGCGCACAGAACGGCCACGACCTCGCCCGACACCATGAAGTTGACGAGATCGCCCTGGTTGAGCGCGATCAGACGGGCCTGGTCGCGGTATTTGGTGAGCTCGGTAAAGGCAGCGCTCAGCTCGTCCTTGGTCAGCAACGGATATTTGTCGCCCAGCCCCGCAACACGCGCCGCAACCGGCCAGGTGCTGACCGTATCGTCCATGATGGCGATCTTGCCCTTGAATTTTGGGTCGAGCAGGTCGGTGTAGGATTTCGGTGCTTCGGTTGCCGTCGGATTATAGAGGATGGTGTTGAAACCCCACAGATACGGCGCCCCCCACAGCTTTCCGTCGGAGAACCAAGTCGGCTTGTTGTAGAACACATCGAACAGATTATCGGGGTTGTAGTTCGGCACCTTCGAGGCGTCGATCGGCTTCACGATCTTCATCGTCTTGATATAGAGGTCGCTATAGGCCTGATTGTATTCAGCAAGATCGATCGGCGGCGGATTACCGGCGATGAACTTGGTCTGCACATCATCCTGCACGGCGATCGATGTCGAGGTGACGGTGACGCCGTTCGCTTCGCGCCAGGCCGCAAGCTCGTTGGTGAGGTCATAGCCTTCCCACGCCATCACCTGCAATTCGCCACCGACGGCCGCCTGTGCCGGCGTCGAGAACAGGCGACCGAAAAAGACGCCCGATGCCAGACCCGTCATGCCCAGCACGGCATGGCGCCGCGACAGATTCAGTCCTTGGTTTTCTTTGGTCATAACTCACCTCCCTCTTTTCATGATGTGACTTGAAACGCGGTTCTTGGGTAAGTTTCATATCCAGTATATTGGATACAATAACAAAGCCGAGTCAATCCCGATGGGTTATCTTGGCGTCGATTCCCGAAACGTCTAACTCCTTGTTAACATGCCACTATGTCGGAAGCGCCTAGCTTCTGACGACGACGCCCTGGTCGGCATAGTCCAACGAAATTGCCGCCATCGCGGGCCGCCCGCGCACCGCATCCGACAGCTTCTCGGCGATCATCGTCGTCGGGCAATGCAGGTTGCCGCTGGTGATCCGCGGCATGATCGACGCATCGATCACGCGTAAGGCTTCCACGCCGTTGACCTTCCCCGCCGCATCGACCACCGACAGATCGTCCGCACCCATCCGGCAACTAGCGCAAGGGTGATACTGCGTGCCCACATTCGCCTTCAGCCAGGCCAGTACCTCAGCATCAGTTTGCTTGCGCAGGCCGGGATTGAGCGCTTCACCGCGCATGTCGTCCCAGCCGCGCTGCTGGATGATCTCGTCGGTATGCCGCACGCCGTCGATGAGTTGGCGCTGATCGCGCGGGTCGGAAAGATAGTTCACGACGATCCTGGGCAGGATGCGCGGGTCGGCGGATTTCAGTGTGACGGCGCCTTTGCTGTGCGGCCGCATCAGGCAGGTCTGGTATTGGAAACCTTCCTCGATATTGACCTTGCCATGCATCAGCTCCCCCAGCATCGGCAGAAATTCGTGCTGAATGTTGGCATAGTCCATATCGGCGCTGCTTTTGAAGAAGGTGCCGACCTCCCACAGATTGGTGATGCCGAGGCCGGAACGCAGGAACATCCATTGCGCACCGATCAGGCCCATCTTCAGCATGTTGAGATTCATGGCCGGCGAAATGCCGGAACGCGATCCGCGATAGCGCACCGACACCGCACAATGGTCCTCGAGGCCCTGCCCGACACCCGGCACATCCGCCACGCAGGCGATGTTTTGCTCAGCCAGGTCGGCCCGCGCGCCTATGCCCGACAGCAACAGCAGATGCGGCGAATTGAACGCACCTCCGCACAGGATGACTTCGCGGTCGGCCTCGACATGATGCTTCGTGCCGTCGACCTCGTATTCGACGCCCACAGCGCGCTTGCCGTCAAAGGTGACCCGGTGGACCAGCGTGTTCAGCTTCAGCTCGACATTGCCTTTCTTTAGCGCAGGCCGCAGATAGGCGCGGCCACCGCTCGCCCGGATCCCGTTGTCGATATTGGCCTGGTAGATGTGCACACCTTCCTGGCGGAAGGCGTTGTAATCAGGATTGAGCGCATGCCCCGCCTGCTGGCCGGCTTCGAGAAAGGCCTGAAACACCGGCAGATCGCCCTTGAGCGTGGTGATGCCCATCGGTCCCTCGCCGCCGCGATAGGCGGTTTCGCCGCCGTCATAGCGCTCGAGTTTCTTGAAGTAGGGCAGGCAATGGGCATAGGACCAATCGGGCAGCCCCTGCGCCGCCCAATTGTCGAAGTCGCGCGGATTGCCGCGCACATAGACCATGCCGTTGAGCGAGCCGGACCCGCCCAGCATGCGGCCGCGCAGGTGGATCATCGTCCGGCCATCGAGCGCTGCTTCCGGCCCGGTCTCGAAATTCCACACGCGCTTGGCATCGGTCAGCGGATAGGACATCGCTGCCGGCATGCGCACATAGATCGAATTGTCGCTCGGTCCCGCCTCCAGCACCAGCACGCGTGTGTTGCAGTCTTCACCGAGCCGTGCCGCGACGACCGATCCGGCCGCACCTGATCCGACGATCACATAGTCATAGGCCTTGCGGGTCATGTGCGCACCCCGCTCGCAAATTGCGGAACCGCAACCTTCTGTCCCGTGCGGCAGGATTCACGCACGGCCAAGGCCGTCGCCAGCGATCGTACGCCATCCCAGCCTGTGGCCGTCGGCGAACCGCCATCCAGCACCGCCGCGTTGAACTGCGAAACCGTGCCTTCGTAGAGATTGACCGGTGTCACCGGGATCTCCGTCATCTCCTTGCCACGCCGCAGATAGACGTGACCCGACGGCGCCTCGTCCATGATCCCGCGGCCATAGATACCGCCCTCTGAACCATGGATCTCCAGCGCCGTTTCATGATGGGCGAAGGCATAGCCTTCATGGGAATAGGCGATGAGATCGTTCTCGAACCTGATGACTGATTGCGTCTGGTCCTCGACCCCGTTCTGGCCGATCAGGCTCGACGCCTTCATCGACATCACCTCCTGCGGTTCGAGGCCGAGCGCAAAGCGCAGCGCATCGACATTGTGGACGGTGAGGTCATAGATGACACCACCCTGGCTCGGATCCGTCGTGCGCCAGGTCTGCAGTTCCACCGGCAGATATTCGCAATACATCGCGCGGGCCGCCAGCGGCTTGCCGATGGCCCCGCTCTTCACCAGATCGCGGATCGCGATATGCGTCGCCGCCGCGCGCATGTGATGGTTGGTTGCCATGACAACGCCGGCCTTTTCGCAGGCCACCGCCATCTCGATCGCCTCGTCGAGTTCGAGGCTGAGCGGCTTCTCGCACAGCACATGCTTGCCGGCGGCAGCTGCTGCCACCGCGATCTCCCGGTGCCGGGCATTCGCGGTCGAGATATAGACCGCGTCCACCCCGGCATCGTCCCAGACGCCCTCAAGGGACGTCACGACCTTCGGGATGCCGAATGCCTGGGCGAAGTCCTCGCCCCGCGCCTGGTCGCGGCTCATCAGGCTGACCAACTCGCCCCGGTTGCTCGCCTTGATGGCGCCGGCGACCCAGGATCGAGCGATCTGGCTCGCCCCGATGATCGCCCAGCGGACCGAGTTTCGGCTGTTGCTAGTCATGCAATTGCCTTGCGATCGCCGCGCCGACAATCAGGTTCCTGAACAACACTTCGAAGCCTTCCCGCTCCGGCGAGCAGCACATGATGCCCACCTGGATCGTCTCCCGCGGCGGCAAATAACCCAGCCGCGCGATCTTCCAAGCGCCCTCGGAATCGACATATTGGACCCGGATGGATTCGGCATGACGGGTCAGCCGAATCCGGATTCCTGATGGATTTACAGGGCATTGGAACAGCGACCAATCCGACTGGCCATTGGTGATCACGACCGACAGATGGAGCGCACCGTCGGTGAACTCGACCCCCGTCTTGACCCAATGCGTCTCATCCAACCGCGCCATCAGGCCCGCCTGGTCATAGAGATGGTCGTACTGCCCCACCACCGTGACCTCGGCCGAGAAATCGCCTGTCACAGTTTTGTGCAGAAAGTGACCGCTGTGCCGTTGAAATCCATAGAACGTCTTGTGCCAGAAATCGGTCGCATTCTTGGTGCGGACGAACAGATCCTCGCCACGCAGCTCGCTGTGCAGCGGTGGGTTGAGCCAGGTGAGATCGGCAAAATTGGTCATCAGACCGCCCACCAGACACTCTTCGTGCGCGAATACTGATCCAATGACTGAATGCCCTTATCCTTGCCGCCGAAGCCGGAGGTCTTGAAGCCGCCGAAGGGGGTCGTGAAATCACCCTCGCAGAATGCATTCACCGCGACAAATCCGGCATCCAGTTCCGCCGCCGCATCGCTGATTGACTTGCCGTCCTTGCCAAAGACATAGGCGCTGAGGCCATAGATCGTGGCATTGGCGCTGGCAACGGCGTCGGCGACCTCGTCATAGAAGCGCACCGAGAGGACCGGCCCAAAAATCTCGTCGGTCCAGGCCGGCGAGGTCTCGGCCACATTGAAGAAGACGACGGGCGAGACCAAGCGTACCGAGTTGCCGGTCAACGCCGCGCTTGAGATGATCAGATCATTGTTGTGGCGCTTTTCACTATCGATCGCGCGGTCGACCTTGGCGGCATGGATGTCGCTGACCAGCGGCCCGATGCGGGTCCGGGGATCGAACGGATCACCGATCGGCCACTCCGCCATCTTGTTTGCGAGGAGCTCACGCACCTCTGCCTCGCGGGCGCGGGGGGCGAGAATGCGGGAAATGGAGGAGCAGAGCTGGCCGGAATTCATAAGGAAGCCGGTTGCAATTTCATCACCCACACGGGCGAGATCGGCATCGGGCAGAATGATGGCGGGATTCTTGCCACCGCATTCGAGCGAGATTTCCTTGAGATTCGATTCCGCCGAATAATGCAGGAACTGCCGACCCGTCGCGGTCGAGCCGGTGAAGTTGATGGCTGCCACATCGGGATGGAGGCCGAGCGCCCTGCCCGCTTCCTTGCCGGTGCCCGGCACGACGTTGATGACGCCTGCCGGAAAGCCGATCTCCGTCGCGAGCTGTGCTAACCGGATCGTGGTGAGGGGCGTGTCATCAGCGGGCTTGCACACGACGGTGTTGCCGGCCGCAAGTGCCGGACCCAGTTTCAGCGCCAGCGTCGTCAGCGGATAGTTCCAGGGGAGGACAATGCCGACGACACCCTGCGGCTCCCGCGCGATCTGCACAAGGACACCATGGCGCCGCGTCGGCGCCATGTCATAGGCGGTCTCGACCAGACTCGCATACCAGCGCAGGACGCCGACCGTGGTCGGCACATCATCGTTCAGTGCATGCTGTATGGGTTTGCCGACATCGAGGCTTTCCAGCAGCGCGAATTCCTGGCCCTGCGATTCGACGGCATCCGCGAGCTTGCGCAGCAGAGATGCGCGGCCTTGATGGCCCATCTCGCGCCAGGGCCCTTTCAGCGCCTGCCTTGCCGACTGCACGGCGGCGTCGACTTGCGCCGCATCCGACATCTCGACCGCGGCAAGCACCCGGCCGTCATAGGGCGAGAGATCATTCTGGCGTGCAAGCCCCTTGCCGGAGACAAGCCTGCCGCCGATCCAGGCCGCGTTGAGACGCGCCGCGATGTCGCGGACGCGGTCAATGTCAGCAACAGTGATGGATAGACCCGCATGCATGGCGAAAGACGTCTCCGCAGGAGAGATGGATAGAGGAATCAGGCAGCGCGACGTGCGCGCGCTTCCAGCTGCTTGATGGTCTTGTTGATGACCTCGGTGACGCGGGCGCGCTCCTCGCCCGCCAGGGCTAGACGCGGTGCGCGGGTCCATTCCGGCGCGCCGTAGACCAGATGCTCAGCGAATTTTATGTACTGCACCAGCTTGACATGGGTATCGAGATGAAAGGCCGGCGTCATGATGTGATAGATCTCGCGCGCCTCGGCAAACTTGCCTTGGGCACACAGGTTGAAGATGCTGACGCATTCCTTGGGCCAGGCATTGGTCATGCCGGAGACCCAGCCGATGGCGCCCAGCGCCATGCTCTCGACAATCTGGTCATCGACGCCGCAGAAAATCTGATAGCGGTTGCCGAGCTCGATATACATGTCGGTGACGCGGCGCACATCGCCGGTCTCTTCCTTCACCGCAACGATAGTCGGCAGGTCGGCGAGTTCCTTGAGGATCGCCGGCGTGACGTCGACCCCATAGGCGATCGGGTTATTGTAGATCATGATCGGCAGATCGCTTGCCTTGGCGATGGCGCGATACCAATTCGCCGTTTCACGCGGGTCGGATTTATAGGCAATACTGGGAAACACCATCAGGCCTTCGGCGCCATAACTCTGGAAATTGCGCGCGGCGGTCGCCGCAACCTCGGTGGTGATCTCGGCAAGACCAGAGAGCAGCGGCACCCGGCCGGCGACGACTTCCTTCGCTGCGCGGATGACGCGCTCCTTCTCCGCCGGCGCAAGCGAGGCGTTTTCGCCCAGCATCGGCAGAACGATGACACCCGAAACGCCGGCATCGATCAGGCGATTGAGGCTCTCCTGCGTCGCCTTGATATTGATCGATCCATCCTGATCGAGCTTGGTCGTCACCGCCGGGAAAACCCCTGTCCACTTTGTCATCGAAGCACCCTTCTGCCTTTAGCGGCGTTCTCCGCTGCGCTGATATTGGATCCAATCTACAATATGAAATAAGAATGGTCCAGAAAATTTTTTAGACTCTCTCAATATCTGAGAACATCAGAAATCACTTAAGTCGTTGATATTAATATAGATATTTTCACCATCGAATGTTCCTTGCTTCACAAATTGCATCCAATATTCAATTAAAGCAGACAATTTTTTCACACCTAGGCGAGTGCTGAAGGAACAGATTTGCCGCAGGCTGACAGCGCGTGCCCCGTTCTGCAGTGTTGGCGATAGACCCAAGCCGTTGCGCATTCGAGCCCTCCCGCGAATGAACCGGTCGTCACTGAAATGCCCATGCCGTCAGCAGATATCTGCGGCTCGCGTGGATTGTGCGGGCCAGCGCCCGAGAGAACTCTATGCCCGAGATAATTGCCCGGCATGGCTCAAAGTATGACAGTATCTATGAAGCAGATCTCAACACCTCCCGCGAAGCAGGTTTGAGAGCATTGGATAGCCGACATTCTGCGGCACAAACGGGCTAATCACGGGCGACGGCAGAATTGTCGTTCGCGGGCAATCTCTCGCCAATCGACGCATCTGGCATCTGCATCGCCGGCAGTAAGTCACCCACTACACGACCTGAGGAACAGATGGCGCCCGCCCTTTGCCTTTCTCAGGCGAAAAAGGGAACATTTTGATCGCATCCTTCCTTGCTTCGTTCCGAACTGTCGGTAGTTACTCGCCCTGGGACAGCGATGTGCCGATCCGCGAAGAACTCTTCAGCGTCGATCGACTGGAGCAGCACGCCGAAACGCTGGCCGCGGCCCAAGCCATCTCGGTCAAATCGCGCCGCGTCCCCTCCTTGGTTCGGCGTCTGACGGCCAATGCCGCAATCTTGCTGGAGGCCCATCAGACGATCGCGACCGCGCTCGATCAAGGCCGCTTCATCACGCCGGCCGCCGAATGGCTGGTCGACAACTATCACGTCGTCGCAGCCCAGGTGCGTGAAGTTCAGACCGATCTGCCGGACGGGTACTACCGCTTGCTGCCAAAACTCGCGGATGGCCCCTTTTCGGGATATCCGCGGGTCTTCGGAATTGCCTGGGCCTTTGTGGCGCATACTGACAGCCATTTCGATGCAATCGCTTTGCAACGCTTCGTCCAGGCCTATCAGCGCGTCCAACCATTGACGATTGGCGAACTATGGGCGATCGCCATCACGCTCCGTATCGTTCTTGTCGAAAACCTGCGTCGCTCCGCCGTTCGAATCCTGACCGCCCGGGCCGGACGTGAAGAGGCCGACGCATTGGCAGATCGCCTGCTCGGCACCAAGGATATCGAACCGGAAGCCGTCGAAACCGTCCTCGGACCGCTGGATGGGCCAATGCTGCCACCAGCGCTCGCGGTCCAACTCGTCCAGAGACTGCGCGATCAGGACCCAAGGGTAACACCCGCCTTGGTATGGCTGGAGACGCATCTCGCTCGATGGAACACGTCATCCGAGGTGATCGTCCGCGAGGAACAGCACCGCCAGGGTGCATCAAATCTGACCGTACGCAATATCATCACCAGCATGCGGCTGGTTTCCGCCGTAAACTGGTCGGAACTGGTCGAGAGCGTCAGCCTTGTTGACGCCATCCTGGGAAGAGATAGCCAGTTCCAGCAGATGGACTTTCCCACGCGCAATCTCTACCGGACCGCCATCGAAGAACTGTCACGTGGATCGCAGGTTCCGGAAATTGATATCGCGACCCACGCCCTGGTACTTGCCGCCACCTCCAGATCGCTTTCGACTGCCGTCGGCAGTGGGTCGCCGCGACGGGCGGACGAACCCGGATTCTATCTGATCGCCGACGGTCGTGACGCCCTCGAATCCGCGATCGGATTCCGCCCTCCACTGCGGTTGCGGCTGCGACGCTTCCTGGTGGAGCGTGGCATCGGCGGCTACGTCGCCAGTACGATTGCTCTTGCCTTGCTCCTCCTCGCCCTGCCCATGGTCGCGATCGCTGGCTATCCCATCAGTGGTTGGATGACGACCCTGCTGATATGTCTCGGCTTCATGCCGGCACTTGATCTCGCCACCGCTCTGATCAACCGCGACGTCACCAAAGGCTTCGCGCCCGTGATCCTGCCGGGCATGGAACTGGCCGACGGCGTTCCAGATCATCTCCGCACCATGGTTGTCATTCCAACTTTGCTCACCAGCCCTACGGCCATTGCAGAACATATCGAACGCCTGGAAATCCACTACCTGACCAGCCCAAAGGGTGCGCTCCATTTTGCCTTGCTGTCCGATTGGAAGGACGCCGCCACCGAGCAGACTGGGAAAGACGCGGCACTTCTTCAGATTGCCGTTGACGGTATCGCAACACTCAATCGCCGCTATCCCGATGGCAGTTTTCTCCTCCTGCACCGTCGGCGGCTCTGGAACGAACCGCAAGGTCGATGGATGGGTTGGGAGCGCAAGCGCGGCAAGCTGCATGAACTCAATCGTTTGCTACGCCTGGCGACAGATACCAGCTTCATGGGCATCGGCGGTCCGCTCCCGATCGTTCCCCAGGGTGTCCGCTATGTCATCACCTTGGATTCCGATACCAGGCTGCCGCGCGAAGCTGTCCGACGACTGATCGGCAAGATGGCACATCCCCTCAATCATCCGGCATTCGATGGTGCCTGCGGCCGTGTCACGGAAGGCTACGGCATCTTGCAACCGCGCGTGACGCCCTCTTTGCCGATGGGCCGGGAGGGATCGCTGTTCCAGCGCATCATCTCCGGGCCCGGTGGGATCGATCCCTATGCGACTGCCACGTCTGACATCTATCAGGATCTGTTCGGCGAGGGTTCGTTCACGGGAAAGGGAATCTATGACCTGGACGCGGTGGACACCGCCCTGCTGGGTCGCATTCCGGAAAACACCGTGCTCAGCCACGATCTGTTCGAGGGCATCTTCGCCCGCGCTGGCCTTGCCTCCGATATCGAGGTCGTCGAAGAGTTTCCTGCCCGCTATGACGTGGCCGCGGCGCGTCAGCATCGCTGGGTGCGGGGAGATTGGCAGTTGCTCCCCTGGCTGCTGCGTCACATCCGCCACGCCAAGACAGGGCAGCGCGACGCACTTTCGGCCATTGGCTTCTGGAAGATGGCGGACAATCTGCGGCGTTCCCTCGCAGCACCTGAAATTCTTGCCGCGCTGATTGTCGGATGGACATTGCCCCTGCCGGCGGCCGCGATCTGGTCATTATTTCTGTTGGCGACCATCGCAATGCCGCCACTTGTCCCACTGCTTGCCGCCATCTTTCCCCAGCGCCTCAACGTCACGCCACGTAGCCATCTGCGCGCGTTGGGCAGCGATTTTCGCCTGACGATCCTGCAGGTCGTCAGTCACATCGTCTTTCTGCCGCATCAGGCTTGGTTGATGTCTGACGCGATCATACGCACGTTGTACCGGGTCTATGTCAGTCGGCGAAACCTGCTTGAATGGACGACCGCCGCCCAGGGAAAAATCGATCGCCAGTTAACGGTCAGCGGCTTTTTTCGGCAAATGGCAGGCGGCGCGATACTCGCCGTCGGAGCAGCCCTTGTCATCTGGCTGACGGCCTCGCCTGCCTGGTCGATCGCCCTGCCGATCATCCTGTGCTGGGCTGCGTCACCCGCTGCGGCATATTGGATCAGCCTCTCGCCCCGCGACGCTGGCCGTCTGGCAATCCCCGCGTCGGACGCGCTGACCCTGCGGCTCATCGCCCGCCGGACCTGGCGCTACTTCGAAGCCTTCGTCACGGCCGACGATCACATGCTGCCGCCGGACAACTTCCAGGAAGATCCGAAGCCAGCCCTCGCCCATCGCACATCGCCCACCAATCTTGGACTCTACCTGCTTTCCACCGTCAGCGCGCGGGACTTTGGCTGGTTGGGTTTGTGCGAGACCACCGAACGGCTGACTGCGACGCTCACCACCATGGAGTCGCTGGAGAAATACCGTGGACATTTCTACAATTGGTACGACACGCGCGATTTGCGTCCGCTCGATCCCAGATATATTTCGACTGTCGATAGCGGTAATCTTGCCGGGCACTTGATTGCCCTCTCCAATGCCTGCCGCATTTGGCGGGAACAGCCCCGCCTGGATACGAGGCAACTCTTTGACGGCCTCTCCGACGATCTGCGGCTGGCGCAGGAGGCTCTACGCGCGCTCAATCAGGACGCATCGCTCGACCATACATTCGCGGCATTGGTAGATCATATTCGACGCGGCCGGATCGAGCCCGACGTCACGGTTACCATTCTCACCGACATGCTTTCACTGACGATTGCCGCGCGATCAGAGGCTGAGACGCTGGGTGACCATGTCGATCTCCTTTTCTGGATCGATTCGCTGCGGCGCGCCATCCACGCTCATCTCCAGGACCTCACATTGTCAGCCGAGGCCGCGGATGCTTGCGAGGATGAGCTCACGGGGATCGAGGAGATGTCGCGACGTATGGCCTTTGCCATGAACTTCTCGTTCCTCCTCGACGAGGAACGAGAGCTGCTCTCCATCGGCTATCTGGTGAATGATGGCAAGCTCGATCCCAGCTCTTACGATCTCCTGGCATCGGAGGCTCGTTTGTCCAGCCTGTTCGCCATCGCCAAGGGCGACATCCCGACCAGCCACTGGTTCCGGCTTGGCCGAACTGTCACACCCATCGGGTCCGGCGCTGCCTTGATCTCGTGGTCGGGGTCGATGTTCGAGTATCTGATGCCGTCCCTCGTCATGCGCGCACCCGCGGGCACATTGCTGGAGCGCACCAATCGCCTCGTTGTCCGCCGTCAGATTGACTACGGCAAGCAGTTGGGCTTGCCGTGGGGTATCTCGGAATCCGCATACAATGTCCGCGATCTGGAATTCACCTATCAATACTCGCCATTCGGCGTTCCCAGTCTCGCCTTGAAGCGAGGGCTTGGAGAAAACGCCGTCATCGCTCCTTACGCGACGGCCCTCGCACTGATGGTTGACCCGGCAGCCTCGCTGCAGAACTTCACCCATCTCGCCAGCATCGGTGGCTTGGGACGATATGGCTTCTATGAAGCTCTGGACTTTACCCGTAAGCGCCTGCCCATCGGAGAAGACGTTGCCATCGTTCGCGCCTTCATGTCCCATCACCAGGGCATGAGTATCGTTGCCGTCGCCAATGCCCTCTTTAACGGCGCCATGCGATCTCGGTTTCATGCGGAGCCGGTCATCCAGGCATCCGAGCTTTTGTTGCAGGAACGAACCCCCAGGGACGTCGCCCTCGAGCGACCGAAAATCGAGGAAATCGCACCACTGGGCAGGGGCCTGGATTTCCCGCCCGCCAAGAACCGCCGTTTCAATTCTCCGCACAGTATCATTCCGGAGACACATCTCCTTTCCAACGGCCGCTATGCCGTGATGCTGACATCCGCCGGCTCCGGCTACAGTCGCTGGAAGGATCTTGCGGTCACCAGGTGGCGCGAAGACGTCACACGGGACGATTGGGGCAGCTATATCTTCCTGCGTGACGCTCAGAGCGGCAAGAGCTGGTCGGCCAGCTACCAGCCCAGCGGCATCGCGGCTGACCGATATCGTGTCGCTTTCTCGGAGGACCGGGCCGAGATCCAGCGCCGCGATGGCACGCTGACGACAACCCTGGAGGTCGTCGTGTCCGGCGAAGACGACGCGGAAGTGCGCCGCCTGTCCATCACGAACACCGCCGGACCGACACGGGTAATCGACGTCACGTCCTATCTTGAGCTGGTGCTGGCACCCCAGGCCGCGGACGCGGCTCATCCGGCTTTCTCCAAGATGTTTGTTCAGACCGAGTATCTCGCTCATTTAGGCGCCTTGATCGCCACGAGGCGGCGGCGCTCACCCTCGGAGCCGGAAATCTGGGCAGCCCAGATCATGGTTGTTGAGGGTGAAACACTGGGTGAATTGCAGGTCGAGACCGATCGCGCGGTATTCATCGGACGCGGCAACAATCTTCGATCGCCCATCGGTGTGACGGAAGAATCCCTGTCTGGAACAGTCGGTACCGTGCTCGATCCGATCTTCGCCATGCGTAGACGCCTGCACATCGACGGCCGCAGCACGGTTCGGGTGGCCTATTGGACGATCGTTGCGTCCTCCCGGCAGAAGCTGCTCGACCTTATCGACCGACACCAGGATGCCAACGCCTTCCAGCGCGCCGGGACCCTGGCCTGGACGCAGGCGCAGGTCCAGTTGCGGCACCTCAATATCGATCCCGAAGAGGCGAACACCTTCCAGCAGCTCGCCAGCCATCTGCTTTATGCCAACAACGCCTTGCGCCCTGCCGAGGAGATGATACGTCGCGGCAGCGGGCCGCAATCTGGCCTTTGGCAGCATGGCATTTCCGGCGATGCGCCGATCGCCCTGCTCCGCATCGACGACATCGAGGATATCGCTGTCGTGCTTCAGGCACTCCGGGCCCATGAATATTGGCGCATGAAGCAGATTTCGGTTGATCTGGTCATTCTCAACGAACGGGCGACGTCCTACACCCAGGACCTCCAGCTGGCGATCGAGGCTGCCGTCCGGGCGAGCCAATCGCGCCCGACGCCGGGCGAGACGCCGGGCCGCGGATCTGTCTTTGCGCTCCGCGCGGACATCATCTCGATCGAGGCCCGCAGCCTGCTGGCAGCCGTCGCGCGCATTCTTCTGATCGCGCGGCGCGGAAAATTATCGGCGCAACTCGACCGCATCAAAGCGATGCCGGAACCGGCGGAACCAAGGAAAACCGAAACCCGCGCCCCGGTTGCCGACGATCTGCCGGAACGCGACCCGGACACATCCACGCTGGAGTTCTTCAACGGTTTGGGCGGCTTCTCCGACAATGGCCGGGAATACACGGTCCTTCTGCAGGCCGGGCGGACAACACCGGCACCCTGGATCAACGTGATCGCCAACCCCCACTTTGGCTTCAACGTCGCCGCCGAGGGTACCGGCAGCACCTGGTCAATCAACAGCAGGGAACATCAGTTGACGCCCTGGTCGAACGATCCGGTGAGCGATCCCGCCGGCGAAGCGATCTACATCCGCGACGAGGAAAATGGCGGCATTTGGGGACCGACCGCCCTCCCCCTGCACCGCCACGGAGCGCGTTACACCGCCCGTCACGGCCGCGGCTTCAGTCGTTTCGAGAACACAACTCAGGGGATAGCTGCGGATCTTTTACAATTCGTCCCACTCGCCGATCCCATCAAAATATCCCGGCTGAAACTGACCAACACCACCGACCGCATTCGCTACCTGTCGGTAACGTCTTATGTCGAATGGATTCTGGGCGCACAGCGAGGCACGACGGCACCCTTCATTGTCACCACGATCGATCCTGAAACCGGCGCGCTGTTCGCGCAGAACGGCTGGAATGCCGCGTTCCAGAACAGGGTCGCCTTCGTCGACCTTGCCGGGACACAGACAGAATGGACCGGAGACAGGCGCGAATTCCTCGGGCGCAATGGCACTCTTCAGTCACCTGCCGCATTGAATAACGGTCTGGTACTCTCGGGCAATGTCGGCGCCGGCTATGATCCATGTGGCGTCCTCAAATCGGATATCGAGCTGGCACCCGGTGCCAGCCGCGAAATCACCCTTGTTCTAGGTGATGCCGACAACGGCGCGGCGGCGAAAGAACTCGTCAAGCGCTATCGCGCCGTTGACCTAGACACGGTCTTTCAAGAGGTCGCCCATCACTGGGACGATGTGCTGGGCACGATCCAGGTCAAGACGCCTGACCGCGCCATGGACATCATGCTCAACGGCTGGATGCTCTACCAGACGCTGGCCTGCCGCTTCTGGGCACGCTCCGGCTTCTATCAGGCGAGCGGCGCCTTTGGCTTTCGTGACCAGTTGCAGGATGGCATGGCACTCGCCATGACCAGACCTGATCTCACGCGCGCGCATCTGCTGCATGCCGCGGGCCGCCAGTTCCGGGAAGGCGATCTTCAGCATTGGTGGTTGCCGCCCCTGGGACAAGGTGTGCGCACAAGGATTTCAGACGACCGTATCTGGCTGGCCTACGCCACCGCGCAGTATATCGACACGACGGGCGACCGAACCGTTCTGGACGAGATAGTGCCGTTCCTGGATGGACCGGCCCTGGCGGCCGGAGAGCATGATTCCTTCTTCCAGCCGATGACGTCGGAGGACAGGGCCTCCCTTTACGAACATTGTGTCCTGGCCCTCGATCGCAGCCTAGAAACGGGCGCACACGGCCTGCCCTTGATCGGCACCGGCGATTGGAATGACGGCATGAACCGGGTCGGCGAGGACGGCAAAGGCGAAAGCGTCTGGCTTGGCTGGTTCCTTTACGCGACACTTATCGCCTTCGCCGATCTCGCTGTCTCGCTCGGCGATCTGGCACGCGCCGGGGCCTGGCGGTCTCACGCCAAGGATCTGCAGGCAGCCTTGGAAACTGAAGCCTGGGACGGGAATTGGTACAGGCGCGGCTATTTCGATGACGGCAGCCCCCTTGGTTCCGCCCTCAGCACCGAATGCCGGATCGATTCCATTGCCCAGTCCTGGGCGGTTCTGTCAGGTGCCGCGGCGACGGATCGGGCCAATCGCGCCATGGCCTCGCTCGAGGAACATCTGATCAAGCCAGAGGACAAGCTGGCCCTGCTGTTCACGCCACCTTTCGATCATTCGCTGCCGGATCCCGGTTACATCAAAGGCTACCCGCCCGGCATCCGCGAGAATGGTGGCCAGTACACCCATGCCGCAACCTGGACCGTGCTTGCCCTGGCGAAACTCGGCGATGGCGACAAGGCGGCACGCCTCTTCAACCTCCTCAATCCGATCAATCATGCAGGCACCGCGGCCGAAGTCGGGCGCTACAAGGTGGAACCCTATGTTGTGCCCGCGGATGTCTATTCGGTGGCGCCGCATGTCGGTCGCGGCGGCTGGACTTGGTACACGGGATCGGCGGGGTGGCTTTATTGCGCCGGGATCGAAGGCATCCTCGGCATCAGGCAGCGTGGCGCCGACCTGCTGATCGAACCCTGCCTACCAAAGGACTGGCCTGGATTTGAGGCCACCGTCAAGGTCGGGTCGGCCAGCTACAACATTGTCGTCTCGACGTCCACAGAAGGTCGCGACAGCACCCCACGTGCAACGCTGGACGGGCGCGACTTGCCTGACAGCCCCATTCGAGTGCCATTGACGGACGACGGTGCAAGCCATGCGGTATGCGTGTTTCTGACTTAGAACGACCGCACTTTCGCCTGGCCTGATGTCATCCAGTTAGGAAGGGCCTGCAAAAAAAGCCGGCGATTCATGACGCTGCGCAACGCTGCAGACATAGACATGCCGAGGCGTTCCTGAAGCTCGGCGCGGCGCTCATCCTCCACGCTCTCCATTCAGCCCTCTACCTTCCTAACTTGGAGATTGGATGGGATGGCCCCCTTCGGCCACCCCATCTCCTTCTCAGTGCCAACTGACGGCAAGTACCGGCGCCAGTGCCTGCTTCGTCGTGTTGTCGAGATTGATTTGGCCGACCGGCGGTGGCGTAAAGCTCGCCATCGCCATAACCAGCTGCTCGACATCGGCCGTAGTTGCAAAACGGCCATCGGCCAGCTGCACCTGATCGAGCTTGTAGCCCGTCCCCGCGTACCAGCCCTGTATAGTGGCTCGGTCATCTGTCCCCACGACAGACACCATCAGATCATCCCCATTTCGACTGAACCAAAGCTGGTCATTTGCAACCGATGCAGCAATGACGAGGGCATCTGCTCCACCGTCGGTGTCATAGGACTGGATCAGGTCCTGGCCCGTTCCCCGGCCGATCTGATAGCGGTCCGCTCCATCACCGCCGACCAGCGTATCGTTGCCAGCCCCGCCGATCAGAAGATCGTTGCCGTCAAAGCCTTGCAACGAGTCATTGCCGCCTGCGCCTGAGAGATACTGATTGGCGGACGATCCCGTGAGGATGTTGTCGCCGTCATCACCTGCAAGGATTGTCCCATCGCTATAGGTCCGTGTGGTGATAACACCGCTCGACCCCGTATAGCTGACGGTGAATCCGCCATTGGGGAGAGCCGTCACGAACGGCTCCGTGCCGCTCGATGCGACCAGCAATTCGCCGCCGACCTTGGCCCCCGTCGCGTCATAGCGCTGGGCGTAGGTCGAGCTGACACCACGCCAGACGATGACATAGCCGCCATCGCTCAGCCCCGCGACCTGCGGCTGGTACTGGTTCCCGGCAACTGTCGTGTTGACCAGGAACTCAGCCCCGACTGCCGCCCCCTGCGCCGTATAGCGCCGGGCATAGACACCCCAGCCATCGCCATCCTGGTTGTTGTACGACCCCCACACCGCCAGGAACCCACCATCGGACAGCGCCGTCACCGCCGGCGTGGTCTGGGTGTCGGTACCGCCCGAGTTGATCAGGAAATCCCCACCACCCACCTGGTTGCCCGAGGCATCGAAGATCTGGCCGCGGATATTCTGGTTGCCGGCCGAGTCATCCGACCACACCACTGCAAAACCGCCACCGGTCAACCCGATGATGTCCGGCTGCGTCTGGTTGGAGGCTGTTGTTGTGTTTATCAGGAACGTCGTCCCGATGGTCGAGCCATCGGCCGCAAAACGTTGACCGCCAATACCGGTGCTGCTGGTATCGATGCCCGGGAGATGCCAGGTCAGCACATAGCCGCCACCCGACAGGGCCGTGATCGACGGTGTCTGGTTGACCACGCCCGAGGCCGCTTGCACCCACAATGCGCCAACCGCCGCACCACTGGCGTCATAGCGCTGCAGGTCGATCGTGTTGTTCCCCGTCGCCCGCGCCGTCACGAAGCCACCACCGGGCAGCGCCGTGACGCCCATCCCGCCACCGGACGAGTACACGCTGTTCAGGCTGAACTCCGCCCCCAGCACCTGACCCGCCGCATTCAGGAAACGTCCCTTCACCGCACCACTATTCAGCCATGTCACCAACTGACGACCATCCGACAGCGTCGTCACCGTCGAGTTTGTGCCCGACGTCGAACCCGACACCGCCGTCTGGTTGAGGAAGCCGGTGGCGATGACCACGACACTGCTGAGAGGCTCGACTTCGAGGTAGAAGGCCTCGCTACGAGTCAAGCCGCCGGCATCCGTCGCAGTAACGGTGATCGCCACATGCGGCTCAGCAGCAAGATCCAAGCTAACGCCGACTTTGAGTTTCAACTTGCCGTTAACAACCTCGAATCTACTATCAGAGACCACGAAGCTATGAGTGTCCCCGACGTCGGGATCCGCTACGCTCAACGTTCCGACCTCTGCGCCCGGGCTCGTTTCCGGTACGGTCAGCTTGGACAAGGCAATCGCCGTCGGAGCCTCATTGACATTGCTCACCGCAATGGCAAATGCCTGTGTCTTCGAAAGCCCCCGCCATCCGTCGCCATTACTGTGACGTTAACGCTTGGGGCCGACTCATAGTTAAGGCTGATTCCGTCCTTCAGCTTCAGCTGATTGGCTACTACTTCAAAGCGGCTATCGGAGACGCTGAAACTGTGCGTGTCCCCAGCATTCGGATCGCTGACGGCGAGAGTCCCGACCACAGCACCGACATCATTCTCAGCCACCGACGCATTTGAAAGAGCGACAAGGGTCGGCGCATCGTTCCCATCCATAACCTGAATGGTAAAGCTACGCGTCACAAATAGACCACCGGCATCGGTCGCCTTTACTGTGATATTGTGACTCGTAGCAGTTTCAAAATCGATGAGCGTACCATTGGCAACACTTACGATGCCGGTCACTGCATTGATGGTGAACCGACCGCCCGCATTGTCGGTAAGGCTGTAGGTCAGCGTGTCTCCCAGATCAGCATCGGTTGCCAGAGCGGAAATGCCAACCAGGACTCCTGCGGCACTCTCTTCAACTACCGCATTTGGTGCGGAATTGGCGTCGATTAGATTGAAGGGAGATGCATTCGTGTTCGTGACGCCGAAAGTCCGCGTATGAATGACCCCACCAGACGCGGTCCAACTGACAACGAAGCCGCCGCCCGGCAACGCCGCCACAAACGGCTCCGACCCACCGGCGCCAGGTGTGTCTATGCTGAACTCGCCGCCAATCTTCTGACCCGCCGCATCGTAGCGCTGCCCATAGACCCCGCTGCCCGTGGTCGAGTACCAGACAACGGCGAACCCGCCATCGGTGAGGCCGGCTGTCTGCACGTGATATTGATTGCTGGCGATCGTCGTGCTGATCAGAAACTCGCCACCAACTTTCTGGCCGGTGCTATCGAATCGCTGACCATAGACGCCCCAATCGTTGGGCAGATCCTGACCATAGGAGTTCCAGACGGTAACAAAACCTCCATCCGAAGTCGCCGCAAGGGCCGGCGCGAATTGATCGGCAGTGGTCGTCGTGTTGATGAGAAAGCTGCTGGTGCCAATTTGCTGGCCCTGGGCATTGTAGACTTGGCCCCTGACGTCCCCATTATTGGTACCATAGTCGCTCCATACGGTGACGAAGCCACCGCCCGCCAGAGCAATCACGTCGGACAACGATTGATTGCCGGTGGTCAGGTTGTTGATCGAGAATACCCCACCGACCGGCGTTCCACTACTGTCGAACTTCTGGCCGGCGATGCCGGAACCATTTGCATCGGCCCCGCTTGCTCCCCAGACCACAATGTAACTGCCATCGGAGTAGCTCGTCACTGAGACTCGGTCTTGATAGATCGCATACCCATAGGTACTGCTGACAACAGACGCGCTGAGTGTCCAGGCGGTTCCGATCGGTTGATTGGTCGAATCATATCGCTGCACGCGGAGCTGGCCGCTTGTGCCAACTTGCGCTGTCACGAAGCCGCCGCCGGGTTGACTGGCGACGGCACTGAAGCCAATGGCAGTCCCCAGCGAGAACTCGGTGCCCAAGGCGACACCCGCCATGTTGTAGTAACGGCCTTTGGCTCCGCCGCTGGTGAGCCAGGTTACCAATTGGCGACCATCCGACAGCAGTGTGACACTTGAACGGCTGCCGCCGCTTGCAACTATGACATCGGCGCCGGGGCCAGATTGCTCGGTTGCGTTGACCACACTGATTGTAAAGACTTGCGCCTTGCTCAGAGCACCTGAATCCGTCGCCGTGATCGTCACCGCGACACTTGGTTCGGTCTCGAAGTCAAGGCTAATGCCAGATTTCAGTTTCAGCTTGCCGCCCACAATCTCGAACCGATTGTCCGAGACTGACAAACTATGCCTATCCCCGGCATCGGGATCGAACACGGTCAGCGTGCCGATTTCGGCGCCGGCAATGTTCTCGATGACATATCCGTTTGACAAGGAAATCGCTGTCGGCGCCTCATTGACATCGGTCACCGCGATGCTGAATGTCTCGCTCCTCGTAAGACCGCCGGCATCCGTCGCTACCACGGTGATGTTGTGGTTTGTCGCTGCCTCATGATCGAGCAAAGCACCGTTCGCCACCGTCACCACGCCGGTTGCGGCATTGATCTGGAACCGGCCGCCGGCATCGTCGCCGAGGCTATAGGTCAATGTATCACCCGAATCCGGGTCGCCCGCCAATGCCGTGATGCCGACGACCGTTCCGGTCGCTGCGTTCTCGGCAACACTGTTCGTCATGAAGTCATCGTCGACCAGTGTTGCCGGGGCCTCGTTGACATTGTTGACCGCGATCAAGAATGTCTCGCTCTTGGTCAGACCGCCGGCATCCGTCGCTACCACGGTGATGTTGTGGCTCGTCGCTGCCTCATGATCGAGCAAGGCACCGTTCGCCACCGTCACCACGCCGGTTGCGGCATTGATCTGGAACCGGCCGCCGGCATCGTCGCTCAGGCTATAGGTCAATACATCACCCGAATCCGGGTCGCTCGCCAGCGCCGTGATGCCGACCACCGTCCCGGTCGCTGCGTTCTCGGCAACACTGTTCGTCGTGGTGTCATCGTCGACCAGTGTTGCCGGGGCCTCGTTGACATTGTTGACCGCGATCGAGAATGTCTCGGTCTTGGTGAGACCGCCGGCATCCGTCGCCACCACCGTGATGCTGTGACTCGTCGCCGCTTCAAAATCCAGCAGGCCACCATTGGCAACCGTCACTACACCCGTCGTCGCGTCGATCTGGAACCGGCCGCCGGCATCGTCGCTCAGGCTATAGGTCAATACATCACCCGAATCCGGGTCGCTCGCCAGCGCCGTGATGCCGACCACCGTCCCGGTCGCTGCGTTCTCGGCAACACTGTTCGTCATGAAGTCATCGTCGATCAGTGTTGCCGGGGCCTCGTTGATATTGTTGACCGCGATCGAGAATGTCTCGCTCCTGGTTCGGCCACCGGCATCCCCCGCCACCACCGTGATACTGTGGCTCGTCGCCGCCTCACGATCGAGCAAAGCACCGGTCACCACCGTCACTACACCCGTCGTCGCGTCGATCTGGAACCGGCCGCCGGCGTCGTCGCCCAGGCTATAGGTCAATGTATCACCCGAATCCGGGTCGCTCGCCAGCGCCGTGATGCCGACGACCGTCCCGGTCGCTGCGTTCTCGGCGACACTGTTGGTCGTGAAGTCATCGTCGACCAGTGTTGCCGGGGCCTCGTTGACATTGTTGACCGCGATCGAGAATGTCTCGCTCCTGGTCAGACCGCCGGCATCCGTCGCCATCACCGTGATGCTGTGACTCGTCGCCGCTTCAAAATCCAGCAGAGCTCCGTTCGCCACCGTCACCACGCCCGTCGTGGCGTCAATCTGGAATCGACCACCGGCGGCGTCGCTCAAACTGTAAGTCAGGGTATCGTCAGCGTCCGGATCGCTTGCCAACGCCGCAATGCCAACAACCGTCCCTGTCGCAGCATTTTCATTCACGGCATTGATCGCTGTATCGCTGTCGGAGAGCAAGGCAGGCGCCTCGTTCACATTGGTGACGGAGATGTTGAAACTCTCGCTCCGGCTAAGGCCACCGGTATCCGTCGCGACGACGGTGATGCTGTGACTTGTTGCGGTCTCGTAATTGAGCAAACCACCGTTCAAGACTGTCACCACGCCGGTGGTTGCGTTGATCTGGAATCGCCCACCCGCATTGTCGCTTAATGAATAGGTGATCGTATCGCTGACATCCAGATCTTCCGCCAGCGCTGTGACGCCAATGACTGTGCCATTGATGGCATTCTCGGCTACCGTGTTCGTTCCAGTGTCGCCGTCCGTCAGCGAAATCGGCGCCAGACTCAATTGGGTACCGAGACTGTCGAACGATCGGCTGCGGATGGTGCCGTCGGACGACTGCCAAGTGACGGTAAAGCCGCCATCGGCGTCTGCCGTGATCGACGAGAGATTTTGCCCGCCGGCAAGATATGTATTAACAGTGAACTCCGTCCCCAGCTTTTCCCCGGACGTACTGTATCTTTGTCCAGATATATTGTATTCACCGGTCTTCGCGCTGTCCCAGGTCACCACGAAAGATCCATCCTTCAAGACCGTGACCGATGGGTTCCATTGATAGTCGGACAGCCCGGTATTCACCCTGAAATTGCTGATGACCGGCTGGCCGGCGGAATTGAAGACGCCAGCATAAATGTCCTGTGCCGAACCATTGACTGTCTCAAGCGAAAACCAGGTCGCCACGAAGCCGCCATTTGGCAGAGCTGACACACTGACGGTGCCCTCATTGCTGCCGGAGACATTTGCCAACGCGATTTCATTGCCGATCTTCACGCCGCCGGCGGTATAGATCTGTGCCTTGACGTCATACTGGCTAGCGATCGCGCCGCTTTGCCACGTGATGATGTAATTGCCATTGCTGAGTGTCGTGACGATCGGAAGGATCTGATAATCGCCCGTGACCTCATTGACCTGGAAAGATGATCCCACCGGCGCACCGGCACTGTCGAAATGCTGCGCACGAATCCCGTCATAGAGACCATCGCCGCCATAACTGTTCCAGGCAACGACACTGCTGCCGTCCGCAAGCACCGCGATGGATGCACGATAATTATAGCTGCCAAGGCCATTGGAAGCGCCGGCACCGGCATAGGGTGAGACGCCTGTGATCGTCTCGACGTGATCGACGCTGCCGCTGGCACTGTAGCGCGTTACCGACAAGATCGTGCCTGTGATGCGGGCTGTCACGAAGCCACCATTCGGCAACAAAGCAACATTGACCTTGCCGCTGGAAGAACCGAGTGGCAGCACGCCGGTAACAGCCTGTCCGTTCGCGGCGATAATCTGCCCTTTGACCGTCCCGTTCTCGTTCCAGGTATAGAGATGATGGCTATTTGCCAGGGTGACGACGTTGGCAAATTGCGCGCCCGCCGCAGTAGCGATGATCTGCTCAGCCGATCCAAACAGCAGTGGATTGCTGACCTGAACGACACTGGCGGGCAATGGGTCGTCCCCTAGAAACCGGATTTGATCTACATCGGCCAGGATATCGACGCCGTCCGGCGAACCGGACCGCAGATCCGTGACC
Source organism: Rhodospirillaceae bacterium (assembly GCA_016712715.1). Taxonomy (NCBI): domain Bacteria; kingdom Pseudomonadati; phylum Pseudomonadota; class Alphaproteobacteria; order Rhodospirillales; family Rhodospirillaceae; species Rhodospirillaceae bacterium. Next base: position 507,302 of record JADJQM010000003.1, read on the forward strand.
TGGACCGTGCCATTGCCGAGATCCACGATCTGATAATCGGCAGAATGGCCGCTGAACACCGCAATATCGAAGCCACCGCCGCCTGTTAAACTGTCATTGCCGGCACCACCGACCAAGACATCATTGCCGACTCCACCAGCCAGCTCATCATTGCCCGCATCTCCCATGACGACATCGTTGCCATCGCCGCCATCAAGGCTGTCGTTTCCGAGCCCGCCGGTTAGCAAATCGTCTCCGCCGAGACCGCTCAGCGTGTCATCCCCGTTCGTGCCCGTCAGAGTGTCGTTGCCCGATGTACCTACGGTCATGATGTCCTCATATCATTGGGTCTAAGCGATACTTTTCATTGATAGAAAGACGATGCTTCAATTTCGAAAGTAGTGACAAATGAGGGGTGAAATCATCTCTCCCTCCCGGCCTCACCGCCCATGCGCATGAGCGGCGAGAGCACGAACTCGATGAGCTTCCTTGTTCCGGTCTTGATCTCGACCGCGGCGACCATGCCGGGGGAGAGTTGGACGTTCTTGCCGTCCACATTCATCACGTCTTTTTCGAGGCGGATGCGGGCGGTGTAGATGAGGCGCGGCGGCTGGCCGGCACCGCCGGGTTGTTCGACCGCGTCGCCGGAGATGGTGGCGACATGGCCCGTCAGGGTGCCGTAGCGGGTGAACGGGAAAGCATCGAGCTTCACGACCGCTTCCTGGCCCTCTGCCACGAAGCCGATGTCCTTGTTTTCGATCTCCGCTTCAATCTCGATGCCAGCATCCTCGGGCACAATGACCAGGAGGGGCTTGGCTGGCTCGACGACGCCACCGATGGTGTGAAGCTGCAACTGCTGCACCGTACCGGCGACTGGGGCGGTGAGACGCTGCAGGGACTGGCGCTGGGTCGCCTTCTTCAATTCCTCGGTCAATTGCGCGACCAGGCTCTCGGCTTCGGTCAATTCCTTGAGGCGGTCGCGGTCGAACTCCTCCTTCGCCTGGGCGATCTGGCGCTGGATGGTGGCGAGGGCCGCATGGCCTTCATTGGCCTTGGCCACCGCCATCTTGCCCTCGCCTTCGAGGGCGATCAGCTCCTGCTGCATCTCGAGGAATTGTTGCTTGGGCGTCAGGCCCTTTTCAAGAAGGCCGCGGCGGGCTTCCACCTGTTCGCGCTTCAAGGGCAATTGCGCTTCGATTTTGGCGATCTCGGCCTGGGCACCCATCGCAATGGCGCGCTGGCGCTCCAGCTCACGCGCAAGGGCCGCCAGCTTCTCCGCCTGCTCGCCCAGTTGCGTCGCTCGGAAGGAACGGGCCAGAGCAACGGTCGCCTCGTCGTAACCGGATTCCCCGCCGGACGGGGCATCGAGGATCTCGCCGCCGGGCAAGCCAAGGATCGAGCGCAACCTGGCGACGTCGAGGCGCTGACGGTTGAGTTCGCTCGCCAATCGGTCCGTATCGGCGCCGGTCGAGGTCGAATCCAGTTCCACCAGCAAATCGCCCTTGGTGACCTTCTGCCCTTCCTCGACCGCGATCCGGGTTACCACCCCGGTCTCAAACGCCTGGATGAGCTTGGTGCGGCCTGAGGGCACGATCTTGCCCTGGCCCACCGCCACGATGTCGATCTCGCCGACACAAGCCCACAGGAGGGCGATGGCGACGAAGCCGGAGATGGCCAGCGCCACGGCGCGCCCCAAGGGCGAGGGCGGCGTTTCCAGCACCTCGACCGCGGCGGGCAGGAACTCGTGCTCGTAGCCGTCGGGGGCGAAGATGCCGCCGAGGCGGCCCATCGCCTTCCGGACGCGGGAGGCGGGAAGAGCGACGACGTTATCGGCTGTGGTCGCTTCACTGGGCGGCATGCTGCCCTCCCTGCGGCTGCACGACCGGCATCGCTGCCTGTGCATCGGCCGCCTGATAGCGATAGAGTTGGGCATAGCGGCCATTGCCGCGCAGCAATTGCTCGTGGCTGCCATCCTCGACCAGCCGCCCCTTCTCGATGGTCAAGATGCGGTGGCAGGCGCGCACCGCCGAGAGTCGGTGGGCGATGATCAGCACCGTGCGGCCCTTGGCGATCGCCGCCATATTGTCCTGGATGATGCGCTCCGATTCATAGTCAAGTGCCGAGGTGGCCTCGTCGAAGATGAGGATCTTCGGGTTGGTGACCAGCGCCCGGGCGATCGCCATGCGTTGGCGCTGGCCGCCGGAAAGGCTGGCGCCACGTTCGCCCAGCACGGTGTCGTAGCCCTGGGGCAGTTCCAGGATGAAGTCATGGGCGCCGGCAAGCTTGGCCGCCGCCACCACGCGCTCCATCGGCATGCCAGGATCGCTGAGGGCGATGTTCTCGCGGATCGAGCCGCTGAAGAGCACGTTTTCCTGCAGCACAACGCCGATCTGTCGCCGCAGCCAAGCCGGATCGATGAGGGCGAGGTCCATGCCGTCGACCATCACCCTTCCCCGCTCCGGCACGAAGAGGCGCTGCACCAGCTTGGTCAGCGTTGATTTGCCTGAGCCGGAGGAACCGACGATGCCGATCATCTGCCCCGGCTGGATCTCGACGCTGAGGTCGGACAGCACCTCCGGCGCGTCCGGCCGATAGCGGAAGATGACATGGTCGAAGGTGATGCGGCCGGTGAGGCTGGGTGGTGTTGCCTTGTCCGCCCGGTGCAGGGGCTCCGTCGGCGCATTGAGGATGTCGCCCAGCCTACTCACCGAGATGCGCACCTGCTGAAAGTCCTGCCACATCTGGGCAAGACGCAGCACCGGCCCATGCACCTGGCCCGCCAGCATGTTGAAGGCGACCAGGGCACCCACAGTGAGATCGCCGTTCAGCACCGCCTTGGCGCCGAGATAGAGTGTTAGCAGCACTGTCATCTTATTGATGAGCTGCGCTGTCTGGCTCGCGGTGTTGCCGAGCTTGGTGACCCGGAAGGCTGCCGAGACATAACCGGCGAGCTGTTCCTCCCAGCGCCGCTGCATGCGGGGCTCGACCGCCATGGCCTTCGCCGTCTCGATGCCGGTCACGGTCTCGACCAGGGAAGACTGGTTCTCCGCCCCGCGCGCGAACTTTTCATCGAGCCGTCGGCGAAAGATCGGCGTCACCAGCAGCGAGAGGACCACATAGGCCGGGATCGCGGCCATCACCACCAGCGTGAGGGTCGGGCTGTAATACCACATGACCGCCAGGAATACGGTGGTGAATACCAGGTCGATCACCAGAGTGAGCGCATTGCCGGTGAGGAAGGAGCGGATGTTCTCGAGCTCACGCACCCGGGCCACGGAATCACCCACGCGCCGCGCCTGGAAATAGGCCAGCGGCAGCGACAGCAGATGGCGGAAGAGCTTCGCCCCCAGTTCCACATCGACCCGGTTGGTGGTGTGGCTGAAGATGTAGGTGCGCATGCCCCCCAGCAGCACCTCGAACAGCGAGATGACGGCAAGCCCGATCACCAGCACGTCCAATGTCGTGAGGCCGTGATGCACCAGCACCTTGTCGATGATCACCTGGAAGAACAGAGGGGTCACCAGCGCAAAGAGCTGCAGCACGAAGGAGGCAATCAGCACCTATATGAGGATGCGCTTGTATTTGAGGATCGCGGGGATGAACCAGGCGATGTCGAACTTCGTGAAGGTCTCGGAAAGCGAGGCCCGCTTGGTCATCAGGAGCAGGCGGCCGGTCCAGCTCTTCTCCAGCTCCGCGCGCGTGAGTGCAATCGGCCGGTTCTCCTCCGGATCGTGCACCAAGGCCTTGGCTTCGTCGCCCTCGCTAGATGCGACTTTCGCGAGAACAAAGAACCGTCCGTCCTTGGTCTCGGCGATGGCGGGCAGTGGTGTTTTGCCGAGTTTCTGCCAGTTTGACGCGACCCAGCGCGCCTTGAGACCGGATTCCCGGGCGGCGCGAAGCAGGTCTGAATCGGTGAGCCCGTTTGGACCCGGCGCAAAGCGATGTGACAGCGCGTTAGGATCGACCGCCATGCCGTGGAAGCGCAGAAGGAGAACAAGACAAAGTAGCCCAGTATCAGAGGCTTGCTGGATATCCGCTGCCGCGACACCCGATTGATCCGGCGCTGCATCTGCGACCACGCCCTACCCCCGTCTGGCGATTCGACGCGGAACCTCTTCCACGTTTTGTGTCGCAAAATATGTCTGAATACCTAGGCTCGAGCAAGCAAGAATTCTACTCAGACGCGATCCATCGACAAATCGTCACGTACAAGATGTGGCAAATATCCACAATCAATGCGAGAATTATAGGTGCATTTGATAAGTATTCGCCCGATACAAATGTACAATTCATCGCCTGCCCGCGGATAGCGATCGCGATCGCCCACCAACGCGTCTTGCCGCCTGCGGCAATCCACCCATCAATTTCAGAGTGTCCGACTGGTGATTCCAAATGGGAGCTGTAGCGGCACAAATGCGCCTCAGCCCTGGGCGACGCACTATGTTCGTTGCGCCAGCCAGCAACAATCCATGATCTTCGCCGGTTGCATCCCGCCGGCCTTTGTTAGGTATTCAGCAGAAGTTCGATTTGATCTCACCCTACCAACCTAATTCGCTGGGAAATACTCGCGCCGAAACAAGCACTCGGCCTCCCTTACGTTGTTGCTGCCAGAATAGCCGATCCCACTTCCATCGCAGATGATTGTGGCACCGCCCCGCAATCGCGCTCGCCCAGCCGGAAGTGCGTTGGGATCTAGATGCATCAAGACCGGATAGCTACAGCAGTGATTATCGGGCCTTGGAATGGTTGCATCATCCACCGAAGACTCGGTGCCGGGCTGACATTCCGAGGTCGCCCCACTGGCGTTTCCTGCAGTTGACATAGTTGGATAGTGACCTCTGGGGAAAGAAGCCGCCTTGGCGCCGGCTGACAATTGACCATGCTTGTCAACACTGTTCACCGTTGGCGCCGCCATTTCTGTTATGCTGGCAGCACGTGATGTGCACTGCGGTAAGCTCATCTAGTAATGATCTTCGCTATGTGCGGCGCTCGCCTGCACATTCTCAACGTGCAATCAAACCGGAGTAGAATCGCATGTCGGGCTCGGTCATCGGCTTTGTCGGCATCGGCCGCATGGGTGCGCATATGGCGCCTCGCCTGCACGCGGCCGGCTAAAGGCTCTGTACTTTCGACACCAACGCAGCGGCACCGACTGAGTTTGAGACAAACGACGCCGTGGCGGTTGCCTCGGCCCAGGAGGTTGGCGACCGTGCTGGGACGGTATTCGTCAGCCTGCCGACGCCCGATATCGTCCATGCGGTCGTCCTCGATGAAAACGGGGTGTCTAAAGGATCGCGCGTCAAGACCGTGATTGATCTTTCGACCATTGGCCCAGGCATGGCGACGCGCGTTTCCACGGCCCTCGGGGATAGGAACATCGCCTGGTTGGACGCCCCCGTCAGCGGTGGGCTCGCCGGCGCCTGAGGCGGCAAGCTGGCATTCATGGCCTCTCGGCCCAAGGCAAGCTTCGATACATTGGAGCTGGTTCTGTCCAATTTTGGCAAATTGTTCTTCGTCGGCGAGAAGGCGGGGATCGATCCGAAAGTCCTCCTCGACATCATCAATTCTGGCAGCGGCCGCAACAGCGCCACCCAGGACAATTTCCCCCGCTCCTTCCTGACGGCCGGAAGCCGATCGATCGGGCGAGGCGCACTGAACACTGAAGGTCAGTCCAGATTGTGTTCGGACTTGGACCTCTCGTCAGGCGCGTACCATTCCTTCAGAGAACCTGGCGGATCAAGTGTACCGATCATCGCTCTTGCTAGCGCAATACGCTCCAGAAGCTCTGCGCGACGCCCGATTTTCAGATTCTGCAGGCGTCTCTTGGATCAATCTGAGGCCGGCAGTTCCACCTTATCGCCCTTGCCCAATCGGCGGCCATTCCACTTTATCGCCCCAGACAATGCTCTGGCGAACAACGGCAAGTGGCGCTGTGTCATCGTAGTGAATGGCACCGTCCTTCCCTAAGCTCACACCGAGATCCCGCCACACCTGATCGAGGTCCAGCGGATGGTGCCCATAAACATATTTCTGCGCCAGGGAGTTCAACACCCCCGTATGGCCGGTCGCCGCCTCGCAGGCCGACAACATGGTCGCGGTTAGCCAGCGCTGGCGCACATCGGCGCCCTCTTTGAGAACCGCTCGGAGGCAATCTTCCGTGCCGACCCGACCGCCGCTGCGATGGCGCAATTGGATATCCGCCAGCAATAGGAACAATGCGCCACCCCAATAGGAGCGCCGTGATGGGGCTCTATTGAGCCCGGTTTCGGTCAGGGCCGGCAGGCCGCGCTGCATGTTGAGAAGCCATTCCTGCCAGACCGCATCCTCGTTCTTCCAGCCCGCGCGTGCCCGCAGGATCGGTTCAAAGTAGGTGGCGATGCCTTCATTGAGCCAGATTCCGGTATCACGCATAAGCGGCGATCCCAGATGCAGGAACTCATGCACCAGAACCCATTCATCATATAGCTGGCTGAGACTTGTCTCGGCACCGAGCAGCAACAATATCGTCGCACCACCACCAGCCATCACGCGGCCGAAGGGCAGGCCCTTCTTGCCGGTAACCGGGATGATCGCGACCAGCGCCGGGGCAACCGGCACGGCACCCCAGAAGCGTCGGTTGCTGGCGGCCACGTCACCGATCCAACGTCGCAGCTCTTCTTGCGACAGGGCAATGGGCGCATCGAGCGTGGCGACCTGCATATCGCTTTCTTCGGCGAGGGAAAAATGCTCGAACTGGCCGAGCACCCATTCACCCGCGTCTTCGACATCGCCGGACCGCAGAACAAACGCACCGCTCGAATCCTGTGGCAGCGCAATCGCAAAATCGGCGCCGTCCATCGCCTTTATGTGCAGGCGCAGGTCAATATCCCCGGGCTGTGGAATCGGCAGGATCGCCGACGGCGACACCAGCAGCGACCGCCCGATCCGCAGGGCACCATCATAGTCATCGCTCTGCGCGGCAAACGCCGCCAGGTCGATGTGAAAGTGCGCCGTCTCTGCGGCCGCCACCTTCCGGGTTATGAAAGCTGAGGCTGCGGAGTCGGCAACGCGCAACCCATCAAGCGAGACCTCATCCGCGCAGGTGATGGTGATATCCAGAGAATTGGCGGCGACGCCGTGCACGATGATTTCATAGTCGCATCCGGCCATCTCTGCCTGCGCCGGGAGCGCCGTCAATGACAACAGGGCGCCAAAGAGGCTAGACCGAAACGGTGGCATCGTGCGCAATCTCGGCCACCAAACCCCGATCGAGCCAATCCTTCAGGATTTCGGCGCTGCGCACGGCCGCAGCGGGATGACGGCAATGATCGGACAAATGCTGGCACATGACCCCGAAGGTCGCGCCGTCGCGTATCAGATCGAAGGCCGCTGCTTCGTCGTCAGCCACAGGACGATACTGAACGTCTTCATCTTGACGCCAGACGATCCAGCGTTGGCCGATTTCCCTGGCCGCCGGCATCTCGCCGGCGTCATGCAGGATGGCTCGGCGCAGTTCGCCGATGGAAGAATCCGCGACCAGGTCGCTCACTGCATCGGTAAAGGTCAGTCGGAGGGATTCCCAGGCAGTTGGCGGCAGCGCCAGGATATCGGTCATCGTGACGGCTATCTGATCGCGTGCGTCGAAAGCCTGCGCCACGGCCCAATCGAACCGCGCCATTCCGGCCGCCAGCGGCTGCGCCTCGACCGGAAATTGATCGAGATGACTTGCGATGCCACGGCCGAGCCAGCGCAATGATGGATGACGTGACGGGTTCGCAGCTAAATAGTCGCGGCTCAGCCGATCGAAGGCATCAGCGCCGAGCAAGCCGCAAAGACCCGGAAAATCATTGGCCAGGGCCTCGACCAGCCGGGCCCAATAACCGTGCCGGTAGACATGGAGCAAATCGGATTCTCCGATCCGCGCATTTCCCCTGACTTGCTCAACGATGGAAGTTGAACACCCAAGGAGAAAATTCTGAAAATCCGTCTGGGTACGGTCGAGCGACGTCATGCGACCCGCCCCACGCGCGCGGCCAAGGCCGACTTCTGAGTGCTGCGCGCCCGGTCGAGTTCAAGAATGAGGTCGTTCAGCGGCGGAATGTGATCATCCCGCTCGATCATCGTCGCCACTGCGCCGAATCGCGCCACCGCCTCGGCATAGAGATCCCAGACTGCGTCGACCACATCGTGATCATGCGTGTCGATGATGTGGCTTCCGTGGTTCTCATGACCAGCCAAGTGAATCTGACGCACGGTATCGGGCGGGATCGCGTCCAGAAAAACCAGCGGATCGAAGGAATGGTTGAAAGCATTGACATAGACGTTGTTGACATCAAGCAACACGTCGCAACCGGTGCGGCGCGACAACTCGGCGATAAACTCCCACTCCGGCATTGCCGAATGGACATAGGTGACATAGCTCGACGTATTCTCAAGCAGGATCTGCCGGTCGAGATACGCCTGCACGGCATGAACACGTGCTGCTACATGATCTAGCGCTTCTTCGGTAAACGGCAGTGGCAACAGATCATGCATGTTGAGCCCGGCAATGCCGGTCCAGCACAGATGGTCCGAAATCCAGGCGGGCTCCAGGCGCGCAGCCAGGCCTTTCAGATCCTTGAGAGAGTCAAAGTCCAGTGGCTCGGTCGAGCCAATCGACAGGGAGACGCCATGCATCACCATGGGGTAGCGCGCTCGGATCTCCATGAGATGGCGCAATGGCCTGCCGCCGCCGATCATGTAATTTTCAGAGATGATCTCGAACCAGTCGACCCGCAGGTCGCCGTCGGGTGACCCTGCCAGAATATCGGCATAATGGGTGGACCGCAGTCCCAGCCCAAATCCGGCAAGATCAGACCGCCGACCAGGCATTTTAACGCTCATCCGCGCATCGCATACCGCGCTCCCGCATCAGAAAAATGGCATGGGTGGGCATCGGAAACGGGGATTCCGAAACCCACCCATGCAACGCGCTGCGTTATTCCACGACCATGCCACCAGCACTGGTGCAGGCTTCGGCGCTCGGCTGCTCAACCCAGCCGTGACCTTTGCAGGAGTTCTGACCCTTGCAGGAATTGCTGGCACTTTTGCACGAACCTTGGCCCTTGCAGGCATTGATTCCGGAACAATGCACGGCGTCGGCATGAGCGGGCGCCGTCGTCAGGGTAATCGTGCCACCGGCCAACAGAGCCATAGCGGCCGCGGCGATCGTGGCGGAGGTGAGCTTGGTCATCGCTGTCATGTAAGTCTCCCTTGGAGTATTGCGCATTTTCGCGGGCCAATTCTTGGTCCCGAAGGCATCCGGGAACCTGGCTCCGGGGGCCTTGAAGGGGTTTTCGTCGGCAGGTGGGAGTTTGTTACATGCCCTTGCCATGCTGCCGCCGGCAGCAGCTCGAGGCCAACGACGTAATGGTCCCGGCACGTCAAGACCTCTTCCTCCGCACAAACCCTGGATCACTCGATCACGCATTCCTCCAGTATCAGACGACGGGGTTCCCGGAGGCTGTCCCCCTCTCGGTCGTTGGCAGGCGTCAGCTTTTGAAGCTGCATCAGAGCCGGAAATTATTCGAACCTCAACGACGCCAAACAGCCATGTCGGCGTGATTCCTTCGGATTCCTGATGATCAGGGAGAGACGCGCTTGTCCTCAGTCGAATGCGGCAGCGAACTCGGCGGGCACGCAGCGACGCCCGTAGAAGACGCCACCGCGGAAAAAATGTACCAGCTGGCCATAACGAGGCACCCGCCTTATCGACAAATGGGGCCGGACGATCCAGGTTTGCCACAGCGATTTGCCACACCTTTGCGACTGACCGCAGAGCGACGAACTCGGACCCTATCAATTTCAATTGGTTGGCTGAAAAACTGGCTGTGCTGGCAGTCCGAGACGAACCGACCTCTGGCTCGTTTTCCCTGTTTTTCAGGGAATAAACAGGGAACTTCGCCAAATTGGCGTTCCTGCGCCGACCCCGAGCATTTTATTGCCAAATGCCATATGGTTAGCACCGTATTCCCTATCGCGCCGAACAGGGAGATTCTGCCAAGCTACAGGGGGCCCGTTCGCGGAAACAGGCAAACGAATGTGAGCATCCGACGGTGACACGGTTGCTTGACGTCCTCTGGGACCAATCTTCTTCGTTGCGTTGATACAGGTGACGAAGAAGGAGGCGGCAATACGGCATGGGCTGCTAGACCGTCGCTGCGCGCTTCGTCATTTTGTCCCATCATATGGCTATCTGAGACAATGGGCCGATCTCGACCGTCAATATCCTATCACCTGGGTTCAACTTCGCTCGTTGATACCCGGCAACCGCCGGATCACATCCAGGAATGCCTCGCTGGCGCCGGATATAGGGCCATCGTTTTGAATGACCTGGAGTGTCGGGTGCTGGACCGTCAAATGACCGGCCCGCGCGATCCGTGCGGCAATCTCGTCGGCGCTTTCCCGGCCCCGCGCAAGCAACCGCGCTTGAAGCAGGATCGGGTCGACTACGATCAGGATAGGAAGCGCGGTCGGGTAGCGGCCCACTGCTTCCGGGAAATGGGCACGGGAGCCGTTCACAATGACATGCCGCCCGGAACGCAGGCTGTCGTCAATCTCACGTCCGATGCCATACTCGAGCCCGTTCGCCGACCATGACATCGCAAAATCACCGGCCAGCTGACGTGCCGCAAAACAGGCTGGAGAAAGCGCCAGATGCCTCTCACCCTTGGTCTCCGGCGGACGCGTGATGTAGCGCTGCGCGATGACAATGCAATCATCGCGCCGCTCTGCCAGTCTCTCCCTGACATAGTTGATCAGGCTGTCTTTGCCGGACCCTGACGCCCCCATGACATAAATCAGGCGGCCAGCTTCAGCGGGTCTGCGCATGCCCGGCGCCTAAGCCTTCAGTGGATAGCGATCGATGATGCGAAAGGGCTCGCTGCGATCGGCTTGGGCAAACAGGCAAAGATCGGCGATTCTGATCGGCCCCGCCAGAACCGTGGCGAACAATTCCGCAAGTGCATCGCCGAGCTTCCGGCGCAGCGCATCATCGGCGATCCCATCGGTCAGCGTGACATGGAAGCGGTACTGGTCCAATACATAAGGATATCCCCATTCAGCGACGAGGACCTGCTGTCGTGGCGTGAGGCAGGTTGAGAGGCGTTGCGTGGTTTCCTCCGCCAGAGGGGTCGCTCGAAACCGATCGAAATGGCGCACGCATTGCGCGGCAAGATCCTGTGTTTCCCTGGCAGCATTCGTGGGGACCAAGGCCAGGAACTTGCCGATAACCGACAACTCCATTCGGTCAATTTGTATTGCCGAGCGCGTCGCAGCGAATTTGGCGAGCGCATCTCGCAGATCCGCTTCCTGCAGTCTGGGCACCAAGCGAAACGGCGGCTTGAGCGTTGCGTGAAGACCGTAATGGCGCGGTGCCGCGGTCAGGGCGCGCAACAGGTCGGGCGAGAGGTCGGGAATCCGCGGCTGCGGCAGAAGGCACCCGCTCGCGGCATCGCGGCCAAGCCAGGCATTCCCGATCAGTTGCAGCGCTTCGCCCAGGCGTGGCGCGAAATAGACGGCATAGCGCGGTGTCATGCCGCCGCCTTGAAAGGTGCCAGTTCAAATAAGTGATCACACACCCTGGCGCGGATTGCGGCGTCATGGAAAATGCCGACGATCGCGCGACCTTGCGCCTTGGCCTCCAGGATCATCTCCGCGACGATGGCACCGTTCTCAGCATCCAGGGCAGCCGTCGGCTCGTCCAGCAACAGGATCGGAAAATCGGCAATGAATCCGCGCGCGATATTGACGCGCTGTTGCTCGCCACCCGAGAATGTCGACGGCGCCAATTCCCAAAGCCGTTCCGGAATGTTGACCCGGCGCAGCAGGATCGCGGCCTGTTCCCGCGCCGCGCCATCGGCGACGCCGCGCTGGCGTAACGGTTCAGCGACAATATCGAGGGTGGCCACGCGCGGTATCACGCGCAGGAACTGGCTGACATAGCCGAGACTGCGCTGCCGCACCGCCAGAATTTCGCGTGGCGCCGCGCGTGCCATATCCACCCAGCCACCGTCATGGCGTACACCTATCGTGCCGCGATCGACCCGGTAATTGGCGTAGAGCGCCCGCAGCAGGGTTGATTTCCCGCAGCCGGACGGACCGTGCAGCGCAATGCAGGAACCGAAATCGACGCTGAGCGAAAGTTCCTGAAAGACGCCGAACTCCACATCGCCCTGGGTATGGAGGCGGAAGCTCTTCGCGATACCGCGAACATCGATGGCTTGGTTTATCATGGTCAGGCCTGAAGCACGGAGGATACCAGTAACTGGGTGTAGGGATGCTGCGGATCGTCGAGGACCTGATCGGTGAGACCGGATTCCACCACCCGCCCGCGCTGCATCACCATCAATCGGTGCGCCAGCAGCCGGACGACCGCAAGATCATGGGTCACCAGCACGACGGACAAATGCAGGCGAGTGACCAGCCCGCGCAACAGATCGAGGAGACGCGCCTGAACCGACACGTCCAAGCCACCCGTCGGTTCGTCCATGAATACAAGGCGAGGTCCGGTGACGAGATTGCGGGCAATCTGCAGTCGCTGCTGCATGCCACCGGAAAAGGTCTGCGGCAGATCGTCGATGCGCGCCGTATCGATCTCGACTCGCCCCAGCCAATCCAGCGCCTTATCCCGGATCTGGCCATAATGGCGTTCGCCGACCGCCATCAGGCGTTCACCGATATTGGCACCCGCCGTGACCCCCAGGCGCAAGCCGTCGCGCGGATTCTGATGCACCATGCCCCAATCGGTGCGGATCAGGAAACGGCGCTCCGCCTCGCTCAATGCATAGAGATCGACCAAACCATGATGGCGCCGGTCATAGAAAATCCGACCGGCACTCGGCTGCAATCGCGCCGACAGGCAATTGAGGAGCGTGGTCTTGCCTGAACCGGATTCACCGACGATGCCGATGATCTCGCCCGGCCACAGATCGAATGACACGTCGAGGCAACCAGCGCGGTCGCCATAGTAGTGGCTGACATTCTGGACACTGAGCAGCGAATGATCGGATGTCATTCCGCCGCCTCCGACGCATCAACCGTCTGAGGGGCTGCTTCGCGGCGGTCAGCACAGTAATCGGTGTCAGAACAGACATACATGCGAGTACCCAGATCGTCGGTCACGATTTCGTCCAGAAACGAATCCCTTGCGCCGCAGAGAGTACAGGCATGATCCCATGTCTGAACTTCAAAGGGATGGTCGTCAAAATCGAGACTCTTCACCTTGGTGAAAGGCGGCACGGCATAAATGCGCTTCTCTCGCCCGGCGCCGAACAACAACAATGCGGGATTGTTGTCGAGCTTGGGGTTGTCGAATTTCGGGATCGGCGAGGGTCGCATAATATAGCGATCATTGACCCGGACCGGATAATCGTAAGCCGTGGCAATGCGACCCAGCAGGGCGATATCCTCATAGAGGCGGACATGCATGATGCCATACTCGCCCAAGGCATGCATCTTGCGCGTCTCGCTCTCGCGCGGCTCCAGCCAGCGCAACGGTTCCGGGATCGGCACCTGGAAAACCATGATCTGGTCCGTCCGCAGCGGCTTCTCGGGGAAGCGATGGCGGGTCTGGATGACACTTGCCTCCTCGGTCCGCGACGTCGTGGTAACGCCCGTCGTCTTGGCAAAGAAACTGCGGATCGAGACGGCATTGGTGGTGTCATCGGCGCCCTGATCGATAACCTTGAGCGTATCGTCGCGGCCGATGATGCTGGCCGTCACCTGAATACCCCCCGTCCCCCAGCCATGCGGCATCGGCATCTCGCGCCCGCCGAACGGTACCTGATAGCCGGGAATTGCCACGGCCTTCAGGATCGCGCGGCGGATCATCCGCTTGGTCTGTTCATCGAGATAGGCGAAATTGTATCCCTCAGCTTCGGATGGCTCGCTCATTCTGCGGCCTCCTGCCTTTCGGCGCGCAGGGCACGCAAGGTGCCGAGTTCAGCCTGGAAGTCGACATAATGCGGCAGTTTCAGATGCTGCACGAAACCGGATGCTTCCAGATTGTCGCAATGATTGAGGACGAATTCGGCATCCTGGGCCGGGCTGTCGGTCGCCTCGCCGAGTTCCGCCGCACGCAGGGACCGATCGACGAGGGCCATCGCCATCGCCTTGCGCTCGCCCTGGCCGAAGGCGATTCCATAGCCACGGGTGAACTGTGGCAGTGTCTGGGCGGTGCCCTTGAATTGGTTGATCATCTGGCATTCGGTGAGTTCGACCTCGCCGATATCGATCGGAAAGGGCAGTTCCTCCGGCTGGATCTCGACCGATACCGCACCCATGCGAATCTCGCCGGCAAAGGGATGGCTTCGGCCATAGCCCCGTTGTGTCGAATAGCCAAGGCCGAGGAGAAAGCCCTCATCGGCACGCGCCAGGGCCTGCAGGCGCGCATCCCGGTCCGCCTGAAACGCCAAAGGCTCGCGCGTGAGATCAGCAATTGTATCGCCCGAGCCGATATCAACCTCCGGCGCCAGGATTCCTTCCGCTGCCAAAATGTCCGTGACGCGCGGCATCGGCGGGATTGGCGCTGGATTGTGGATCGACGGCTGTTGCGGTGGCGGAACATACGACCCTTCGGCGGCCAGGGCGAAATCGAGCAGACGATGAGTGTAATCGAAGGTTGGACCGAGCACCTGGCCACCCGGTACATCCTTGAAGGTCGCTGAAATGCGCCGCCGCACCGCCATCCGGCCGGTATCGATTGGCAAGGTGTGCCCGAGACGCGGCAAGGTCGTGCGGTAGGCGCGGATCAGAAAAATCGCTTCGACCAGATCGCCGCGCGCCTGCTTGATAGCGAGGGCGGCAAGATCCCGGTCATAGAGAGCCCCCTCGCTCATCACACGGTCGACCGCAAGAGACATCTGCAGTTTGATCTGGGCAATCGACAGTTCGGGCACCGCGGGATCGCCGCGCCGTTCCTCGGCCAACAGCTGATGTGCTGCCGCGATGGCCCGTTCACCACCCTTGACGGCCACATACATGATCAGGCCTCCACTGGGCGGGTTACCGCGACGGTCGAGCGCGGCAAGGCCACAATTGCGTTGTCGTGCACCAGAATCGTATCGAAGCCGAGCGGGAAACGATGCTGGTTGACGGCGAAGGCTACCCAGAACGCTTCATCCAGGCCGCGCGCCGACAATTCCGTGGTGCCGTCGACACCAGGCCCTCGAAGTATGTGCCACTGCGCGCCGTCAAACCCCGCCACCTGGATAATCAACGTTGCCCCGCGCTCGGGATATTCCGCATCGCCATGCGGGAGACGCGACAGGTCCGGCAGTACATTGCCATCAGCGATCAACGTGAAAGCGGCTTCATCCATTTCGGCCAGCGGCGCGCCGGTGTGAAAAGCGATATGCTGCCGCGCGATAGTCAGCGTGGGGCCATCGAGGCAAAACGACGTATCGTGATCGAGCAAGGCCAGGCACAAGGCAATGCTGGCCGCGTTGAGACCCACTGGCGCCGGCGACAAGGGATCCAGCGTCACGACGCAGCCCGGACGCGACACAGCCTGCAGGATCTGGCGAAAGATCCGCTGGCTATCATCGACCGGGTCGGCGAATCCTTCGAGCATCAAGAGGCCGCCTTGACCTTGCGCCATCATGCCGGATTCTCCCCGCGCACCAAGGTGAAGAACTCGACTTTTGTCGGCGCTGATTTGTCGACCCGCCGGCGCGCGCGCGCCGCCTGTTCAGCCGACAGTGGATCGATCGCCAAGGCAATCAGCCGCTCACCGTGATCAGGATCCTGGAGAAGCACATCGATCAGGGCCGCCAGACGCGCCTCATTCTTCTTGCGTCCACTCATATAGGCGCAACCGAGCCGGCCATCGGCCAATTGCAGGGTGCAGCGGGTCATCGTGATCTCACTGAAATTGAATACCTGCCCGGTGCCGCCCATGCGACCGCGCAGCATCGTCATGCCGATCTCGGGTTGGCGCAGCAGGCGCGGCGTCGCATGGTCACCGATCACGCCCTCGATCGCGCCGCGAATAGCCTCAAGCTCGGCGAGGCTGGCCCGCGCCAACACAGCCAGCCAGCGCCGTCGCGCCGCTTGCGCGGGCGACAATGGGCTGCCATCGCGGCATCGCACTATTTCGTCGTCTTTGATACCGGATTCACGCATCACGCCATTGCCCGTCTCTGCCGATGCTCGACAACATCAAAATTTGTCTAGACATCTATATCTATTACGCTACGATCCAAACAATGATCTGTCAAAATCCGATTGTTGACCCTTTTGTGACATTGCCACCAAGGAATGCCGCTCATGGAAATCACGCGCGAAGCTGGCTTGTCCGTCTGGCGACAGATTCAGCAGATCATCGAAAGCGAAATCCGCGAGAAGCTCTATGTCCCTGGCACGCGGCTGCCGACCGAAGCCGATCTTGCCAAGCGCTTCCAGGTCAACCGACATACTGTCCGCCGCGCCCTGTCGCGGTTGGAGGAACGGGGATTGCTGCGCACGGAACAAGGACGCGGTACCTTCGTGCAGGAAGCGATCATCGACTACAAGGTCGCCAGCCGCACGCGCTTCAGCGAAAATCTGACCAAGCAACACCGTGCGCCCAACCGCACCCTGCTCGCTGCCATGGACATGCCCGCCCCGACAGAGGTTGCGCGAGCCCTTCGCATCCGGCGCGGCGCGCCGATCGTCTATCTTCTGACCACCGGCGAGGCAGACGGTCGTCGCATCAGCGTCTCGGCACATTATTTTCCCAAGCCCCGGTTCGATGGCATCGCCGAATTAGTGGCCGAAACTCGCTCGATCAGCACTGCCATCAAGCGTTTGGGGATCGACGAGTTCACGCGGGAAACAACCCGTGTTCTCGCCCGCATGCCGACGACCGAGGACGCGCGCCAGCTGGAAATGCCCAGGAACCGCCCGATGGTGGTCACCGAAGGCATCAATATCGACGCCGATGGCGTGCGGATCGAATTCAGCGTCTCGCGCTTCTGCAGCGATTGGGTGCAGATCGTCGTCGAACCCTGAACCATTAGCCTCATAGCCGATCGGCGACCAGGTGCCAGTGATAGCTGCCGGGCTTCTGGTGCGGCCGGTCGATCAATGACTGCAGTTCGAAGCCTTGAAATAGATCGATGAGTTCGGCGGCGTTGCAATAGAAATGCGGATGCGCCTTGTCGCTCTCCTCAGAGATGACGAAGGTATTCGGCGCCACCTCCTCGCCCTTTCCATAGCGACCATTCCGCTTGGAGAGCATCGTCCCCTGATAGATGCCGCCGGGCTTCAGGACGCGCCGGATCTCATCCAGGCATTGCCGGACCACGTCCCGGTCACCGTGATAGATGACGTTCCAGGCGAGCACATAGTCGCAACTCGCATCCGCCAGGGGCAACGCCAGCATGGAACCCTCCCGAAAATCGATGTCGAGTTTCTCGGCCGCAGCCTGGGCGCGGGCGAAGTCGAGACCGCTCGCACTCCCGTCCAATGCCGTGACACGGCATCCCAGCCGCGCCAAAGCCAAGGCATGGCGACCAACGCCGCAGCCGATATCCAGCACCGTTTCAGGCCCGGTAGCGGTGACCGTCGCTATCACCTCTGCCTCCGGTTCCAGCCAATCGACGCGGCCGGCGTCGATCGACCAGCGTCGATCCCATTCCGCGACGGCTGTCGCCAAGGGATGGAGGGCAGATTCCGACGTCATGTCGATGGCCTCAGGATGCGCTGACGCAGCATGGAGCTCAGCCGTTCCACCACCAAGACCAACAAGAAGACGCCGATGATGATGGTTGCCGCCTGGTCGTATTGGAAAAGGTCCATGGCGACCTTGAGCTCGATGCCGATGCCGCCGGCACCCACCAGCCCCAGTACGACCGAGGCGCGCGTGGCTTTCTCCAGGGTGAAGAGCGCCGAATTGATCATGGATGGCATGGCGGCGGGCA
Source organism: Rhodospirillaceae bacterium (assembly GCA_016712715.1). Lineage (NCBI taxonomy): Bacteria > Pseudomonadati > Pseudomonadota > Alphaproteobacteria > Rhodospirillales > Rhodospirillaceae > Rhodospirillaceae bacterium. Next base: position 525,199 of record JADJQM010000003.1, read on the forward strand.
ATACCGCGGAGAAGACAATGCCGGACTTCCGGGCTCCTAGGGCCGTCAAGGCTTCCTGTGGCCCCTTGTCGGTTTCCTCCATCGCTTCGGCGAAGAAGCGACCGCAGAAGCCGATCGCATCGACGACCAGGGTCAGCATGCCGGCAAAAGGGCCGAGACCTACCGTCACCACGAAGAACAATGCCCAGACCAGGTCCGGCACGGTGCGAAACAGGGCGGTCAGCCAGCGCGCCATATAATAGAGGCCGATATGGGGCGTCAGGCTGCGCGCCGCAAGAATGGCCAGCGGCACGCTCAGGATGACGCCGATGACAGTGCCGGCGAAGGCCATCTGGAACGTCTCCAGCATGGAGACGCCGACCGATTGAATGCGGGCCAGGCTGGGCGGGAACATCTCGCCCACCAGCCGCGCCATATTGGGCAGGCCCTCGACGAACGACCGAACAGAAATGTCGCTGCCCTGGAGCGAGAACAGGAAGAAGCCACCTGCCGCCACATAGAGCGCAAACATGCCAGCACTGGGCCGCATGAGCCGCGGCGGCGGCGTCACGCCCGGCCGCAGGATCGGTGCCGCCAAGGTGGTATCACTCATAGACGCCTCGCAGATCCCTGGCATCAAGTGACGCCGACATTGCATCGATATCGATCCGCCCACCGCGCAACGCCACGACCCGGTCGGCAAAGCGCAGCGCGTGGTTGATATGATGCGAGGTGAACACCAGCGTCAGGCCCTGCTGGCGGATCAGCTCGGCAAAAAGCTCCATCACTTCTTCGCCAGCACTGGGATCTAGGCTTGCCACGGGTTCATCGGCGAACATCAGTCGGGGGCGCTGCATCAGCGTGCGTGCGATCGCCACGCGCTGCGACTGTCCGCCAGAGAGCTGGTCGGCCCGGCGACTGGCGAAATCGGCGAGGCCCACCAGATCCAGGCAGTGCATTGCCTCGTCGCGCAGCGCGCTGGGCGCCATAAAATGAAACCAGCCCCGTGGACCGCTGACGCGCGATTGCGCACCGTGCAGGACGTTGCTCAGCACCGAAAGCTGGCCAACCAGATTGTGGCGCTGGAAGACGAAGCCGATCTGGGCGCGCAGACGCCGCAGGGCACCTTGATCAAGGGCGCGAACATCCTCACCCAACAGGTGAATGCTGCCACCACTGGGTTCGATAAGACGCAGACAGCAGCGGAGCAAGGTCGATTTGCCGGCGCCGTTGCTGCCGATCAAGGCAACCGCCTGTCCGCTCGGCACCACCAGAGACACACCATCGAGGACGGTCGTGGTGACCTGATATGATTTCCGGAGGTTGCTGATATTGAGCTCGATCGCCGCCGTGGCGCCGCGAGCGTGGACGCCATCCAACGGGCGGCGAACCGCTGCGGCATAGGCCGCAGCGATCCGTGGTTTCCCCGTTCTGGCGACGGATGCGACCGTCATGGCCAATGCCCCTATTGGCCGACGAATTCAGCGTATTCAGGATAGCCGATGGTCGCATACATACGGCGGACATAATCGTAGTCCTTGTCCTCGATCGAGGCCAGGAAGTGCATGCCCTTGTACTTCTGGGTGTCCTCACCCTTCAGCAGGGCCTCGATGAGCGCAGGCTGATTGTCGATGAAGGCCTTGCGCACCTTGTCGATCATGGCCGGATCGACATGCTTGCCGGCCAGCACCGGATCGTTGGGCAGGTCGCGGCCACGGGCGATGACCTTGAATGCGGTATCGGGGAATTTCGCCCGCACGCTGGCAAGATGGGTCGCATTCATGCCGATGGCCGCGATGTCACCCTTGATCAGGCTTTCAACGGCAACATTGCGGCTGACATGAAGCGGCTCGATATCCTTCATCGGGTCTACGCCGAAATCGGCCAGCACCTGCATGGGACCGATATGGGCCGAGGTAGAACCGATATCGCCAAAGGCGACTTTCTTGCCCTTGAGATCTTCGGGGCCGGCAATCGGGCTGTCGGCCAGTGTCACGATCATGGCGAAGTAATCCGGACGTTGAAAGCCAACCACTACCTGGGCGTCGGTCCGTTTCTTGAAGACCACATATTCGGCCGGTCCGGTGAGGACGAAGTCGACCTGTTCAGCGCGCATCGCCTCGACGGCGGCGGTGCGGCTGCTGACTGGGGTGAATTTGATTTCATAGCCCGTGGTCTGGGCAAGAGTCTCTGCCAAGGCGCCATACTCGCGCTGCAGGTCCTCAAGACCGGCGATGTCGGTCACGGCGAAGCGAATGGTGTCGACAGCTTGGGCGAAATTCGCCTGCACCAGCAAAGGCAAGGCCGCAGCGGCGGCAAGCACGGCGCGGCGCGCATATTTGGTCCCGGCAAGACAGATCATAGCGGCTCCCTTTCAAAACATCCCAGCGGCACAATTCCGTGCCCCGCCAGAGCATGGGAGCGACACGTGACTCCTTTAAGACTCCGATGTTTCAACAATGTGACGACCGGTAGACAAGCCGGAACCCAGTCCAAGAAATCGCGCCAGACGTCGATTCTTCTCGATCCTTTCGCTGGATCATCCCGGGGAAAGTCCCGATCATCCCGACATCAATTGGGATCGATGATGGAGTTGAGTGTGATGGATTTTGTGATTGCCGGCGGCAGTGCCATGCTGCCCGATGGAACGATCGCACAGGCCGATCTGCGGGTGTCGGCCGGGAAGATCGTCGCCGTCGGCCAATCGGACAGCGCATCAGCGCGTCGCTGGCGCGCGGATGGTCTCATGGTGCTGCCCGGCATGATTGATTTGCATGGCGATGCCTTCGAGCGCCAACTGATGCCGCGGCCCGGAGTTCGCTTTGCCGATGACATGGCATTGCTCGATACCGACCGGCAGCTTGTCGCCAATGGCATCACCACGGCCTATCATGGTCTCACCTATAGCTGGGAACCCGGCCTGCGTGACGCCGATTCCGCCAGGCGATTTGTCATGGGCCTGCGGCAATTGCGCCCGCGCCTCTCCTGTGACACCCGCCTTCATCTTCGCTTCGAAACATTCAACCTTGATGCGATCGATGAGGTTATCGGGTGGATCGAGGCCGGCCTGATCGACCTTCTGGCCTTCAACGACCATACCGACGATATCGCCGAGAAGCTCTCAGACCGCCACAAGCTGGCGGCCTATGCGTCGCGGACGGGCCTCACCGGCGACGACTTCGCAGAGATGCTGCGGCAGACCAAGGCACGGGCCCCGGAGGTTCCGGCGTCCATGCTACGCCAGTCGGATGCCGCGCGCGAAGGATCCCTGCCGATGGCATCTCATGACGATATCTCGCCGGAGATGCGAGCCGGTTATCTGGCACTCGGCTGCCGCATCTGTGAGTTTCCGCTGGATCGGTGCACGGCGCGGGCAGCACTCGATCACGGCGGCATTACCATTCTGGGCGCTCCCAATGTGGTCCGTGGCGGGAGTCATGCAGCACGGCTCGGGGGTCGGGAAGCGGTCGCCGAGGGCCTCTGCAGCGTCTTGACCTCTGACTACTATTACCCTGCCCTGATGAACGCGGCGTTTACGCTGGTCAATCTGGGCCTGGCGGATATCGGCACAGCGTGGAACCTGGTTTCAGCGAATGCCGCCGATGCGGTCGGCCTGGCGGATCGCGGCCGGCTGGCTGCCGGTCAACGCGCCGATCTTCTGCTGGTTTCGTGGGAGGCCGGCAGCCTCCCTCGACTCATTGCCACCTTCGTCAACGGCGAAGCCGTGTTCACCGCGGACAACCCGCTGCGCATGATTGCCTGACCGCGCTTCCCACGGCCGCCTCCAGCACCGATCGGTGGTTCATCCTTGACGCCGCCGCCGTCAATGCCTTGGACAGCACCGGCATCGCGGCCCTGGGCAGCATCCGAGGCGATCTCCCCAGGCGCAGACTAGCCTTCGGCAACGCAGATGTGAACAGCGAGGCCAAACACATCGTCGAGCGGGCCGGACTCCAGGACTGGCTGGGCCAGCAGATGCTGTTGCCGAGCGCCGAGGCCGCCGTTGCGGGGTTCGAGGCCGTCGGCCTGAGCGATACGTCAAAGAAGAGCGGATGACTGACTACGCGGTCAGGATCCCCCTTCTAAAGCGCACCAAGGAGACACCGAAGAATAAGAACGTGGTCGCAGCGACACTGCAAAGCTGCGGCCCCTCGTGTCTCAACACTCTGACGACGGACAGTCACCGAGTTGCCTATGCGGCGAGGAAGTGTGTGGCTGTGCTGGCAGTCAGAGGCTAACTAGTCTCTGGTCGGTTTCCCTGCTTTTCAGGGAAATAACAGGGAATACAGTCAAATTAGCTCGTACGAGCCGGCTCAGATATAGCTTTTGCCGTCTGATTTCAAGCTGTTAGCCAGCCAACTCCCTAGCCAAAATAACAGGGAATTAATGGCGGGCTTCAGGGAGGACCTACGTTAGAGCAGCCAATTTCGTAAGTTCCGGTGCTGGCGCGGTTGTTTGGCCGCCTCTAAGGCTGCTCTCCTTCACTGCGGCGATATCCCCTCCGTAGTAAATGACAATGCCGAGACTGAAACCGGAAAGTCAGCGGAACTTGAAGCTTTCTGGCGGCCCAACCGGTCGCGGCGACTAAATTGGCGGCATTGTGGTCACCGCGGGAATCGAAGAGATCACCATCGCCGAGCGTTTCGAACGCGCGAACGATGATTACGCCTCGATCCTTGTGAGGTCCTGGCCGACCGTTTCGCCGAGGCGATGCACCAACGCGTACGGCGCGAGTTCTGGGGCTATGCGCCGGATGAGACATTCCTCCCTGACGAGCTGGTGGGGAGCCTTACCGCGGCATTTACACCGCCGCCGCGGGTGCTGCAAAGCAGATCATTTCGACGCCTTTCTGCCAAATACAACGTAGTTGTCGAAGTGCTGCCACGCCGTCCCAACTTCCACGAAACCGCCGCTGCGTAGGGCGGCGAGGTGAAAATCGACCGGACAATCCTCCCCGCTCGCCGAGCGCTTCGGCGGTCGCGTCGCGAAGAAAGCATCGCGACGTTGCTTCAGGGCTGCCAGTCGCGGCGTCGCCTCCGCGCGGTTCCACCAAGCTTCCCAATCATCCTCTCCGCGGTCAACGGCCGCCTGCTCGACACGTTCGCGGAGCGCCTGGGCAACATCGGCGAGGGTCGACCAGCGACTGTCGAAGCGCATATGGTCACCGTTCATGAGAATCCCGCCTGGAGCCAGCAACTCGCCAGCTTCGCCATAGAACTCGACCAAGTCACCCGGCGATAGCCAATGCAGGGCCGTCGTCGAGACGATCGCGGCCGGCGCGCTTCCGCACAGCGATTCAACCGCCGTTGCCACGCCTTGCCGCCAGGCGGAATTGGAAAGATCGGCCTCGACGATACGCACCCTGTTTTCGTGGCCTGCCAGCGCGACTCTTGCGATTTCGAGCAGCATGACATCCGCATCCACGGCGATGACCTTCGCGGCCGGAAAGCGGTCGAGGAGGCGTCGGCTCAGGGAACTCGGCCTGCAAGCGGCGTCGATCGCCGCGAACCCGTCCTCGAAGGCCTGCTCCAGAATTTGAAACATGGCTTCAAACCGTGCCTCGCGCTACTCGATATAGCCTTCCTGCTGCCGATCCCAGCGCTCGAGCAAAGCGATTATCTCTTCGTCAGCCGACATAAAAATCCTCTTCAGACTTCGCCCGCGCTGGCATCGCTGTGCCATAGTTGCATGAAGGGCCATGTTCACTAACTGATGGCCGCCGCATGCGCCGCCATCCATTTGACTGCCTCAATCTAGTCTCGTGGCGCCAGCGCTTCCAGGATGCGGCACTCTGCAATCCTGCCGCTATGGCATTGCCGGACCAGCGCGTTGAGTTCGCGCCGCAACTCCTTGAGGTCGGCAATCTTGCGATCCACGTCGGCGAGGTGCCCGCTCGCGATGGCATCGACGCTCTCGCAGGATTGCTCCTTCTGGTCGGCCAAACCAAGCAGATTTCGCACCTGCTCGATCGAGAAACCGAGATCACGGGCGCGCCGGATGAAACTGAGGCGGTTGAGATGGCCGGTTTCATAACTTCGATAATTGCCCGCGGTTCTCTTCGGCTTGGGCAGCAGTTCGACTCGCTCGTAATAGCGGATCGTTTCAACCTTGGTGTCCGTGGCGGCCGCCAATTCGCCAATGGAATAGCTTTGCCTCATCTCTTGACCCTGTAGTTGCTACAGGGTCCATATATAGGGCCTGTGCCCGGAATTGACCAGTAGAACCGAGGATAATCATGGCGGGTTGCTGCGCGAAGGATCATTGCTCCGAACAAGCCGCTAAGGCATTGAACAGCACCGTCTGGCGACGCGCCCTCTGGATCGCGCTCTTGGTGAATGGCGGAATGTTCGCGGCCGAGATGGTCGCCGGCCTGGCCTCGGGCTCGGCGTCGCTCCAGGCGGACGCGCTCGACTTCCTGGGCGACGCCGCCACCTACGCGCTCAGCCTTGGCGTGGCGGGGCTGGGCCTTGCATGGCGAGCCGGCGCGGCACTAGTCAAGGGCTGGGGCCTGTTGATGCTCGGCTTGTGGGTCATCGCGTCAACGGGTTGGCATGCCTATTTTGGCACCCTGCCCGAGGCCCAGATCATGGGCGTCGTGGGGTTTGTGGCGTTGGTGGCAAACGCTGCCATCGCATTGATGCTCTATCAGTTCCGGACCGGCGATTCCAACATGCGCTCGGTCTGGATCTGCTCCCGCAATGACGTGATCGGCAATATCGCCGTCATGGGCGCTGCTGCTGGCGTATTCGGCACCGGCACCAGCTGGCCGGACCTGATCGTGGCGGCAATCATGGCCAGCCTCAGCATGAGCGGCGGCTGGCAGATCCTGCGCCAGGCTCGTACCGAGCTCAACACGGCGCGGCGCGCGGCCGCGGGCTAGGAGCAACTGACGAACCACGGGAAACTGCCCGCTAAAGCAGCGGGTGCTGCTGCAGCATGAGTGCCGATTGCAGCAGGGCCAGGCCCGCCGCCAGGATCACTACGCCACCGAAGACCGCGATGGCGTCGAGAATGTTGGCGATCCCGGTGGATTGCACCGGAAGATTGCCCATCACCCCCAGGATCATCTGCCGGGCATAGACCGACAGGGCGGCAAGAGCGAAGACGGTGAGCCCTGTCCCCAAGGACATGGCGAGGACCGCCCAGATGCCGGCGAGGGGAAGGTTCATGGCATGGGCCGCCAGCAGGACCAGGATCGCGCCGCTGCAGGGGCGAATGCCGACGGAGAGGACCAGGGCGAAAAAGGTTCGCAGCGACAGCGGTTGGGCGAGATCGCTTCTGGTCGGGCCGTGGGAATGGCCGCAATGCGCGCAATCGTCGTGATCAGGATGGCTGTGACCATGTCCATGATCCTGATGGTGATGATGATGCCCGTGGTGGGCATGGCCGCCGCCTTTGCGGCGGAAGATCCGGCGCAACCTTGAAACCACCAGCATCAAGCCGACGATCGAGATCAGTCCGTAACTGATGGCCTCGAAGGTGATGGCCGTCGTCTCCGCCCGCCGAAGACTGAAGTCGAGGAGACTGACGGTAGCATAGACGAGGACGATCGCCGTCAGGCCCTGCACCAAGGAGGCAACCATAGACAACAGGACACCGCGCCGGAACTCGCTTTCCTGGGTGAGCAGATAGGTCGAAATCACGATCTTGCCATGACCGGGCCCAGCGGCGTGGAAGATGCCATAGAGAAAACTGAGAGTAATGAGACTCCAGGTGGCGGCCCCCTGCCGTTCGGCAACGGCATGCATGGCGGCGGTCAGCTGTTGATGCAGCGCACGCTGGATCTCGGCCACCCTGATCAGCAGCCGCGCCCAGAGATCGCCGCCGGCGCCGGCGTGAGATGCATTGAGGTGGATCACCACGGTCGCCACCAGCACGCCGACGAACAGCGCGCCAAGGAACACACGAAGCCTCACTGGCATGTGACGATCACCCGTTCGGCGAAGATGGCACCGAGCGACACGTCGGGCGGCGCATTTCGGTCCAGTGCCGCCGCCAGCAGGGAATCCTCGGCCGTCGGGCTTGGCGACTTGATTTCACCGAGGCATTTCTCGGCACCCTTGCCCCGGAACGCGATCAAATCACCTTCCAGATGCAGCATCTCGATATAATAGGTGGGATCGAAGATCGAATAGGACACCTCGTTCGTTTTGAGGTCGACCGGCTGTGCCAGCGGCAGGATGAATTGCAGCCACAGGCGCCCCTGGCGCATTTCGGTCTTGAAAGACGTCACCGTCCCGAGATCGAGACGCTTCTCCGCCGCCCGCACCTCGGTGAAGTAGTTGTAGTCTTTGAGGTTGTGCAGGTTCTCGTTGGCAAGTTCCTTCAACTGCGCCTCCAAATCCTTGCCTTGCTTCTGCCAATCGTCGAGGACGAAGAGTGTATAATATTCATCGAACAACCATTCCTCATCGATGGCGGTCATCTTGCCGGTCTCGTCCAGCACCACCGTGCTGCGCACATCGATCCAGGCATGCGGGTGCGCCATGGCGGGCGTGAAGGACGCGTTTACCAGGCATATCAACAGCCCCAGCAGAACCGAGCGCAGGATGAAGGCTTGCAGGGACGAAAAGCGTTGGTACGGCTTCATTTTGTAGCAGAGAATCCAGTGCGGGTTCCGCCCACGACGGAACTCGAAAGATGCTAGACTGAATTCCCGGGTGTCTGAAGCGGTAAAAAGACGGTTCTATCCCCCTCCTTCGGGCGCGGATTGCCGCAGGTAAGCTGGTTTACTTGGTTTCGGAAAGAGCCAGAGTCGCGTCGGCCATTTTCCCGAGCAACGCCAAATCATGACTGACCAGAATGATGGCGCAGCCACCGTCGGCAAGGTCGCCCAATACGTCCATGACCGTCTTCTGCGTGATCGGGTCGAGCCGGGATGTCGGCTCGTCGGCGAAGATCAGTTTCGGATGGGTCAGCATCACCCGGAGCAGCGACAATCTTTGCAGCTCACCCCCGGATACCTGATCGGGAAAACGATCCAGCAGGATCGGGAACAGGCCGAGGCGATCCATGAGGCTGGCTATGTCGGCATCGCTGCTGCCAAAGCGCTTGGCCACATCGTTGATGGTCTGCTTCAGAAATCGCCTCGGCGGAAACGCCGCGACCGGATCCTGGTACAGCTTCTGGCGCGCAATGCCCTGAATTTCGGCTTGATACGTCATGCGCCCGGCGTCAGGAGCGTGCAGCCCGAGTATGACGTCACCCAAAGTCGACTTGCCGCAGCCGGACGGCCCCGATATGCCGAGGATCTCCCCCGCCTTGATCTCGAAGGCGAGATCCCGTGCCAGATTCCGGCCGCCACGGGCGAAGCCGAGGCCGGTCGCCGTTGCCACAGGCTGCCCCGATCTGGTGGATCGTTTCGGCCAATGCACCGGATCGGACTGGACCAGGTGTCGCGTATATTCCGTCTGGGGGTTGTCAAACAGATCGGCGGTGGCATTGGCTTCCACCACCCGGCCATCGCGGATCACCATGGCCCGGCCGCCGATCATTTGTGCCAGCGCCAAATCATGGGTAATCACCAGAAGGCCACCCGTCGCCCCCATGCCACTCAACAGCAGGCGCGCCACCTCGTCGCGGCGCGCGGCATCCAGGCCCTTGGTCGGCTCGTCGGCGATGACGATGTTCGCCCCGCCCGCCCGCGCGGCAGCAAAAGCGACGCGCTGCGCCATGCCGCCGGAAAGCTGATGCGGATATTTGCCGCCCGCCCCGGCGAGATCCAGGGAAGTAAGATCGGATTCTGCGCGATCCGCTGCCGCCGGGCCGGGGAAACCGCCCACCAGTTGATGGACTTCCGCCACCTGTTTCTGCGCGCGCATCAGCGGGTCAAGGGAAAGCCAGGGCTCCTGGGGAAGAACGGATACGCGTCGGCCCCAGAGGGCGCGGAACCCGGCGGGTTTCGCGGCATCAAGCTGCCGGCCGTCGATCGACACGGTCCCCTCCGCCCAGAGATCGTCCGGCAGCGTTCCCATGATGGCCTGCACGAGGAGGCTCTTGCCCGACCCGGTTTCTCCCAGCACCACGAGTGGCTCGCCAGGCTCAAGAGTGAGAGAAACGGGGTGCAGGATGGTGTCGTTTCCGGATGTCGATACCGAGATCGCGTCCACATGCAGCAAGGTCATGAGCGATTGCCCACGATCAGGATGAGGCTCAAAAGCAAAGTGAAGATGGCGAGCACGGGTGTCAGCAGGGCCATCGGCGCCTCGCGCCAGTACGGCAGCAATTCGACCATCATGAGGCCCAGTTCCGGTATCGGCGCGCGCATGCCGACATTGACAAAGCCAAGGGCCGCAATCGCCATGATCGCCGTGGCCATCCCGAAGGCACCGACGGTGAGCATGACCGGCGCGATTTCCGGCCAGAGGTGATGGCGGAACACATAGCCCGGTCCGAAACCGAGCAGGCGCGTTGCCTGCACCGCGGGCGAGGCCAGCACCGACCTTGCCGTCGCGCGCGTCAGCCGGAAGAACTCGACCCAGAGAACCAGCGACAATCCAGCCCAGAAGCCGAGCGCCGTTCCCGGCACGATGGCAAGGACGATGAGGATCATGAGCAGGCCCGGCAGGGCCAGCAGGGAATCGGCTACAAGGGCAAGGACCCGGTCGATCCAGCCACCGCGCGCGGCCGCCACGGCACCCAAGGCCAGGCCAGCCGCACCAGCCGTCAGCACCGCCGCGACGGCGATCAGCGGGGACAGGCGAAGCGCATGCGCCAGGCGGTGATACAGGGATCTGCCAAGATGATCGTATCCAAACGGTCCGGCGGCATCCGGCCCGGCCAGGGATTTGACGAGGGATTGCGACAATGGATCGCCCGGCACGATGCTGGGCGCAATCAGCGCGAACCCGACCACGGCCGCCAGCAGCACCGCGCCCACATATCCGGGTGCGGCAAATCTTGACTTTAAAATCATGCGGCACCCCGGGGGTCGATCCGGCGCAAGGCCAAATCGATGATTGTGTTGACCAGGACAAAGCCCAGCCCCAGAACCAGCGCCGTCCCCTGCACCATCGGCACGTCGCGGGAAAACACGGCATGCACCAAGGCATGACCGATGCCCGGCCAACCGACGATGCTTTCCACGACCACGACACCTTCGACGAGTGTCACGAATTGCAGGCCAAGATAGGTCAGAAGCGGTACCGACACATTCCTTAGGCCATGCCGCCACAGAACCTGTGACCGCGACAGCCCTTTCCATTCGGCAAAGTGCCAGTAACTGGATCTCGCGACCTGTTCCGTCGCATCGCGGGCAACGCGCGCGGAGACGGCCGCAAGGCCGAGGGCAAGAGCCAACGCCGGAAGAAGGAAGTGGCGGGCCTCGCCATAGCCGGCGGCCGGCAGCCAGCCCAGTTCGACGGCCAGGATCACGATGAGGACCAGCGCCATCAGGAATTGCGGGGTCGCCTTGAAGGCGGTCGAGACCGTAAGGAGAGCTCTATCCGTGATCCCGCCAGGACGGAGGCCAGCCAGAATCCCGATCGGCGGCCCGATGAAAATGGAGAGCAGGACAGCGGCGATCGCCAGCTGCAGCGATGCGCCGAGTTGGTGAATGATTTCTTCCATGACGGGACTGCCGGATACCAGCGAGACGCCGAAATCCAGGCGCGCGAGGTCGCCCATCCATCTCGCAAGCGCCGGGAGGGCCGAACCATTCAGGCCCAGCTCCTCCCGCACGGCATCGGCCGCCGCTGCGTTCACGTTGTCATAGCCATAGCGACCGGCGGCGATCCGCCAGGCGGCATCTCCCGGCAGTGCCCGCATCATGGCGAACGTCGCAATGCCGACGATGAGGGCTACCATGAGCGCCTGGAACAAACGTGACAGCAGCGGCATTGTGGTCAATCCGCCCAGGTAATATCCGAGAGACCGAAACTCCGCTCCCAGGGATCGATGCGGGCACCCTTGATGGTGTTCGAGACGGCAAGGGTCTGCTGGTACCAGGCGATGGCAATGACCGGCAATTCGGCCTGGAGGATGCCGGCGATCTTGGCGCGGGACTCGTCGCCGCCATCGCCGCGGGCAAGGCCCTTGGCCAGGTCGACGATTTCGGTGTTGTTCCAGCCCATGGCGCCCCAATCCCCGTTCGGCGCGTAATCCTGGAGTACCGTACCGATCGGATCCGGAACCAGTGCGAAGTTGCGCGCCACCAGCCCCAGTTCAAGGGTCCCGGCGGCATGACGGGCCGGAATCTCGGACGAATTGGTGCTGTCGATCTTCACCTCGATGCCGATCTGCCGAAACTGCTGCTCCAGCACGGCAGCGACGAGCGGCAATTCTGGCCGGTCCGGATAGGTGGTGAGGACCAGCGAGAAGCGTTCGCCATCCCGCTCAAGGATACCGTCCGGCCCGGCCTTCCAGCCTTGCGCTGCCAGCATCTCGGCGGCCTTGGCCGTGTCATAGGCAAGCGGCTCCAGCGCCGTCACATGCCAGCCGCCGACCGACGGCGGGAACAGCTGCGTCGCGGCGGCGGGATAGCGCAGGATGGCCATCGCCAGGCCGGGCCGATCGATGGCAAGGCTCAGGGCCTGGCGGGCCTCGACCGTGTTCAGCTTGGGATGCGCGGCGTTGACCTTTAGCATGAGAGACCGCGGGACATCCGCCTTCAGAACGTTGACCTTGTCGGATTGGGAAAGGCGGGTATAGCTCGCCGGATCCAGGCCATAGACGAATTCCGCGTCACCCGATTCTGCCATGAGGGCACGGGTCTCAGCGCGCCCGACGGCGGTATAGCTCGCCTTCTCGATCTGGGGCTTCTCTCCCCAATAGGCCGGGAAGGCTTCAGCCGTCACCGATTGCGGCGGCGTCATCGTGACGACGCGATAGGGTCCCGTGCCGATGGCATTGACCGCCTGACCATCCGGCCCATAGGCGGCAGGTGCCAGGATCTGCGAGCGGTACTCGGCGAGATATGCCGGCAAGGCGGCCAGCGGCTCCTTCAACGTGACGATCAGACTGCCGTCGCGTGCGGTGATATCGGCGATCAGCGCCTTCTCCAGTAGCCCGGGCTTGGCTTTGGCGATGTTGAGCGCATTCGCCGCCGCCGCCGCGGTCAGCGGCGTACCGTCGTGGAACTGGACGTCCGGTCGGATGGAGAACGACCATTCCAGTTTGTCGTCACTGACCTTCCATTCGGTTGCGAGACCGGGATAGAGCCTGCCTTCGCTGTCGGCGTTCACCAGGGTCTCGACAATGCCCATGTTGGTGAAGATCGTACCGCTGGTGGTCGGGTCGGCCGACACGACCTCGAATGCCGCGACGACATCCAGCGAGCCATCGCCGGCGGCCCAAACCGGTGTCGACAGGGACAGAAGGACGGAAAGCGAAGCCGCAAATTTCAGATTCATATCAGGTTTCCTGTTCATTTCAGACTGTTATAGAAAGTCAGTTCCTATTCAGATATTCGGGCGGATGAGCCGAGAAACTTATTGATGAATTTCTTTCCGCAGCGCCTTTGTCATGTCGATCATCTCAATTTCCAGTCCACCTCGTGTCTTCCACTGGTGAGTGCCAACCCGTTCATAGCCTTTGGATTCGTAAAACTTGCGACCCGATCGACTCGCTTTGATCTGCACTCTTTCGGCACCCCGCGATTGCATCTCTTGTTCAGCGCGCTGCAAAAGCGCGCTTCCCAGACCCCGACCTTCAGAATTGGGCGAGACATAAAGTCCAGTCAGTTCGTCACCGTGATAGGAGGCGAATGCACAGACAATTCCGTATTCGCCCGCTGCAACCAGGAATGTCTCGCCCTCTTCTTTGATGCAGCGAATGTAGAAGTCGGGCGAGAGTCCGGCCGCCCAACTCCTGGCCTCTTCGAGCGTGTAGGATCGACTGCCCAGTTCAAGAATTGAACTCTCATGCACGTGATGTATGGCTGGGGCATCATCCAGACTTGCAATCTGTATAGTAAATTTACGAGACATTTCCCCATCACCCATGGAATGACCGGCAGGTATCTTTCTGAACTTCACGTCAGGTAAAGCGAGCTCGCGCCACGCTTCCGATCTCGAATCCGCTGAATGATATGACGACGAAGATGGCTGGGGATGCTTTGTCTGTTCGGCCAATGCAGGGGGCATCCTGCAAGCCGGCACTCTGCTGCAACCTCGCGCCCGTTTTCATATCGATGCTGGTCCAGTTCGTTCCAGCCATCAAACTCTCGGTAGTTGCAGGCATTCCCGGCAACGGCATCCTGGAAGCCCCTGTAGAAAGCCGGGTGCAGCAACACGCGGCGCGCCCGTTCCCAGGTTTTTGCGCCCTTGAACTGGTCGTTGGTCGTGAGCCAGCCATCGTTCTGGCTTAGGCGACGAATTGCAGTATCTTGGACTTGCATGACCGCGCCGCGCTCAGGCTACCGACCAGACGGGGAACGGATCGGACAGCTCGCGCCAGGCGTCCGGCTTCATCCCGCCCTCATCCACGAGGCATTCATCCAGTTGCCGACGGATCGAAGCCTCGTCCATATCGGTGCCGATGAAGACGATCTCCTGGCGCCGATCGCCATAGGCCTTGTCCCAGTTCTTCTCGATGGCCTGCCGCCAGGTCGGCTCCGTCGGCCATCGCTCGGCTGGTACATTCACCCACCAGAAACCCATGGCCGATGTCTGGACAAGGGCGCCGGCCTGGCTGAGCTCGCCGACCCAGCGCGGCCGTGTTGCCAGCCAGAAATGTCCCTTGGCGCGGACGACACCCGGCCAGGGGCGATTGATGAATGCGTGCAGGCGCTCCGGATGGAATGGCCGGCGCGCGCGATAGACAAAGCTGCGGATGCCGTATTCCTCGGATTCAGGCTTGTGATCGGCGAAACCGTGCAATTCCTTGAACCAGAGCGGATGCTCCTGGGCTTTCTCATAGTTGAAGCGGCAGGTATGCAGGATCCGGTCGAGCGGCGCCCGGCTCATATTGGTTTCCACGAGATCCGCGTCCGGGTTGAGGGCGCGGATGATCTTCCGTGCCGTGGCAAGCTGGTCGGGTGTCGCCGACTCCACCTTGTTCAGAATGACGACATCCGCGAACTCGATCTGGTCGACGAGCAGATTGACCAAGGGCCGATTGTCGTCCGGGCCCAGGGATTCGCCGCGATCCGCCAGGAAATCACTGGATGCGTAATCCTTCAGCAGGTTGACGGCATCGACCACGGTCACCATCGTGTCGAGACGAGCGACGTCGCTGAGGCTGACGCCAGCTTCGTCGCGGAAGTCGAAGGTCGCAGCAACCGGCAGCGGTTCCGAGATGCCGGTGGATTCGATCAGCAGATAGTCGAAGCGGCCTTCGCCGGCCAGCCGTCGGACCTCCTGGAGAAGATCGTCCCGCAAGGTGCAGCAGATGCAGCCATTGCTCATTTCGACGAGTTTTTCGTCGGTGCGGGAAAGATCGCTGCCGCCGCGGACGAGATCGGCGTCGATGTTCACCTCGCTCATGTCATTGACGATGACGGCGACACGCTTGCCATCGCGGTTGTTGAGCACGTGGTTGAGCAAGGTCGTCTTTCCGGCACCAAGGAAACCGGAGAGGACGGTGACGGGAAGTCGTTCGTCTACAATCGGTCGTTTCATGAGATTGCCTTATGTCAATGGGCGTTGCCAGGTCCGGTGGCGTCGGCCAGAACCTCGTCTGCGAGCTTGTTCAAGAGGAAGGCGCACTTCTGGTGACCGAATTCGGCGACCAGCCGGGGCAGGATTTCCACGAGCAATGCCGAGGTGATGGCCGAGGCGGGGAGTGCGGACTTTTCGGCCCGCGCGATGGCATCGGCGAGGATGTTCCGCGCCGGAATGAACTGAGCGGGCACCTCGGTGCCAGGCACAGTGCTTTCCGGCAATGATGTTTTCTTGCGCCCCGCCTTTGTCGTTGATTTCGAACCAGGTCTTTGTTCTCGGCCAAATGGCCCACGAATATGTTTCATGTTTTGGCCTGTCATAGAATGGTGGGATTGTCGGCATCCCCATAGACATCAGAGGGGTCGAAGAGCTTCTGCTGCTCCTGGAAACGCAACGAGACCGGCCGGTCGGCGGGAAGGCCGAGATCGACGGACCGGTAGAAACAGGATCGGTAGCCGACATGGCAGCTGCCGCCGATGCCGCCCACCGCCACGCGAGGCCAGACGCTGTCTTGGTCGTCATCGATTCTCATCTCGACGATCTTGTGAACCTGGCCGCTGCTGGCGCCCTTGTGCCAGATGCGCTGCCGCGTGCGGCTCCAGTAATGGGCCTCGCCCGTATCGATGCTGCGGATGAGGGCCTCGGCGTTCATGTAGCCGAGCATCAGGACTTCGCCTGACGTGGCGTCCGTCACGACGGCGGGGAGCAGGCCTCGCTGGTCGAATTTGGGCGCTAGGACGCCACCTTCCTCGACCTGCGCCACGGTGGCGCGGATGGCGAGCCAGGGTGACCAGCGGCTGTTGTCAGCCATGTTTCGCCCCCATGCCATACCCGGTCAGCATGAGGAATTCCTGGCGCGTGGCAGCGTCGGTCCGGAACGTGCCGAGCATCCGGCTGGTCACCATTGAGACACCGGGCTTCCGGATGCCTCTGGTCGTCATGCATTGATGCGCGGCCTCGATGACGACCGCGACGCCGTGCGGTTGCAGCGCCTTGAACAGGGTGTCGGCGATTTGCGCCGTCAGGGCTTCCTGGATCTGAAGCCGCTTCGCGAACACCTCCACCAGCCGCGCAAGCTTGCTGATGCCGATGACGCGCCCTTTGGGCAGATAGGCCACATGGGCCTTGCCGATGATGGGCACCATATGGTGTTCGCAATGGGATTCGACCCGAATGTCCCGCAGCAGGACCATTTCGTCGTAATCCGACGTCTCGGCAAAGGTCGTCGCGAGAGAGTCCTGCGGATCGCTGTCATAGCCCGCGAAAAACTCCTCATAGGCGCGCGCGACCCGGGCCGGTGTGCCGCGCAACCCTTCTCTGTCGGGATCGTCCCCGGCCCACGCAATCAGTGTGCGGACGGCTGCCTCGGCAGCTTGACGGGTCGGGCGGGGCCGCCCAGCGACCTCTTTCAGGCGGTCAGGCGGGCGGCCACTTGAGATAACGGGTAGGTCCATTGTCTACAGGCATGTCATTGTTGCTCTTTGATACGTTATGTTATAACATTACATCGCAAGTCAAGGAGGCGCTTATGTCGCGGGATCGTCCTTCCAGCGGCTCGGCAGAGGCAAAATCGGAAAGCATGGCCGAGATGCCTGCTTTGTCGAGCCGGACGCGGGAGGCCGCTCTGGAGGTTCTGAGGGACGCCCGGATTCCGCTTGGCGCCTATCACCTGATTGACCGAATGGAGGGGAGATTGGGGCGTAAAGTGGCTCCCCCCACGATCTACCGGGCGCTGGAATCGCTCCAGGCCCAGGGGCTGGTGTCGCGGATCGAAGCCCCCAGCGCCTATGTTGCATCTTCGCATCCCGGCGAGGTTCGGAGATGCGTCTTCTTTGTCTGTGGCGAATGCAGCCACTCAGTCGAAATCGAAAATCCAGTCCTCGACAACCTCCTTGCCCAGGATGCCGATCAATTGGGCTTCCGCATCGCTCGGCGGGTTCTGGAACTGGAAGGTACCTGCGCCAGTTGCCAGCAGCAAAAATCGGTGGACCGCGGAGACTAGCGTGAACAAGAAACTGAAGAGTGACCTCGTCGATCTGGAAAGATTGGCGACACCGATTTCCCTGCTGACCGGATTCCTGGGCAGCGGCAAGACCACCGTGCTCAACCACCTGCTGGGGCAGCCGGATTTGTCCAGCACCGTGGTGATCATCAATGAATTCGGCGAGATCGGCCTGGATCACGAGCTCGTCGAAAGCACCAGCGAGGAGATGGTCCTCCTGCAGAGCGGCTGCCTCTGCTGCACCATCCGAGGCGATCTGGTCGATACCATCCACGCGCTGATGCGGCGCCGAGTGAAGGGCGAAATCCGCCCATTCGAGCGCATCATCATTGAAACCACGGGTTTGGCCGATCCGGCGCCGATCCTGCACACGCTGATGACAGAGCCGACGATCGCGACCTGCTTCCGTCTCGATGGCGTCATCACCACCATCGACGCGGCAACGGCCATGGCGACCTTCGACCGTCAGATAGAATCTGTGAAGCAGGCGGCGGTTGCCGACCGCCTGCTGCTAACCAAATCCGACCTCGTCGACAAGGAGGCGATCGAGGCCCTGAAGCAGCAGCTGCGGGCGATCAACCCGGCGGCGCCGATCATCATGACCACCAACGGCGCGGTGAGCCCGCCCGCGATCCTGGACGCCGGCCTGTACAACCCCAAGACCAAATCACTGGACGTTCAGCGCTGGCTGAAGAGCGAGGCGTTCGAGCGGGACGCGCATAGTCACGACCACCACGATGATGACGAATCACACGGCGGGCACGACCACTCCGGTCACGGCCACCATCACGGTCACGCACATGACGTGAACCGTCATGATGCGACGATTTCCGCCACCTGCCTGGTCGCCGACGCCCCCTTGAAGCTTGTGGCCTTCGAGCTCTGGCTCGACAGTCTGCTCTATCTCAAGGGACCGGACATCTATCGGATCAAGGGCATCCTGAACATCGAGGGCGCCAAGGGTCCGCTGGTCATTCACGGCGTCCAGCACATCTTCCATCCGCCCGTGATGCTGAAGAAATGGCCGAGCGAGGACCGCCGCTCGCGCATCGTCTTCATCGGCCGCGATCTCGATGAAAGCGCCCTCAGGGACACGCTCAAGATTTTCACCGACGGCGACAAGATCGCCCGTCTCGACCTGGCCAAGAGTCCGCTCCTGAAACCGGTCGCGGTGCCGGGCGACGACATCGCTATGTTCCAGGTCGAACTCTAGACATCGAACCAAGAGGATTTTCCATGAACCGCGCGGCGGATTCGACGGCTTCCCTGAAGCTGGAAACGTTTGAAGACTGGCAGCACTGCATCACGCAGATCTGCGGCATCCCCCTGACCCCGGCCTTTGTCGAGGAACGCATCGCCGCTCTGGAAAACCCTCGTTCCTCGGCTGCGGAAAAGTTCGAAAAGACCTGGGGCCGGACTCACCGGGAGAAGGTCGTTGCCTGGTTCAAGACCGCGCGCGAGCAACTGGCGGACGACGCGTCAACGCCATCCTCGATTTCGGGACGGCCTTCCTAAATGGCTGCGGTTTCGTTCACGACGATCGCACAAGCCGACCGAGCGCCGCCCGTCCAATGGAGCAACCTGACCCTCGGCTACAATCGCCGCCCTGCCATTCATCATGTAACGGGTGATATCGAGGCGGGCTCGCTGACCGCGCTAGTCGGCCCGAACGGTTCGGGCAAATCGACACTGCTGAAGGGCATCGTCGGCATCCTGAAGCCGATGACGGGCAAATGCACGGTTCGGACAAAGGCCGGTCTTGCCTATCTGCCGCAGCAATCCGAGCTGGACCGGACGTTCCCCACCACCGTCGGCTGCCTCGTGGCGCTGGGTCTCTGGTCGCGGCGCGGTCCCTTGGGGCGCCACAACGCCGCGGACAGGATGGCGGTCGCCGGGGCCCTCACCGATGTCGGCCTCGTCGGCTTTGAAGACCGGCCGATCGACTCGCTCTCGGGCGGACAGCTTCAGCGTGCCCTGTTTGCCCGGGTTATGGTGCAGGATGCCGACCTCATTCTCCTCGATGAGCCGTTCAATGCCATCGATGAAAGCACCGTCCACGACCTCCTTCATCACCTGAAGCGCTGGCATGCAGATGGCCGCACCGTCATCGCCGTCATGCATGATCTCGACCTGGTCCGGTCGCATTTCCCCGCGACCCTGCTGCTGGCCCGCGAGCCGATCGCCTGGGGAAGTACGAAGCAGGTTCTGACCGCCCCGAACCTCGCGAAGGCCGGTGCCTTCAGCGCCGCCTGGCAGCCGGACGCGCCCTGGTGCGGTCATGAACCGGATTCCACCCGGGACCAAAGACATCTGCGGGTGGGACAATGACGACCATCTACGATTGGCTCGTCGGCCCCTTCGCCGATTACGCCTTCATGCGGAAGGCGCTCTTCGGCTGCCTCCTCCTTTCCCTTTCGTCTTGCCCGGTCGGCGTCTTTCTCATGCTGCGCCGGATGAGCCTCACCGGTGACGCGATGTCGCACGCGGTCCTGCCCGGCGCCGCCCTCGGTTTCCTCCTCTATGGCCTGAAGATCGTGCCGATGACCATCGGCGGCCTCATTGCCGGCGCCCTCGTCGCCGCCTGCGCGGGTGCGGTTGCGCGCCTCACCATCCAGCGGGAAGACGCCTCCATGGCGGCTTTCTATCTGATGTCCCTGGCAGTGGGCGTCATGATCGTCTCGCTGCGCGGATCCAGCGTCGACCTCATGCATGTCCTCTTCGGAACGGTACTCGCGCTTAATACCGAGGCCCTCACTTTGATCCTGGTCATCGCCGGAACGACGCTCGTGGCCCTGGCCGCCTCCTGGCGGACATTGGTCGCGGAATGCCTCGACCCCCTATTCCTGCGGTCCGTATCGACCCTGGGTCCAGTCGTCCACTTCGTCTTCCTGGCCCTGGTCGTCCTCAATCTGGTCGGCGGCTTCCAGGCCCTGGGAACGCTGCTTTCCGTCGGCCTCATGATGCTGCCGGCGACGACCGCGCGGTTCTGGGCGACGCGCGTCACCACCATGTGCGTGATCTCCGCGGCAATCGGCGCTGTCTCCAGCCTGGTCGGATTGCTGCTGTCCTATCACCTCGAACTGCCTTCCGGCCCTTCCATCATCCTCGCCGCCAGCAGCCTCTACCTCGTTTCCCTGCTCGCAAGCCCGCGAGGCCTCATCGCCTACAGGTTTCCACCAAGCGCGCATCGACGCGCGTGATTGCAAAGGAGTGACCCATGTCAAAGATAGCATCCATCGCAGCGGCGGCGACGATCGCCACCCTCTCGTCTCTCTTCATCAAGAGTGCGGCGGCCGACAACCTCAAGGTCGTCTCGACCTTCTCGATCATCTCCGACTTTGCCAAGAATGTCGGCGGTGACCGTATCGATCTCACGACCTTGGTCGGCCCAGATGGCGACGCCCATGTCTACGAGCCGAAGCCGGCGGACGGGGCGGCCCTCAGCGAGGCCGATGTCGTTCTCGTGAACGGTCTGCAATTCGAGGGATTCCTGGATCGTCTGGTCGAGGCCAGCGAGACCAAGGCGCCGATCGTGGAACTCACCAAGGGCGTCGAGCCACTGAGGGCAATGGATGAAGAGCACGAGCATGAACATGAGCATGAGGGCGAGGCCGCGGAAGGCCACGATCATGATCACGAGCATGAGGAGGAGCACGAGCATGAGGAGGGACATCATCACCACGGTGAATTTGATCCCCATGCCTGGCAATCGGTCCACAATGCCGAGATCTATGTCACCAACATCTCGGCCGCCTTCTGCTCCGTCGATCAGGCCGGGTGCGATGTTTATAAATCCAACGCCGAGGCCTATCTCGCCAAGCTGAAGGCGCTGGAGACGAGCGTCAAGGCCGAGCTCGCCGACATTCCGGCCGACAAGCGGACCGTGATCACTTCACATGACGCGTTCGGCTATTTCGAGCACGAATACGGCCTCAAATTCCTGGCGCCGGAAGGCATTTCCACCGAGGCCGAGGCGTCGGCCGCGGACGTCGCAAAGCTCATCGACCAGATCAAGGAAGACAAGGCGTCAGCTCTCTTCGTCGAGAACATCACCAACACGGCGCTGATCGACCAGATCTCGGCCGAAACGGGTCTCAAGGTCGGCGGAACGCTCTATTCCGATGCGCTCTCCGGCCCGTCGGAACCGGCCGCCACCTATATCGACATGATGAACCACAACGTCGCGACCCTGAAGAAGGCCATCACGGGGAACTGAGGATCAGGGTTGTTGGGTTTTGATCTCGTCTCCACACGTCAGCCGATGACGGGATCAAAACCCTCCCTTCCCCCAGCCCTGTAACCTCTACTTTGTAGACCATGGGTTGTGCGAACATCTGGCTGGGCGAACAACCTTGCGGATTGAGCGGTGCGACATTTTGGGACGACGAGAAATCCAGCGTCCGGGCAAGGGCCGGAAACGAGACAACCAACGCAACGACGAAACTTTAGGCCAGCACCGTGATGAGTGCCCTGGCGACGGCGGATTCTGTTTGCCTTGAAATTATTATGTTATAACGTTACATATTCATAAACTACCTTCGCGTCGAGGGAACATGAACGCTGAGCCTCCCTGCCCGCTCCCCCTTGGAACTGACGAGGCCGTGCTGCCGGCCGGGTTCGCGAGGGCCCGCGAACTCTTTTGCTTGGCGCTGGATGATTGCGCGTTCGAAAAGCTGCCGAACCACAGTGTGCTCGCGGCGATGACGACAGAACTCGTGCCGAGGCTGGTGGCGCTGTATGGCCCGCTCGGCGCCTCCCACATTCTGGAAACATTGGCGCAGACAGCTCTTTCCGATAAGTCCAGCCACACCCAGCAATAGACGCTTGCCACGGTGGGATACGCGCTGAACGGAGTTGAGCACACCCCTGGCCGGCGCTGGTGCTCGCGCGGCAAAGGGCAAACGGCACACGTCAAAACTAACCTAAACCGAGGAAAGAGAAATCATGAACAAGCAAACCCCGGTGACCGTGCTGACCGGCTTCCTCGGAGCCGGTAAGACCACGCTTCTCAACCGGATTCTGACCGAGCAGCATGGCAGGCGATTTGCTGTCATCGTCAATGAATTCAGCGAGACCGGCATCGACAATGAGCTTGTTGTCGATGCCGATGAAGAAATTTTCGAAATGAACAACGGCTGTATCTGCTGCACTGTCCGAGGGGATCTGATCCGGATTCTGTCCGGATTGATGAAGCGCAAGGACTTCGACGGCATCATCGTCGAAACGACCGGAATGGCTGATCCGGCGCCGGTCGCCCAAACTTTCTATGTCGACCAGGATGTTTCCGGGAAAACCCGTCTCGACGCCATCGTGACAGTGGTCGACGCGGTGAATTTCTCAACCCATTTGGACGAGGCACATGAGGCAGCCGAGCAGATCGCCTTCGCAGACGTGATTCTGCTGAACAAGGTCGATCTTGCACAGGAGGAAGCACTGAAGGCGACCGAGGTGCGCATCCGCGCGATCAACCCGTATGCGAAAATCGTTCGCACGGAAAAATGTGCGGTCGACCTCGATCAGGTTCTCGGACTTGATGCCTTCAGCCTCGATCGCGTTCTCGAAATCGAACCCGGCTTCCTGATCGAGGAGCACGAACATGAGCACGATGAGGAGATTACGTCCGTCTCGTTGCACAGCGAGGCACCGCTGGACCCGAACGCATTCAGTACTTGGTTCGGGCGACTGATCCGCGAGAGAGGGCAAGACATCCTTCGATCCAAGGGCATCCTAGACTTTCAGGGAGAGGATCAGCGCTATGTCGTGCACGGGGTTCATATGCTGACGGATGGCAGCTTTCTCGGCCCCTGGCCTGACGGGAAAGCGCGCAACTCGAAATTGGTCTTTATCGGGCGCAATCTTGACGAAATGGGCCTGCGCGAGGGGTTCGAGGCCTGTCGCGCAGCATGATACGCGATACGAGCATCAGTATGCTCCGGGCCGATGTCGAGCAACGCGGACGAATCTTCCAGACTGGTGCCGTTCCAGTCGGAAGTATCTGCGTTGGCGATGCCGTCGTCTCCGCATGGGGCGATGGACGACTTCGCATTTTTCGGCCTGATGAAGAGCCGAAAGTCGTGAACGTCCACCGGGGCGCGATCCTCTCTTTGGCGCAGGCGCCCGATGGCGCGATCTTGACCGGAGGCGATGACGGGTTGTTTGCGCGCGTCCAAGCTTCCTCAACTGCAAGCCACTATTCCGGTTACCTACCTATTCGCCCGCATGCCCAGTAATCGCCCGGCAAGAAGCAGTGCTCTCCCGGCTGCCCTCAAGCGCACAAATGGTTTTGATATCTCTAGGACCGATAAGCTGGAACTGACTAGGCGAGCTGTTCAAATCGGTTCGCGGGACTGCTGGCTACTGGATTGTGACGCGATCGTGCCGATGCCAAGCACCAGCGATCTGGTGATGCGTATATGTCACGTGTTGCAAGCGAGGCTACCAGGCCATCCGCCGATACTGCAGCTTCTCCGGAAACGGAGCAACGCCGAGGTCCTCGCCGTCGCGCCCAGCATTCTCGAAATCTCGGAGCCGCAGCGCGAGATCTATCAGAAGGAATGTCGGCGCCTAGCCAAATCGCAAGGATCTCACTCGTTTGAAGCGAAGCGGGTGCCGGTGCGACTCAGACGGTATTTCTCACCACTCGAACTGAGTGAGCAGTCCATCCCACCAAGTATTCGCTCACTGCTGATCGTTGACGACGTGTTTTCGACGGGTTCGTCGTTTTCGTACAGCAGCAACATTGCTTCTCACGGCGTCGGTTGCTACGTATGCGAAGGGACTAGTGCTATTCGGTCCTGTACGTAAGTCGTGCTCTCTAATCATCTAGAATACTTGAATGTTCTGGCCCTAAAGGAATGACTACTCCTCTGATATCGTCGTCAGTCCAATGCGACGTGGATAGACTTTTGTCATCTGGATGAGCTCTGGTTGCGCTGCGAATGCTATCAAGCTTGCCTGCAATCGCACTGACAAGTTTTTTCCTACCGATGCCAACAAATGTCGGTCGAAAATCAAGTTTCGACAGCACCTCTTGATCTTGGATTGTCACTTCGCGCGCTTTGACGACACCAGCTCGCGTGACAACACGCCCAATCAAATCGTCCCTTTCTTCGCCACTAGGCGTCTTCAGTCGGACGCGCTTCCCGGCATGCTCTACTTCCTGTAAGGCGATCATCTTATCAGTCGCTTCATCAGACTCAGTAAGGTTGATCAGTGCACGGGCGATGGACTCGTAGCCTAGCGGCTCCAATAGATTTGCTAGATGCAGCCGAACGAGACCTATGTGAACAGCGTCCATCTCTTCTGGTGAAATATTGTCACCATCATCTAAAGGATCATGCACACTAATAATCGGCTCAGACACAGATGGATTTTCGTATCCCCAGCGAGTGGTTATAGCGATCCGTTTAACGGGAACTCGCTTACCATTGAGAACGACCTTGCTCCGAGTTGTTTGCTTCCATGCGCGTGCTAGCGACTTTTTTGGTCCGGCGCGATCGTGACACCCCTTGGCTTCCGCAATCAGAATCTCATTGTAAGACGAGTTGGTAACCACCCAATCCGGTAAATCACCTTTTCTTGCACGCATGACCCATATGTTCTTCTTCTTGTTCAAGAGAAATGACGGCGAGACATGATTAAAAGCTGCTGAGTTGAAATATTTTTCCAGATACGCACGAGCAACAGAACGTCCAAATAAGCCCGACAGAGCAACTTTTACCTCCCGTGCTTGACCAAGTGGTTCAATGAAGGAAAAGGAATCTGTGGGCGCAAGAAGGCTCTCAAGAAGTGCCCATGTTCCAAACTTTGCACCTGGCGTCTGCAGTACCTCACGCAGGCCCGCGTTTTCGATACTCTCAACACTGAGAGAGATCTGTGCCCCTTCAGTTGGGTCTTCAGCTTTTGGATTGAATGTGTGAGTGAACTTCCTATCCATGGCTTAATGCTCCGCGCGGCATAGAGAAGCCGCCCCGATCAATACTCACGACAACGGCACTTGTTGTCCACGAGTTAGTTGAAAGCATTTGCTTAAGCGATCTTGCAGGAGGTTACAGAAAATCTCTGAGTCGACTTTTTATCGTTAATCTATCGCTTTCCGTACTTCGCAGAATCCTTTGTCGGCGCTGAGCAAACTCACTAACGGATATAGTTACAAGCCGAATTCCATGAAGAGGGAGAACTGTCGCCCGGCGCTGATCATAGATTTTCCTTTGCTCTGATCTGGCCCACCAGTACCGGTAATCCGCCGATCAAAGAACGGAACTTCTTCAGAATGCTGACGCTCCACAAACTCTACAACTAAGCTCATTTCACGATAGTAAGCATCAACAGGGAGTCGTGCACATCTCCCAGATAGGATGCTGGGATCACCCAGAAGAAAATCGAACCGATGCTGCCGCGATGCCTTACATCCAAGAACATCGTCGCAAAGGTCGATCACGTAGTATTCGTCGGACGTACCTCTAGCTGGCATATCGAGGGATCCCGCTCACCACTTCGACTAACATTGGTCTCTCCGCCGAGGTCACTCTATGGCTTCATCCCAAGCGCCATAAAAATCACAGTAACAATACCCATTGCGACGGCCGCTATTATCGCAACGACGGCATTGCTGCTATTCGTCCCTTTCGCCCAGTTCGAACGCGAGGTGGCCGGAGAGCGCATCCGTGACAAGATCGCTGCTTCCAAGCGCCAGGGCATGGATGGGTGGACGACCACCCATCGGCTATGACGTCAAAGACCGGAAGCTGGCCGTTAACGAACCGGAGGCCGAGACCGTCCGGCACATTTATCGCCGCTATCTGGAGCTCAGATCGCTCAACGCCCTTCAAACCGACCTCAAGAAGGCCGGCATCCGGTCAAAGGTCCATATCGGGACCGATGGCCAGCCATTTGGCGGCTGCGTCATCGGCCGGGGCGCCCTGGGCTACATCCTGACCGGCCAGGTCTACCGGGGCATGGTCTTGTTCAAGGGGGAGCTGTACCCCGGCGAGCATCCGCGCATCGTGCCGGAAGATCTGTTTCAGGAGGTCCAAGCTGCCCTCAATGCCCAGGGACCTGGCGAGGCTGCCCGCACCAAGCGACCGTCCACTTCCCTTCTGAAAGGCCTGGTCTTTGATGAAGAGTGCGTCTCGCTGCAGGTAAGCCATACCAATAAGAAGGGTCGGAAGTACCGCTACTATGTCTCGGCGACCAAGATGCGAGGCCCCACCCAGGCAGGAGACGGCTTTCGCATTCCGGCATCGGATCTGGAGAAGGTCGTCGTTCAGTCCCTCACCCATCATCTACGGGACCAGCATTGGCTGGACCAAACATTCAAAGCCCGTGTCGACGTCACGAAGTTCCAGCGTTTCACCTCATTGGCCGGCAACCTCGCCAAAATGATCGAGGAGGAACTGGCCCATAACACTGGCCTTATTCCCACCGTCATCGATCGCATCGTGGTGGCGAAGAAGACCATCGTAATTAAAGCTCAGCCTGCTCGCCTCATGTCACTTTTACTCGGCCAAGCCAGCGAGGCCGACCAATCTCAGCAACCGATCGAGATCAAGGTCTTCGGTCAGTTCATCCGTTGTGGCAAGGAAGTCCGGCTCGTGATCGGCCAAGACGATGCAAAAGATGCCAAGGTCGACAGCCGCTTGGTGCGAGCTTGTTCAGGCGCGTCAGTGGTTCAATGATCTCACCAACCGGCGCGTTGCCAGCATCGCAGACCTCGCACGAATATCTGGCGTCAGCGCGCCCTATATCAGCAAAAAGATCTCGCTCGCATTCTTGGCGCCGAACATCACTGAGATGATTGTCGCCGGGACCCAGCCGATGCGCCTGACGCCAGAGGCGCTGAAGCGTGCTTGCCCGCTACCACTATCTTGGGAAGAACAGCGGGCACTGCTGATCATCTAGCCTCGCGCGTTTTCTTCATCGCGCCGGCTTGAGCTCGTGCGCCCTCACGCCGAACACTCTCACCAAGCTGGTCTTATGTCGGGTGATAAGAGCGCGCTTTGGCTCATGATCTGTAGCCATTCAGCCCACGAGCCATAACCGGAATTTTGGCATTCAGAGACGGGAACGCGAGAAAGCGCCGAAAAGCCTGATTTTCTCGAGATCTCTGTTATGCGCGGCGGTGATCTACCGGCTAACCCCCGGAAGCACGGCACAATTCCTGATTGTATCTCTTGATATACACACTCGTAGAGAGTGTGGCTGGGGCGCCAGGGATCGAACCTGGGAATGTCGGTACCAAAAACCGATGCCTTACCGCTTGGCTACGCCCCAATCTGCGGCTTCCCCGGTCGGGGGGTCGCGCGGCGGGCGTAACATATGCAAAGCCCCGGCCACGCGCAAGGCATGCGTTAAGGCTGGCCGCATGGCCGGAATCCGCCAAAAAAACGCCGGTCGCACACCAGATTGGCAGCCTGCGGCGCAGCCCGAATCTTGCTCCGGCCCCCCATCAACCCTATGCTCCCCCGCGCAGGCTGGATCAGGCGGGAGTGAATCGGATGGATGAGGTGCGGAGCCCCAGGCTCGGCGTGCGGCTGAGTGCCGCCGATCGCCTCGGCGCAGCGGTTTCAACCGATTCCCGGGCGTCGCCTGATGATCAATTTAGGCGTTGCCACTGCCGTCGTCGCCATGGCGATCGGCATCACCCTGATTATATGGCACGATGTCGGCGTCCCCGCTGCAACCGCGCCTGCCTCCCAGGAACCGAGCCCAGCGGAACCGGTCCCGGCGGAACAGATCCCGGCGGAACGGGCCCCGGAAGTGAACGCCCAGGTACAGGAGATCGAACGCCTGCTGGGCATCCTCAGTTTTGGCCCCGGCCCGGCCGACGGCGTCTTGGACAGCGAGACCGAGGCGGCCATCCGCGCCTTCCAGCAGGCGGCGGGCCTCCCCGAGGATGGCCGCGCCACCCCCGAACTGCTCGATGAACTGAAGGCCGTCGCCGGCGAATAACCGGCTGCGTCAGCCTTTGCGGTTGCGGATCGAAATCGTGCGCCCAAGCGGCACCGGCAGGCTGAGGCCCGCATGGGCCGCCTTCACCTGCTCCAGCCTGGCATAAATCTCGGCCGGCATTGCCGCCACGCGGCGCTTGTTCATGTCGATCGACATAATCAGCCATTCGGCGGTCGCCGCCAGATAGCCTTCCTCGGCGTGATACATCGCCTGGATCCAATGCGCGCGCTTGGGGTCGCAATCGACCAGCTGGCAGGTGATGCGCAGTGGCGCCCCCAGCAACAGCTCGCGGTGATAGGAGACATGCGTGTCGACCGTCATTGTCGAGAAGCCGTGCGTCTTGATGAGGTCGTAGCCCATGCCCACCGCTTCATAGGTCGTGTCGAAGCCGGCATCGAAAGCCAGCAGGTAATAGCCGACATTCATATGGTCGTTGCCGTCGATCCAGCCGGGCAGGACCTTCTGGCCGAGGCTGACGAACGGGGCGGGAATCGGGGAATCGGGCGTGATCTTCATGGCGCGACGATGCCCTTCCGCCCCTGTCTCGGTCAAGGCGGCCCTTAATACTTTTACGTTTGGGCAGCCCCGGCAATCTGGTGGAATAACCCGGCGAATGGGTGGAAGCACCGGACGCACGCCGGAATTGTAACCAGACGGTCAAGGGCATCGTTGACTTATACCTTTCATCAAGCCTAGGTTTTTCCGCAAGGCAGCCCCCCAATGAATGAAGAGATGGGGCTTAAACAGCGGGCTGCCCTATCACTGCTTTATTTTTGGGAGAATCCACGATGAAACATCGCCTGCTTGGGGCCGTTGCGGCCGCAGCGCTTGTTGTCGGTTTCGGCGCCGTCGCCGCTGAAGCCAAAACTCTGGTCTATTGCTCGGAAGGCAGCCCGGAGAATTTCAACCCACAGATCAACACCACCGGCACCAACTTCGACACCGCCTATCCGATCTTCAATCGCCTGGTCGAATTCGAACCCGGCACCACTACAGTGAAGCCGGGTCTCGCCGCATCCTGGGAAGTCTCGGATGACGGCCTCACCTACACCTTCAAGCTGCAGCCCGGCGTGAAGTTCCATGCCCGCGGCGATTTCGCGCCGACGCGCGATTTCAGCGCCGATGACGTCATCGCCACCTTCAACCGCATGTGGAAGGCCGACGATGCCTACGCCAAGGTGTCGGGCGGCGCCTATGACTACTTCAACGACATGGGTATGCCGGACCTGATCAAGTCGATCGACAAGGTCGACGACCTCACCGTGAAGTTCACGCTCACCAAGCCGAACGCGCCCTTCATCGCCAACATGGCGATGGACTTCGCGGCTATCCACTCGGCCGAGTATATGGCAGCGATGCTCAAGGCCGGCACGCCGGAACGCGTCGACCAGGAGCCGATCGGCACAGGCCCGTTCATCCTGCAGGCCTATGAGAAGGACGCGCGCATTCTCTACAAGGCGAACGTCAACTACTTCCGTGGCAAGCAGCCGATCGACAAGCTGATCTTCGCCATCACCCCCGACCAG
This sequence comes from Rhodospirillaceae bacterium, assembly GCA_016712715.1. NCBI lineage: Bacteria > Pseudomonadati > Pseudomonadota > Alphaproteobacteria > Rhodospirillales > Rhodospirillaceae > Rhodospirillaceae bacterium. The sequence goes on from JADJQM010000003.1 coordinate 555,255, forward strand.
GCCGTTCGCACCGCCAAGCTGCTGGCTGGCGAATGCGATATCGCGCCTTATCCGGGCCCGGCCGATGTCGAGAAGCTGAAGGCGGAACCCTCGCTCAACGTGCAGGAGCAGGAAGGCCTCAATGTCGGCTACCTCGCCCTCAACGTGAAGAAGGCGCCGTTCGACAACAAGCTGGTGCGTCAGGCCTTCAACATGGCCTTCGACAAGGACGCCATCGTGAAGGCGGTCTATCAGGGCGCTGGCCAGCCGGCCAAGAACCCGATCCCGCCGACCATCTGGTCCTATGACGACAGCGTCACCGCCTATGCTTACGATCCGGAAAAGGCCAAGGCCATGCTGGCCGAAGCCGGTGTGAAGGATCTCTCGATCGACCTCTGGTACATGCCGGTGCAGCGTCCGTATAACCCGGACGCCAAGAAGGTCGCCGAACTGATGCAGGCGGATCTGGCCAAGATCGGCGTCACCGCCGAACTCAAGACCTATGAATGGGGCGAATACCGCAAGCGTCTGCAGGCGGGCGAGCACCTCACGGGCATGCTCGGCTGGACCGGCGACAATGGTGATCCCGACAACTTCCTCGGCGTGCTGCTGTCCTGCGGCTCGGCCCGTGACGGCGGTCAGAACATCGCCAAATGGTGCAACGAGGACTTCACCAAGCTGATCGACGAAGCCGCTGCCATCTCGGACGTCTCCAAGCGCACCGAGCTCTACAAGCAGGCCCAGGCGATCTTCCACGAGGAAGCGCCGTGGGTGCCGATTGCGCATTCGGTCGTCTACATGCCGATGAGCAAGAAGGTGAAGGGCTACAAGATCCACCCGCTCGGCACGCATATCTTCGAAGGCGTTGATATCGACGAGTAGGTTTTTAGCAACCACCGGGCGGCGGGGAGCGTCTAAGGCTCCCCGCCGTCTCTTTTTTTTGTGATATAGTCAGCTCATGGTCCGTTTCCTCCTGACCCGCGCCAGCCTCGTCATCCCGACCTTTCTCGGGATCGTCTTCCTGGCCTTCATCCTGATCCGCCTTGTCCCCGGCGATCCCGTCGAAGTGCGCGTCGGCGAACGAGGCATTTCGCCCGAGCGTCACGCCCAGCTGCTCCATGACATGGGCCTCGACCGGCCGCTTTACGTGCAGTTCTTCGACTATGTGGGCGGCGTGCTGCAGGGCGATCTCGGCACCTCGGTCATCACCCATCGGCCGGTGCTGGACGAATTCCTGGCCCTGTTCCCGGCCACCCTCGAACTCTCCTTCTTCGCCATGGTGCTGGCGCTGGGCGTCGGCCTGCCGGCCGGCATCATCGCCGCCGTGAAGCGCGGCTCGATCTTCGATCACGCCATCATGGGGGCGTCGCTCACCGGCTATTCGATGCCGATCTTCTGGTGGGGCCTGCTGCTCATCCTCACCTTCTCGGTCGGCCTCGGCTGGACCCCGGTCTCGGGTCGCATCGGCAATGATTTCTTCTTCGAAGGCACTTCCGGCTTCATGATCTACGATGCGTTCATGAGCGACGAGGAAGGCGCTCTCACTTCCGCCTTCTCCCATCTCATCCTCCCCACCATCGTGCTCGGTACCATTCCGCTGGCTGTGATCGCGCGCATGACGCGCTCTGCCATGCTGGAAGTGCTGGGCGAGGATTACATCCGCACCGCCCGCGCCAAGGGCTTGTCCACCTGGCGCGTCGTCGGCGTGCATGCCTTGCGCAATGCGCTCATTCCCGTCGTGACCGTGATCGGCCTCCAGGTCGGCGTGCTGATGGCCGGCGCGGTCCTCACTGAAACCACCTTCTCCTGGCCCGGCATCGGCAAATGGCTGGTGGAAAGCATCAACCGCCGCGACTATCCGGCGCTCCAGGGCGGTGTGCTGCTTATTGCGAGCCTCGTCATGGCGATCAATCTCGGGGTCGATCTGCTCTACGGATTCCTCAACCCCCGCATCCGGCACAAGCGTTGAGGATCATCAGATGACCACCGCACCCGCCACCGCCGCACCCAAGGTCGTCTCGCCCCGCCGCGAGATTTGGCTCTCCATGCGCGCCAACAAGGGCGCCATGGCCGGCCTCATCGTGATCGTGTTCCTGATCCTGACCGCGATCTTCGCCGACATCGTGGCGCCCTACAGCCCGGTTGAGCAGTTCCGCGACAACTTCCTGCAGCCGCCAGCCTGGGTCGAGGGCGGCTCCTGGGCTTTCCCCTTGGGCACCGACGATGTCGGCCGCGACATGCTCTCGCGCATTATCCATGGGGCGCGGCTCTCGCTCATCATCGGCTGCATCGTCGTCACCATTTCGCTGGCCTTAGGGATCTTCTTCGGCCTCATGTCCGGCTTCTTCAAGGGTGTGGTCGACATCGCGATCATGCGCTTCATGGACATCATCCTCTCGATCCCCAGCCTCCTGCTCTCGATCGTCATCGTCGCCATCATGGGCAAGCCCGATATCGCCAAGGCCATGATCGCCATCGCCATCACCTATGTGCCGCACTATGCGCGCTTGGCACGCGCGGCGGTGCTCACTGAACTCTCCAAGGATTACGTGACGGCATCCCGCGTCGCCGGTGCCTCAACAAGGCGCCTGATGCTGGACACCGTGCTGCCCAATTGCATGGCACCCCCTGATCGTGCAGGCGACGCTCTCCTTCTCGACCGCCATCCTCGACGCAGCCGCCTTGGGCTTCCTGGGGCTGGGCGCGCAGGCGCCGACGCCGGAATGGGGCACCATGCTGGCCGACAGTCTGAAGTTCCTGCAGCGTGCGCCCTGGGTCGTGACCTTCCCGGGTCTTGCCATCCTCATCACGGTGCTGGCCTTTAACCTCATGGGCGACGGGCTGCGCGATGCGCTTGACCCGAAGCTGAAGCGCTGAGGGGAAGCGATCATGGCACTACTCGAAATCCGCAATCTCTCGGTCCAGTTCCAGACCCATAGCGGCCCGTTCCGCGCGGTGGACGGCATCGATCTCGACCTCGACAAGGGCGAACTCCTCGGCGTCGTCGGTGAATCCGGCTCCGGCAAGAGCGTCACCATGCTGGCGGTGATGGGCCTTATCCCCTGGCCGGGCAAGGTCACCGCCGACCGCATGATGTTCGACGGAATCGATCTCATGTCCCTGAAGCCTTCCGCGCGCAGGAAGATCGTCGGCAAGGACATTGCCATGATCTTCCAGGAGCCGATGACCAGCCTCAACCCCTGCTTCACCGTCGGCTTCCAGATCATGGAGACGCTGCAGGTCCATGAAGGCGGCTCGCGCCGCGAACGTCGCGACCGCACCGTGGAACTCCTCGAACAGGTCGGCATCCCGGCAGCGTCCACCCGCCTCGACAGTTTCCCGCACCAGCTCTCCGGCGGCATGTGCCAGCGCGTCATGATCGCCATGGCGATCGCCTGCAACCCGCGCCTCCTCATCGCCGACGAACCGACCACCGCCTTGGACGTCACCATCCAGGCGCAGATCCTCGATCTCCTCGTCAGGCTGCAGCGCGAGCGCGGCATGGCGCTGGTGCTGATCACGCATGACATGGGTGTGGTCGCCGAAACGGCCGAGCGCGTCATGGTGATGTATGCGAGCCAGCAGGTCGAGGAGCAGAAGGCCGCGGACCTCTTCGCCAACCCGCATCATCCCTATACCGCGGCACTCCTCGAAGCATTGCCGGAACGCAGTGTCGGCAAGCGTCGCCTCTCCACCATCCCCGGCGTCGTCCCCGGCATTCTCGACCGGCCCACGGGCTGCGTCTTCAACCCGCGTTGCGGCTTTGCCGATGCGCGCTGCCGTGCCGAACAGCCGGCCTTCACCACGCACAGTTCCTTGACCGCGACCGGCGGCCGTGTGCGCTGCCACTATCCGCTGGAGGCCGGCGTACCCACAAACCGACCTTCCTCGCAGGAGGCTGCATGATGTCCCCCACCTCTCAGACGACCACCACCGACACCTTCATCGATGTCCGCGACCAGAGCGCCGGCAATCCCCTGGTGCTGGAAGCCAAGGAACTGCACCGTCATTACCGCATCGGTCGCGGTCTGTGGAAAGGCCATGCGGAGCTCCGGGCCGTGAACGGCGCGAGCTTCACCTTGGCCGCCGGCAGGACCCTCGCCGTGGTGGGTGAAAGCGGCTGCGGCAAGTCGACCCTCGCCCGCCTCGTGACCCTGATCGAGACGCCCACATCCGGCAGCCTCGCCATCGACGGCGTCGATGTGGCCAGCGCCTCCCCGGAAACGGTCAAGGCCCTGCGCCGCAAGGTGCAGATGGTGTTCCAGGATCCCTATGGCTCCCTGAACCCCAGGAAGCAGGTGGGCGAGATCCTTGAGGAACCGCTTGAGATCAACACCAGCCTCAACGCCGCCGCCCGGGCCGAAGCCGCCCGCGCCATGATGGCGAAGGTCGGCCTTCGCCCCGAACAGTACAGCCGCTATCCGCACATGTTCTCCGGCGGCCAGCGCCAGCGCATCGCCATCGCCCGCGCGCTCATGCTCAGCCCCCGCATCGTCGTGGCTGACGAGCCGGTCTCGGCGCTCGACGTCTCGATCCGCGCCCAGGTCCTCAATCTCCTCATGGATCTCCAGGCCGAGCTCAACCTTGCCTACCTCTTCATCTCCCATGACCTCAGCGTGGTCCGCCACATCGCCGACGATGTCATGGTCATGTATCTGGGGCGGCCGGTGGAACAGGGGCCCAGGACGTCATCTTCGCCGGCCCCCGACACCCCTATACCGTGGCCCTGCTGGCCGCGACCCCCTCGGTCGATCCCAAGGCGCGCTCGAAGCGCCTCACCGTGAAGGGCGAGTTGCCCTCGCCGCTCGACCCGCCCTCGGGCTGCGCCTTCCACAAACGCTGCGCCTATGCGACCGAGATCTGCGCGGTGGATCGTCCGGAACTCCGCCCCGTCGCAGGCCGCGCGGTCGCCTGCCACCACGCCGAAGAGCTGGCTTAAGGCTCGGTCGGCCAAAAAAAACGAAGCCTGAGCGAAGAAATTCGAAGGCGGCTTCCACAAATTCTGGTGTGAGGATTTGGGAATGCCCCGGTATTTTTGCCCAAAAATGTGGCATTGCCGGGAAACCAGGCGGGCTTCCGGGGCGCCATCGCGCCGCCCTGGACGGAAATTCGGCCTTTCTTAGGAAAGATTACCAGGAATCCCGCGTGTCCTGCGGCAATTTTGTCACATCACTGTCAAGGTTGCGTAAGGCGCTGTCCTGACTCGCCTTTCGCTCTTAAAACACGTGTGTTATCAAAGCGCACGGGTTGGCCGATCCGAGTCCGTCCGATGGGCGGTTCACGGTCGGTTAAGTTTTCGCCGGGACAATGTGACAGCGACGATGTGGCTTGGCTGCACCGTCATCATGGCGCGGATGGATCGACGGGGACTTGGGACCAGCACGTTCAGATTTTGCGACCGGGGAAGACGGAGGTCGCTTTGGGGGACGGTGCAACGGTTCGCTAGAAGAGCAGATCAACTTTTCGAAACCGGGCTACCGGAAAGGGTTAGGGGTTCTATGTTCAAGGTCATGAATTTTACGAAGAAGACGCTGGCTGTCACCTCGGTGGCGCTGGGCCTCTTGGCTGCCGGCTGCGCGACGGCGCCGGATCCCAGCGACGAAGCCGCTGTTCAGGCGTTCAACGAGGCGAACGACCCGTTGGAGCCGATGAACCGTTACTTCTTTGAAGTGAACCACGGTCTCGACGAACTGCTCGTGAAGCCGTTCGCCGGCTATTACAACATCGCTTTGCCTGATCCGGCCAAGGACAGCATCCGCAACTTCCTCCGCAACCTGCGCTCGCCGGTGATCCTCGCCAACGACCTCTTCCAGGGTGAAGGCAGCCGCGCCGGCACGACCGCGTCGCGCTTCCTCATCAACACCACGCTCGGTGTCGGTGGCCTGCTCGATGCCGCCAGCTGGTTCGGCATCAATTATCACGACGAAGATTTCGGCCAGACCCTCGCAGTCTGGGGTTCGGGCGAGGGCATCTATCTGCACCTGCCGCTGCTTGGCCCCAGCAACCCGCGCGACGCCGGCGGCAAGCTCGTGGACTACGTCCTCGATCCGCTCACCTGGGTCGGCTACGTCTATAACGTCTCCTGGATCAACACGACCCGCTTCATGGTCGAGGGCATCGATACGCGCGCCCGCAACCTTGAGACGATCGCCGAACTGCAAAAGGGCTCGGTCGACTTCTATGCGACCATCCGCAGCCTCTATCGCCAGCACCGCAACGACGCCATCGCCAATGGCGAGGATCCGGAAGCGGTGATCAGCAAGGTGACCAACGAGGAGATGATCCCGGAAGATGGCGCGGAAGTGCCGTCCGTCCTGCTGCCCACGGCTCCCTCGGCAGCGACGCCGCAGCCGGCGACGACGGGCGACCAGCTCTCGGAGGCTTTCTAACTTCCATGCTGACTCGTAGATCCCTTCTGGCGGCGGCGGCATTTGCCGCCGCCGTTTCCACATTCAAGCCACTTGCCTCGGCCGATCAGGCCAGTCTTGAGGCGTTCATCAACTCGCTCTCGCAGCAGGCCATCACCGAACTCACTTCGGCCGGCACCGACAAGGAACGTGCGGCCAAGCTGCTGCCGATCCTGCAGAAGTATTTCGACATGCCCAAGCTCGCCAAGCATACGCTGGGTCTCTATTGGAAGCTGGCGACGCCGGAAGAGCAGCAGGCCTATGTCGCGGTCTTCACCGAATACATGAGCGCCTTCTACGGCAAGCGCTTTGCCGAATATTCCGGCCAGTCGCTGGCCGTCCAGAAGGTACGCGAGAACGGCGACACCTCGACCGTCTTCACCATCGTCAAGGGCGCCGAAGGCGAACCCCGCGTCGATTGGGACGTCAACACCAATGGCGGCAACAATATGATCACCGACGTCCGCGTCGAGGGTTTGAGCCTCGCTGAAACCCACCGCCAGGAATTCGCCTCGGTCATCAGCTCGAACGGCGGCAAGGTCCAGGCCCTGATCGACATCCTGAAGAAAAAGGTCGCCTCGATCTAGGATCGGCGCTTCCTCGAACAGCATCTGACAATCCCCGCCGCCAGTCATGTCGGCGGGGATTTTCGTCTCGGGCTTGCCTGGGGCTTGCCTGGCACCCGCCAGATCACCCACACTGCCGCTCCCGCCTGCCACGAGAGCAACATGCCCAACCAATCCAAGCCCGCACAATCCATGCCCGACCAACCCAGCATCATCGTCATCGGCGCCGGCATCATCGGTGCTTCGCTCGCTTTTCACCTGGCCAGGAGCGGCGCCCGCACCACCCTCATCGAAGGAGCGGAGCCCGGCGGCATCGCCACGCGCAACTCCTGGGCCTGGATCAATGCAAGCTGGGGCAATCCCGAACCCTATTTCCGCCTGCGCCGGCAATCGATGGCCGATTGGCGCCGCCTCGCCGCCGAGGTGCCGGAGATCAAGGTCGATTGGACGGGTGGCCTCATCTGGGATCTGCCGCGCCCGGAACTCGAAGCCTATGCCGCCGAACATGGGAGCTGGGGCTATGGCATCCGCGCCGTGGACGGGCCCGAGGCGCTGCGGCTCGAACCGGCGCTGAACAATCCGCCGGACTTCGCCCTGCATGTCGCCGAGGAAGGCGCTGTCGATCCCACCGCGACGGCGCTGGCGCTTGTGGCCGCCGCACAAAGCCAGGGCGCCATCCTGCGCCGGGAACGCGTGCTGTCGCTTGATGTCGAAGCCGGCCGCGTCACCGGCATTGTCACCGCTTCCGGCCGCCTGCGTGCCGACACCATCGTCATCGCCGCGGGAGCCGAGACCGCGACCCTTGCCGCCACCGCCAACATCGTTGTGCCGATGTCGACGCCGCCGGGCCTGCTGGTGGCGACCAAGCCCCATGCGAAGCTCCTCAACGGCCTCGTCATGTCACCCTCGATGCATGTCCGCCAGCTGGCTGATGGCAGCCTGCTGGCGGGTGCCGATTTCGGCGGCTCGGATCCTGGCCGTGACGCCGCCGCCACGGCCGCCACGGTATTCGCGGGCCTGCAGCGCCTGCTGAAGACGAGCGAGGCGCTTGCTTACGATCGATATCAGATCGGCTACAGGCCGATGCCGGCGGATGGCTTTCCGATCCTGGGGCCAGCCCGCCCCGGTCTCTATCTCGCCATGACTCATTCCGGCATCACCCTCGCCCCCATCCTCGGCCGGTTTGGCGCGGCCGAGATCCTGGGCGCGGGGCGCGATCCGCTGCTGGCCCCTTACGGCTGGGACAGGTTCGGCGCCTGAGGCGGCTCCACCAGGGATTTCGGTAACCAGCCGGGCCGGTTGCCGGTCGAGGCCATGTACCACAAGGTCGACATCAGCACAGTCCCGTTGAGAGCCGCGAGACCCACGCAAGTCAGAGCGATTGTTTGCATTTTACTTAATCCCTCACTGGTTGTGGTGAGGTTCATGGTGTGAGGTTGCCGGAAAGTGGGCAAGTGGCATTTCGCCGAGACCTGTGGATATGGTCACTATTTTTCGTTTTCGACGGACTTAGGTGTGAGAATGAGTATCACGATCGCCTCTCGCTCCGGCCGATAGTCTCGTGATTCGACAGGCGGCCACGAACGCACGCACACTCAAAACCACGAGGCAGCTACCGCGGCACGGGCTGGCCAGGTACTCATCGTCAAGCGCCTGAACCGCTGAGAACCTCGGAAATCCGCCTTATGCGACTGTAAAATAGCCTTGGCGGGTGTTCTTTGGTTGCGCTGTCATTTTGCGACCTATATTGTCATACTTAATAACCAGCGCTTGGTCAGGGTTAATCGGCGGAAAGCCGGCCGGACCGATCGAATAACGGCGCGGTTGACGGGAGGATTGATACGGATGGCGGCAGTCGGAATCCGCGACGTGCGCAAGGCATTTGGGCCGGCGCAAATTCTACACGGTGTGTCGATCGATATCGCGGATGGCGAATTCGTCATTCTGGTGGGGCCCTCCGGTTGTGGCAAATCCACCCTGCTCCGCATGATCGCCGGCCTTGAAAGCATCACCTCGGGCGAAATTGCCATTGGCGGCCGCGTGGTCAACGATGTGCCGCCCAAGGAACGCGACATCGCCATGGTGTTCCAGAATTATGCGCTCTATCCGCATATGACGGTGGGCGCCAATATGGGTTTCTCCCTGAAGCTGAAGAAGGCGCCGGCAGCCGAGATCGACGCCCGCGTCAACCAGGCGGCCGGTATTCTCGGCCTCACCCCCTATCTCGACCGCTTCCCGCGCCAGCTCTCGGGCGGCCAGCGCCAGCGCGTCGCCATGGGCCGCGCCATCGTGCGCGATCCGCAGGTGTTTCTGTTCGACGAGCCGCTCTCCAATCTCGATGCCAAGCTCCGCGTCGCCATGCGCGCCGAGGTCAAGGAGTTGCATCAGCGCTTGAAGACAACCACCGTTTACGTCACCCACGACCAGATCGAAGCCATGACCATGGCCGACAAGATCGTCGTCATGCATGATGGCAAGGTCGAGCAGATCGGCCAGCCGCTTGAGCTTTACGATCGGCCCTGCAACCGTTTCGTGGCGGGCTTCATCGGTTCGCCGGCGATGAACTTCATTCCCGGCCGCATCGAAGGGGCCGATGGCCGCATGCTGACGGGCAGCGGCGGCCTGCGCCTGGCACTCGACGCCGATGCAGCACGCCATCAGGGCCGCGAGGTCACGCTCGGCGTGCGCCCGGAACATCTCACCCTCGGCGAGGGCGGCCTCACGGCGGAAGTCGTGGTGGTCGAACCGACCGGTTCCGAGGTGCAGGTCAATGCGCGCTTGCAAGGCGGCGAGGAAATCGTCGCCGTGTTCCGCGAACGCCACATGTTCAAGCCCGGCGAAAAGATCGGGCTGAAGCCGCTACCGGGCCTTACGCATCTCTTCGATGCGGAATCCGGTGCGCGTCTCTAAGGCTGCTGACTGTCGGAGTGGGAAAAGACGGAAGATCGTCAGTCACAAGAAACGAACCCAGATGGAGGATTAGGACCATGAGTTTCACCAGACGCGACCTTTTGAAAACCACGGCCGGTATCGGCGCCGCGAGCCTGGCACCCTCTCTGCTCGGCGGCCGCAAAGCCTTTGCCCAGGATCTCAGCTACAAGCCGGAAGAAGGCGCAAGCTTGCGCCTGTTGCGCTGGTCGCCCTTCGTGAAGGGTGACGAGGCAGCCTGGCTCGCCAACACCAAGAAATTCACCGAAGCGACCGGTGTCGAAGTCCGCGTCGACAAGGAAAGCTGGGAAGACATCCGGCCCAAGGCTGCGGTGGCTGCAAATGTCGGCTCCGGCCCAGATCTCATGATGGTCTGGTTCGACGACCCCCATCAATATCCCGACAAGCTCCTCGATGTGACCGAGCTGGCCGACTATCTCGGCAACAAATATGGCGGCTGGCATCAGGGCCCGAAGGATTACGCCTCGCGTGACGGCAAGTTCATCGGCCTGCCCACCGCCACCATCGGCAACGCCATCGTCTACCGCGAAAGCTGGGTCAAGGCCGCCGGCTGGTCGGAATTCCCGACCAAGACCGACGACTTCCTGGAACTGTGCAAAGCCATGCAGAAGAGCGGCCATCCGGTCGGCTTCACCCATGGCCATGGTGTCGGCGACGGCAACAACTACGGCCATTGGCTGCTGTGGAGCCATGGCGGCCAGATGGTAGACGAAAAGGGCAATGGCACCATCAACAGCCCCGAGACCATGAAAGCGATCGAATACGCCCAGGAGCTCTACAAGACTTTCATCCCGGGCACCGAGAGCTGGCTCGACGTCAACAACAACCGCGCCTTCCTGGCCGGTGAATTGTCGGTCATCGCCAACGGCATCTCGGCCTATTACACGCCCAAGAACGATCCGGCCCAGGCCGAGCTCGCCGCCGACATCCGCACCTGCCCGCTGCCGATCGGCCCCGTCGGCAAGTCGATCGAGCTCTACCAGGTCACCAGCTCGGTCATCTTCAAATACACCAAGTACCCGAACGCGGCGCGCGAGTATCTGCGCTTCATGTTCGAACAGGAGCAGATGGACAATTGGCTCCAGGGCTCGTCCGGCTATTGCTGCCAGACGCTGAAATCCTATGACTCCAACCCGATCTGGACCTCCGACCGCAACTACGCGCCTTACGCCAAGGCGTCCGCCACCCTGCGGCCGAACGGCTATGCCGGCCCGCTGGGCTATGCCTCGGCGGCGGTGATGGCCGACTATGTCCTGGTCGATCTCTTCGCCGAAACCGTGACCGGCGCCGCCACCCCGGCGGAAGCCATCGAGAAAGCCGAGAAGCGCATCAACCGCTATTACCGCGTCTGACGCGTCGCACGCGACTGGTGGCGCCCTCTGGTACTGGGCGCCATCAGTCGCTCTTCTTTTCGAAGCGGCATTTTTGAGAGCAACTGATGTTTTGCTGGAAGCAAGCCCCCCTCACCCCCACCCTCTCCCCGCCCGGAGGCGAATGCCGACCTTCGTCGGCGGGGTCGCGGGGCGAGGGAGCCGATGAGTATGCTCAAAGCCCCTCGCCCCCCTGAAATGGGGAGAGGGGTTGGGGTGAGGGGCGCCTTCTCGAAGTCAGGTACCGAATTCCGATGACCGCAACCACCCACCGCAGCAAGCCGCTCCTCGCCCGCATCGGCGAGAGCCGCGGCGCGCTCGGCTTCCTTTTCATGCTGCCGGCCGCAATCCTCCTGCTGCTGTTCCTCACCTATCCGCTGGGCCTGGGCATCTGGCTGGGCTTCACCGATGAGAAGATCGGCCGCCCCGGCATCTTCATCGGCCTCGAGAATTACGAATATCTGCTGGATGACAGCGTGTTCTGGCTCTCGGTCTTCAACACACTGCTCTATACCAGCGTCGCCTCCGCCCTGAAATTCGCCCTCGGCCTATGGCTGGCCCTGCTGCTCAACGAGAATCTGCCGTTCAAGGCCTTCTTCCGCGCCATCGTATTGCTGCCCTGGGTCGTCCCCACCGTGCTCTCCGCCATCGCCTTCTGGTGGATCTATGACGCGCAGTTCTCGATCGTCTCCTGGGTGCTGGTGGATTGGGGCATCATCGACCAGCCGATCAATTTCCTCGGCGATCCCAACAATGCGCGCGCCTCGGTGATCGCAGCCAATGTCTGGCGCGGCATTCCCTTCGTCGCCATCACGTTGCTGGCCGGCCTGCAGACCATTCCGCCCTCGCTCTATGAGGCAGCGACGCTCGACGGCGCCGGCTCCTGGCAGCGCTTCCGCTTCGTGACCTTTCCGCTCTTGACGCCCATCATCGCCATCGTGATGACCTTCTCGGTCCTCTTCACCTTCACCGATTTCCAGCTCATCTATGTGCTGACGCGCGGTGGTCCGGTGAACGCTACGCATCTCATGGCGACACTCAGTTTCCAGCGCGGCATCTCCGGCGGCAATCTCGGCGAGGGGGCTGCCATCGCCGTCGCCATGATCCCGTTCCTGCTGGCAGCCATTCTCTTCAGCTTCTTCGGCCTGCAGCGCCGCCGCTGGCAACAAGGCGGGGGTGAGTGATGGCCGTGAATATCAAGACGGGCGACGACGGCGGCATGACTTACCTCAACCGTCTGCCGCGGCGGCTCGTCACCATCTACCTGCCGCTCGCCGTCTTCGTCTTCGTGCTGCTGTTCCCGTTCTACTGGATGGCGATCACCGCGGTGAAGCCCAACCAGGAACTGACCGACTACAAGAATTTCAGCCCCTTCTGGGTGGTGGAACCGACCCTCGACCACATCAAATACCTGCTGTTCGACACCTCCTATCCGGGCTGGTTGTGGAACACGGTCGTGATCTCGGTGGTGGCGACGATCCTGTCGCTGGCGGCCTCCGTCTTCGCGGCCTACGCCATCGAACGGCTGCGCTTCCAAGGCGCCCGGCAAGTGGGCCTCGGCATCTTCATGGCCTATCTCGTGCCGCCCTCGATCCTGTTCATTCCGCTTGCCGTGATGGTGTTCAACCCTCGGCCTCTACGACACCAAATTCGCGCTCATCCTGACCTATCCGACCTTCCTCATCCCGTTCTGCACCTGGCTGCTCATGGGCTATTTCCGCTCGATCCCCTACGAGCTCGAGGAATGCGCCCTCATCGACGGTGCGACACGCTGGCAGATCCTGACGCGGATCGTGCTGCCTTTGGCGGTGCCCGGCCTCATCTCCGCCGGCATCTTCGCCTTCACCCTGTCGTGGAACGAGTTCATCTACGCCCTCACCTTCATCCAGTCTTCCGAGAACAAGACGGTGCCGGTGGGGGTGCTCACCGAACTGGTGCGCTCCGATGTCTATGAATGGGGCTCGCTCATGGCAGGTGCCCTCATCGGCTCGCTCCCCGTGGTGATCCTCTATTCCTTCTTCGTCGAGCATTACGTCTCGTCGATGACCGGCGCGGTCAAGGAATAGCCGCCGCTCACGACAGTGCCAGGAGATCCTTGCGCAACCGATCGGGGGCAGAACTCGGCAACTGCGTCTCCACCAGGGCGTGCTGCTGCTGCCAGATCGGCAGGGCCTTCGCCAGCAATCTGCGCCCAGCGGCGGTGAGCTTCAAATTCCGGCTGCGCTTGTCGTCGGGATCGACGCTGACCTGGATGAGCTTGCGCCGCTCCAGGGGCTTCAATGCCGCGGTCAAGGTCGTGCGGTCCATCGCCAGCAATTGCGCGACCGACCCCATCCCCGCCGGCACCGGCCGATTGAGCGACATCAGCAGTGAGAACTGCCCGTTGGTGAGATCGAGCGGCCGCAAGGCCTCGTCGAAGCGCCGGGCCAGGGCGCGCGCCGCCCGCTGCACATGGAGGCAGAGGCAGCAATCGCGCACATGGAGCGTGGTGGCATAGGGCACCTCGCCTGCCAGGAGAGGCGGCGGGTCCTTGAGACTCCCGCGCGGCTGCGTCGCTGCTTTGCTCATGGCAATGACTCTGTTGATATCAACCTTTTCTGTCAAGCGATGGCGACCCAGGCGCCAGCGACAAAAGCGCGCGTGGCATGAGCACATCTGGTGAACGAACCCCCTTGCCGACCGCCCGCGGCCTTGCCATGATCGGCGATGCCTCCGGACAGCGATCATCCCCAGCCCTATCCCCGCACCACCGACATGGCGGAGATGGCGCGCCGTTGCGCGCCGGAGACCTTGGGCTTCTACCGCTATTGGGACAGCAAGCGCCGGAACCCCGACGGTTCGCCGCGCCGGATGCCGAGGCGCAGCGACATCGACCCGCTTGAGATGAAGCGCTGGCTCCCCTTCCTGCAACTGATCGAGGTCCATGACCACCCCGACGGCCGCAGCCTCGTCTACCGGCTGGTGGGCCAGGCCGAGGTCGCGGTGCGCGGCTACAACCCGACCGGCCGCACGATCGCGGAATGTGCCATCGGCAAGGAAAGTTCGGATCCGATGGGCAATTACAATCTGGTCATCGATGGCCGCACGCCGGTCTATGACTGGTCGCGGATCCCGCACCCGGCCGGGTTCCTGGTGAGCCAGGAATGCATCCTCCTCCCGCTCTCCGATGACGATGCAAGCGTCAACATGGTGATCACCTTCGGCAAGATCGTCTCCACCCTCGACCAGGTGCGCAACCGCCCACCCAGACTGTGATCCGGATCACTGCCCGGCATCGCCGCAGGCTGCATGCTCGTCCCACCCGCCCCCAAGCCAACCTGACGAGACCTGCCCACATGACCCAGCCCACCCTTGCCCTCGCCGCCGATAACCCTGACGCCGATACCGCTGACGCCGGGGCCGCGCCCGGGGCCGGTCCCTTCGTCATCCCGACACTCTCCACGGCGCGCCTCGTTCTCAATGCCTTCACGGCGGAAGACGTGCCGGCGCTGGCGCGGATTCTTGCCAATCCCGAGGTCGTCCGCGGCATCACCGCCAACAGCTCGACCCCGGCGCGTGCCCGCAAGGTCGCTGCCCATCGCATCGGCTGGCACAACAAGAGCTGGGACAGCCACGGCCATGGCATCTGGGCCGTGCGCCTCCCAGAACACGACACAGCGGGCGACACCGCGCCCGGCAATGCTGGCACACCTGGCGCCCTCATCGGCTGGTGCGGCTTCTCACCGCCCGATCTCGGCACCGATCCGGAACTCCTCTACGGCCTCGATCCCCGGTATTGGGGCCAAGGCCTCGCCCATGAAGCGGCCAGCGCCGCCATCGACTGGCTGTTGGCGCAAGTTGCGCCGCAAGCCCCTCATCTTCCGGCCGCGCAATACCGGACGCCGCAGCAGAAGCCGCGGCCGCGCTTCCAGGGCATCTCGCTGGTGGTGTTCGGCCGCCTCAACCCGGCCTCGCTGGCGCTGGCGACAAAGCTCGGCTTCGAGCGCAAGGGCCGCATGAGCATGGCCGATTTCATGCCCGACCGCGTCTTTGCGAAGGAGGTGGTGGAGTATGAGATCTGGCGCCTCGGCAAATCGCGCAGCGACGATCCGGTTTTGTTGCTGTTCCAGGCCGCGTTCAAGGCGGGCCAGATCGCGAGCCTCCTCCCCAGCCAGGCCGCGCGCATCGAGCTTGCCCTGTGCGATGCCGCCTGCCAGCGCCGCGACATGCCCGACATGGACGCCTCCGAACGCCTGATGCGCACCCGCATCGCCTTCCAGGCCGGGCTCAACGAGCCCCATCTCGACTGGCTGCACCGGAAGAGATAAGGCTGGGGGAGATAGGGCTGGGGGCGCTAGCCTGGCAGCTCGGCGCGGCTGAGCGATCCACCAGGCCCCCGGCGCCGTAGAGTGGTGAGCAACCCAGCAAGGCGAGGCAGAGCCATGATCCTGACGATGAGCATCACCCCGCTTTATGCCGGCCCGCTCGCCCTCTTGTTCCTGATCCTCTCTTTGCGCGTGATCGGCCGCCGCCGCACGCTGCAGGTGGGGCTTGGCGATGGCGGCGATGCCGACCTCGCCCGCCGCATCCGCGTCGCCGCCAATTGCGGCGAGTATGTCCCGCTGGTCCTCATCCTGATGGTTCTCGCGGAACTGCAGGGCGCACCCCACTTTCTCCTCCACGCCACCGGCGCCGCCTTGCTCGCCGGCCGCGCCCTGCACGCCTATGGCGTCAGCCACGCACCGGAGAATTACCGCTACCGCACCACCGGCATGATCCTCACCATCGCCGCCCTGGTGACGGCCATGAGCGCCACGTTCACCCTGGGCGTGATGCAAGCGTTGGGGTGAGCAGGCGCCCCGCTTCTTCTTTCTCCTCCCACCTTCAGGGGGAAGGGGCGTCGGCGGTAGGGGGCGCAACTGAAAGTTCTTGCCCCCGGGCACCTCATCCCCTCTTCCATTGAGGGTGAGGGGTATGGCATGACGGCCCTCCGTCGTTCTCCGTACTTTGTCTGCGCCATATAGCAACGCTCGCATAGAGATGTTGCGTCGGGTCACGACGTTCGGAACTGACAGTGAATCAGCTCTTGCTTTAGATATTTAATGCAAGCTGAAACCCATCGCGTTAGACCCACCTCGGCATCCGGTGCGTTCTGATGAATTGGTTTAATATCTGTCGCTTGTCCGATCCACCATGGTTCAGCGCTTGCAAAATGCATGCGTTCAATCGTAGCGAGACTTGTTAGGCTCATTACATCAGAATCCGCTGAAGCTTTGGCGAAATCCTCCACTAGATCGGACTCATCAGAAGAAAAATCTGTTTGCTTTTTGACAAATGTCTCTCTGAGAGTTTCGAACAAGTCGAATTGCCAGTGCGGATGACCGGCGCCCGCACTCTGAAAGGACAATCCTGCGCCATTCCAGTCACGAATCCCTGACCACTCTGCTCGGAAAATCTGTGGTTTAACTGGATCCCCAACAAATCCGAAATGCACGGTCAAACCGATGTGGCGAAACGTAAAGGGCCTAGGGCCTTTGTCCATGTTCCAAACTTCATTGAAACCCAGCCACGCGTTAATGCCATGTGACAATTTCATGAGCGGCACGACAGAATGAGTCCCGCCTTTATTGCGCTCTATGCGCTCACTGGCTGTACCGATTAGACCCGCCCAAACACCTTCAGATTGGTATTCCGGCTCAACAAGAACCTCGCCGCGATCAAGCTCCAATAGGGCACTAAAGTCTCGGCTGAGGCCCATCCAGCGGTGATCAAGGGCCGCTCTGGTCGCTGTCAGCGGCGACAATCCATGCTCAGAGGTCTGTGAGGACGCGCGTGCCATACAAAACCGTTACAAAGTTGATCTACGGGATCTCCAGACCGGGTCTGCTAGATTGATAGACAGACCAAGCGTGGCAAGCTCATTTATAATTCGCCCCCGTTCGGGATCAATGCTGAGATCCTAAAATTTAGTACTGGTATAGATTCTACGTGACGAGTGCTCAAGTCATACTGCCCCCTGCAACATGTGGAGCATAGAGGCCAAAATCCGAACAAATACTGTTGAATTGAAAAAGGCGACGTAAGCAGCAAGAATTTGTGTGATTGGAAGCGATTCTTCCATTGCATTTGAAAGGGCATCTTTTGGAAACCAAGCGTGTCCCATAACAGGAACGTATGTTGCTTCGTAGTCACCCGCAAACCCACCTTCGGCTGCAAAAAACTTCGATACGATCTTCGGTGTCGGCGAGAAACTCCAGGCACGAGGGCGCATTAACCCCCACCAATCTGACCGTCGCGCCCTAACTATCGAGGCACGCTTCATTAGTCGGTCGCGATATGGCTCAAGGAAACGATCAAAATACCTAGGCACCGCGGCTCTTACTTTCTGCTCATCACTAAAAAGTGGGCCAGATTCGGAGTGCGGGAAAAATAGCCGATACGGTTTTTTGACGAGCCCATTCTGAATAGAGTCCGACATTGTAGCCAAGCGAAAGAAATGTCGTTCTTTCAGAGGCAACTTTTGCCAATCATCTTCAACTAGTAGCAAGGCCTCATTTAGGCCGGTTTGAATGCCTTGGCGAACATCGAACAGGTGACTTAAGGCAGGCAGTTGAGTGTCTTGTAGCGCCCGCAAAATGCGATCACTGCTTGGAGATGGGAACCGCCAAGTTGAACGCCGCCTCAAACCGGATAGTGGTATGGGAAACAGACTCCATTCTGTTTCTGTTATTGGCGTGGAGGGCGTCTTGTAGTTCAGCTTACGAAGCCATCGGAGAGCACCTCCCGTCGCCTTTGGATCATTTCCAGAAACAAGCGCCGTCGCGTCTTCCGGGTGCAATGACTTGCCATTTCGGATCACTGCACACGCCACCTGTACCATCGCGTGGCTGAACAATCCAAAATCACCGATCGAGGCCAGCAGTTGAATTTCTCCCAAGTCTAGTAGCATTTCGCGCCATGGCGCTGCGGCTTTTAGCGACAAAAGACTAGCTGGGAATAATGCACCCAACACACCTCCTGGCTTGAGTGATTGGAGCCCCTTTATGATAAACGCCATACTTAAATCGCCGCGCGCAGTCCCGGCGCCGGCCATCGCCGCGCGCAATTGCTCACGTTGGAGCGGCGTCTGCGATCCAAATGCGAGGAATGGTGGATTCATGACTATGAGATCGGCTTTAGGAACCCCGAGGTCTGCAAGCGAATCGCCGGCGTGTAACTTAAGCTTAACCCCACCGGCTGGCGACCAATCTCGTAAGGCAGTATGCAGGACAAAACCGGCCATCGCGATGGCCGCTGTGGAAATGTCCTGCCCAACTATAACTAATTGCCCCTTGAACTCTGAACGCCGCAACGCGCGGAGCACCTCATGAAGAAATGCTCCTGAACCACAGGCCGGATCGCATATCGTCAGTTGTTTGCGAGTATGTATATGGCCTAACGCACCCAAAGCCTGCTCCACCACGCTACGAGCGAGCGCTGGAGGGGTGTAGTGTGTGCCCCCGCGCGAGGAAACCTTTACGTCTGGGGCACCAATCAAGCCAAATAAATCTAGGGAGTTAGGAGCGCGAAGCAATTCAAAGTGGGCTTCTTGAAATAATTGTCCGCCGGCGTGTCGCACGGCTAGCGCCGGATGCAGTTTCAACAAAGAAAGAGACCCAGAGGCACGAGAAATTTCATCCTGTGCAGCGGCGAGCCCAACTGAATCGAGGCTAGCTTGTAAGTCCAAAACATCTGGCGCTAAACCGAAACGCTCTGGATGCCCCAGAACTTCTTCATGCGCGATCATTCCCGCAAGAGTAGCCACGAATATGTCGGTCGTACGTTCATCGGCAATTCCAGCAGCATGACTCAATGACCTTATGCGGCGGAATAATCCTAGAAGGTGATCAACTACACTCTTGTTGGATCTCAGCCGATCGTCTGTTAGGTAGCTATAGAACTTGATGAGACTGCGCTCCACCCCACCGCGCTCAAAAATTCTCGGCTCGTTTGGCCGATCCCACCGAACGACAGCAACACGATTTACCGTCACAGTGACATGATGGGGAATGTCGCTCGACCAGGCCCATGCGGCGGGATCACCTTGCCGCCACAAATCTTCTTCCGAAGTAGACAAAGCAAAGGTTCCGTAGCCACCATCAAGCATGACGTGGTGTTGCCCCGGCGCTACCGATTCTCCGTGCTCAAACAGTGGTGCTATCGCCAGTCCGAATTCACGGCCCCAAGAACTGGCAATTTCTGAGATACTCATCGATGCACCACGACAGCTGGAAATAAGCCTAGTTGGTCTGGACGCCCTGGTAGTCTCAGTCCAATTGCTAGTGCGCTCAAATGCGCATCAAGAGGTACCGCAAGGTAGGAAGCACTGAAAACTATCTCACTCTCTGCAACCAAAAGTGCATCATTGGTGCTTGGAAAGATAGCCCAGGTATTCCAAAGGCTGGGGAAAGATCGAGCTTGCAACTGTGTCTGGCAGCAACCGATTGCCATTGTCCAAGCACCCACTTCGACACCAAAGTTGTCGTGTAGGTCCTTTAGGAGGCGCAGCGCGAGAATTGTCTGCCAAGAATAGAGAGCGTGCCGTCCGCGCCCGGCGGCGCGAACATCAGGCATGACTACACCGCGCCTCCCACACCACTCTTTTAGTTGGTGCGGCGAAAGGCCGGATAGGGCTATGGCATCGGCGGCTTGCATAAGTTGCATTTATGAGTGGTATCATACCGCTCATCAAGGGGCAACTGCCAATCCTTCAATAGTGCTTAAAAGTGCCGCAGGTTCCCGGGCCATGTTTTCTTGATCTCCCGCCCCAATCGAAAACCCCATTTTCGGTTGCTCGCATATCTGAGCCAAACCCGCGGTTGATTTCGGATGACGCTGGCGAAGTTGCCCATCGGGCTTGTCGCTGGCAATACCGCGGACAACCGCCAGTTGATAGCGTGATACAATACATCATTTTTGGATCAGCTACGTTCTGAGTATTGCTGTGCTTCTTGACGACCAAGGAATTGGCCTACCGCTTCCGGGTCGGCCTCGCCCGACCCCTGAATCGCAGCACCGCGTCATTTGATATTCTGAATGATCGCGTTCTGCGTATCCGAGTTCTTCTTGAGCAGGTTGGAGCTGGACTGGCTGGTCGTGCTGCGGCGCGCCGTCTGTTCCTGGACGGTCAGCTGCCCGAGTTCATTCCCTGACGGTGCGGCATTGCCGCCGGTGCGGGTTGCCTCGTCCGGGTCCGTCTTCAGATTCGAGATGCTCCCCAGCAGACGGATGCCGTCTCCGGCGGCGGCAGGTGCGGCCGGGATGGCGAGGGTGCCCAGCGACAGGGCAAGAGCGAGGGCGCGCGAGACTGTTGAGGTGCGTGACATGGCCTATCTCCTTGAACCTTGTGGAACCGGGATGGACGATCAACTGGGGGTGAGTTGCGTGTGGGCACGCTCCCGTTCAAGGGTCGGCGCGCGCGGCTGTGCGCGGCGTCACGCTCGGAGCGCAAAGTCGGATAAAGAAGCCCCCCACCCCGACCCTCCCCCTGAAGGGAGAGGGAGAAGGGGAGATCGGGACTGTGGCGGCCCCCACCCCTTCCCTCCCCCTGAAGGGGGAGGGGGCTGGCAAACGGCGGAGTTCCACGCACAAAGAAAAAGCGCGCCGGGCACTCCGCCCGACGCGCTTCATTCTTCAACCACCCTACCCCTCGGGCCCGCCCGAGGGATAAGCGCAGCTACGCCACTTTCGTCGCGCCCTCGATCGCCTGGGCGATGGTCTTTTCCAGGATGTCGAAGCCTTCGGAGATCAGCTTCTCTTCCGCCACCAGCGGCATGAGGAAGCGGAGCGTGTTGGCATAGACGCCGCAAGAGAGCAGGATGAGGCCGTTCTCGCCGGCCTTCTGGGTGATGGCCTTGGTGAGCTCGGCATCGGGCGAGCCGTCCGACTTCACCACGTCGCAGGCGACCATGGCCCCTAAGCCCCGGATGCCGCTGATGCGGTTGCCGAAGCTGTTGCGCTTCTTCATGTCGTTCAAGCGGTCGGTCATCTGCTTGCCGATGATGTTGGCGCGCTCGACCAGCTTTTCCTCTTCCATCACGTCAAGGACCGCGTTGGCAGCGGCACAGCCGATGGGGCTGCCGCCATAGGTGCCGCCTAAGCCACCGGCCGCGGGGCCGTCCATGATCTCGGCCTTGCCGATGACGCCGGAGAGCGGGAAGCCGCCGGCCAGCGACTTTGCCACCGTGATGAGGTCGGCTTCGATGCCGCTATGCTCATGGGCGAACATCTTGCCGGTGCGCGCAAAACCGGTCTGGATCTCGTCGACGATGAACATGATGCCGTGCTTGGTGCAGATGTCGCGAAGTGCCCGCATGAACTCGAACGGCACCACGTTGAAGCCGCCCTCGCCCTGCACCGGCTCGATGATGATCGCCGCCACATTGTCCGGGCCGATATCGGCCTTGAACAGGGTCTCGAGGATCTTCAGGCTCTGCGCGCCGCCATCGTTCAACGCCGGGTCCGGGAACGGCACGTGGAATACGTCCGAGGGGAACGGGCCGAAGCCGGTCTTGTAGGGGGCGACCTTGCCGGTCAAGGCCATGCCCATCAGGGTGCGGCCGTGGAAAGCGCCGGAGAAGGCGATGATGCCGCTCCGCTTGGTGTAGGAGCGCGCGATCTTGACCGCGTTCTCGACCGCTTCGGCACCGGTGGTCAGAAAGATGGTCTTCTTCGGCGTGGAGCCGGGCGCCAGCTTGTTGAGGCGTTCCGCCGAGCGGATATAGCTCTCATACGGGTTCACCTGGAAGCAGGTGTGGCTGAACTTGTCGAGCTGGTCCTTCACCGCCTTGATGATCTTCGGATGGCCATGGCCGGTGTTCATGACGGCGATGCCGCCCGCGAAATCGATATGGCGCTTGCCTTCGACATCGGTGATCTCGGCGCCCTTGGCGCTCTCGGCAAAGATCGCATAGGCGTTGCCGACACCCCGTGGCACGGCCGCCACGCGGCGCTGCTGCAGATTCGCATTCGACGTCATGTGATATCCCTCTTCATGATCTGGGCGCGGCTGATGATCCGGCGCCTTTTGGAAAAGCCGCGCGGACTATATCCCAGGTGCCGGGCACGCCGAAACCCCGCCGCCCCGCAATGCTGGGCTGTGGCGGATTCATCCCTCTGGCAGAAAATTACTTGAGGCGCTGACTCGGGATTGGTTGCCGATCCACCCCAACTTTATGTTGGGCTAGCCGCGCAGGCGGCGGATCGCATCGGTCATCGATTGGCTGCCCTGGGCGTCGCGGAGCCGCCGGTCGAACATCTGGCGGGCTGCTTCCGCCTCATGGGCGCGGTCGGTCACCCGGACCGGGATCATCTGAGGGGCCGGCGTGCCGGCGATCATCTCCATTAACCACTTGCCGATCTTCATCACGCCCTCCCGCCCTGGGGTCCAACAGACGCTCAAGGTACGGGACGGGCGTTAATGAAGTCTGAAAGTCGACAATATCCCTCGAAAAGTCGCAAATATCCCCGTCTTTGGCGACGGAATCTGCGCCTTTGGGCCTCTCTCAGGCCGCGCGGACCAGGTCCTGGCGGGCTGGCCGGTCACTTGAACTCATGGGCCATCAGCCCACGGATCATCTGATTACCCTCGAGCATCGCATCATATTCCTCGACGCCACGCCGAACGTTCCAGCAACGGCCGGAAATAGCCGCGCAAACCGTTCTTCAGGCGAATGGGGGTGGTGAGCTCGAGGACGTCGTCGAATTCGTATCTGCTACGCATGATCTTAACCAACCTTTTGTGCAAGTGAGCGCCGGAGACTCCGGCAAAACAACTTGCTTCGACAGATATGCCTAGATTCCATAAATGGCGAGTGACGGCAATCACCAATCGCGTGATAGCGCGTTTAGGCCTGTGATTTCTGCTGTTTCTGCCACATCGCCCGCGAGACGCGCGCAGTCGGTTCGCGTCCGATGTGATGGAGAACACGCCAGCCTGCGGCGGCAAGTTTGTCGAGATCGATGCCGGTTTCAATACCCATGCCGTTAAGCATAAACACGACATCCTCGGTGGCGACATTGCCGGTCGCCCCTTGCGCATAGGGACAGCCGCCGAGGCCAGCGACCGATGCATCGACGACGCCGATCCCCATCTGCAGCGCCATCAGCAGATTGGCCAAGGCCTGGCCATAGGTATCGTGGAAATGCGCGGCAAGCTCAGCGGTCGGCACGTGGCTGGCCACCGCCTCGATCAGCCGGCGGGTCGCCAAGGGCGTGCCGACCCCGATCGTATCGCCCAGTGAAATCTCGTAACAGCCCATGTCTTTCAAGGCTTTAGCGACATCCGCCACGGCCCTGGGCGCGATCTCGCCCTCATAGGGACAGCCGAGCACGCAGGAAATATAGCCACGGACAGGAATCCCAATTTCCGCCGCCCGCACCATCACAGGCCGGAACCGCTCAAGGCTTTCGGCGATAGAACAATTGGTGTTCCTGCGCGCAAAGGATTCCGAGGCCGCCGCGAACACCGCGACCTCGCGCGCACCGGCAGCGATCGCCGCCTCAAACCCTTGCAGATTGGGCACAAGTACCGGATAGCGCTTCGCCGGATCACGCTTCAAACCCGCGAGCACGGCCGCGGAATCCGCCATCTGCGGCACCCATTTCGGCGAGACGAAGGCGCCGGCCTCGATCTCCGACAATCCAGCAGCCGCAAGATCTTCAATGAGTTCAATCTTCACAGCGGCCGGCACCGCGACCTTCTCGTTCTGCAAGCCGTCACGCGGCCCCACCTCGACGATGCGGACCTTGGCAGGCAGGGTCATGTCGCCACCGAAGGCGCCGCGTTGATGCGGATGAGTTCCGCGCCTTCCACCACCTGGTCGCCATTGCCGACCAGCAATCCGGCGACCTCGCCGGCAATATCGGCAGCGAGGTTATGTTCCATCTTCATGGCCTCGAGCCGCAGCACGATCTGCCCGGGTGCCACCACATCGCCCTGATTGACCAGCACAGCGACAATGCGCCCCGGCATCGGCGCCAGCACCACCGAGGTGCGCGCACCGCCGGCATCCTTGCGCACCGGTGGCCGGCCGAACGGCCCCAGCGCCCGCACCCGCCAGCGACCAGCGCCGATCTGCAACCAGCGCGTGACGCCATCGGCATGGAGATGGGCGCAGATTTGCCGGCCGTCGACCTCTACCAGCAGGCTGTGCCCATCACGCGAAACGAGGCGCAGATTGTGCGATGGCGTGCGCCAGCCATCGGCCGTCACCTGCAGCGAAACGGTGTAATCCACACCCCCCAGTTCGAAATGCCAGTCGAGCGGCGCCGGGCCGCCCAGGCGCCAATTGTCGGTGGCGGCCCAGGGCGATGGATCATTGCTGCCAAGCTGAAGCTGCTCGCCCAGAGCCAGGATCGCCCAGCCGGCATCATCAAGCGGCGTTGGCGCCAGCAATTCCGCGGCATGGTCGGCGATGAAACCGGTATAGACATGACCGGCACGGAAATCGGCATGCGCACAGGCACGCGCCAGCAGATCAAGATTACTGGCGATACCGGCCAAGCGCGTCTGTTCGAGTGCCGGCGTCAAGCGCGCCAGCGCCTCAGCGCGGTCGGCACCGGAGGCAATCAGCTTGCCGAGCAGGGAGTCGTAATGGCTGCCGATGGCGCTGCCTGTCTCGATACCGGCATCGAGACGCAGGCCCGGACTTTGCGGCACCTGCCAATCCAGAATCAGACCGGTTTCCGGGCGGAAATCGCGAGCCGGGTCCTCTGCGCAGATGCGCGCCTCGATGGCATGGCCACAGAGTTCAATCTGGTGCTGCAGGCGCGGCAGTTTCTCGCCGCTGGCGACGCGCAATTGCCATTCGACGAGATCCAGGCCGGTCACCATCTCGGTCACCGGATGTTCTACCTGGAGCCGCGTGTTCATTTCCATGAAGAAGAACTGCGTGAGGTCATCGGCATCGGCGATGAATTCGATCGTGCCGGCGCCGACATAATCGATCGCTTTGGCCGCAGCGATGGCGGCATCGGTCATGCGCCTGCGTGTCTGCTCATCAAGGCCGGGAGCCGGCGCTTCCTCGATCACCTTCTGGTGGCGGCGCTGCAGCGAACAATCGCGCTCATAGAGATGCACCACATTGCCCTGGGTGTCAGCGAAGACCTGAACCTCGATATGCCGCGGGCGGGTGAGGTATTTTTCGATCAGCACCGCAGCATCGCCGAAAGCGGACTGCGCCTCGCGCCTGGCGGAGGCCAGCGCTTCGGCGAGATCCTCGGCCCGGTCGACCCGGCGCATGCCGCGACCACCACCACCCATCACCGCCTTGATCAGCACCGGATAGCCGATCCTGGCCGCGGCCTTCAACAGCGTCGCATCATCCTGCGTATCGCCTTCATATCCGGGCACGACGGGCACACCGGCCTTGCGCATCAGAATCTTCGCCGCATCCTTGGCGCCCATCGCCTGGATGGCCTTCGCCGGCGGCCCGATGAAGACAAGACCTGCCCTGGCCACCGCCTCGGCAAAACCTGCATTCTCGGAAAGGAACCCGTAACCGGGATGAATGGCTTCCGCCCCGGTCTGCTTGGCGGCCGCAATGATGCGTGCACCATCGAGGTAGGATTCGCGCGCCGGCGGCGGACCGATCAACACAGCCTCATCGGCCAGCGTCACATGGCGCGCCAACGCGTCGGCCTCGGAATAGACCGCCACCGTCGCGATCCCCATCCGCCGCGCCGTCGTCATGACGCGACAAGCGATCTCGCCTCGGTTGGCAATGAGGATCTTGGTGAACATGTTCGTCCTAGGCCTCTTCAATATTCGACGAAATACCCCTCACCCCCACCCCTCTCCCCATAAGAATGGGGCGAGGGGCTTCATATCGATCTCGCCCGAACCTCCCTCGCCCCACGAAGTGGGGAGAGGGTCGGGGTGAGGGGTGGAGCGCCGTGCGCATTCCGATCAATCCTTGCGCCATGACGGCGTGCGCTTTTCAAGAAAGGCGGTCAGGCCTTCCTTCCCCTCGGCGCTGGCGCGACGCTTGGCGATGCGCTCGGCGGTGCCATCGATGACCGCGCGGCCCAGCGGCAGCGAGGACACGAACTGGACCAGTTCCTTGGCCTCCGCCATCGCTTCCGGCGCATTCTCCAGCAATTGCTTCGAAAGCGCCTCGGCAGCAGCGTCAAGTTGATCGGCCGCCACTACGTCGCTGAGCAGCCCTAGGCGCTGCGCTTCGGCTGCGCCGAACTTGGCGCCGGTCAGGAACAGGCGCTTGGCGGCATTGGCGCCGATCGCGCGGATGATATGGGGGCTGATCACCGCGGGGATGAGGCCGAGCTTTACTTCAGAGAGTACAAATTCCGCAGTCGGTGCGGCGATTGCGAAGTCGCAGGCCGAGACGATGCCGATGCCGCCGCCATAGGCCGGCCCATTCACCACGGCGACGGTCGGCATGGTCATGAAGGCGATCTTCTCGAACAGGCCGGCGAGGCGCTTGGCGTCGGCGATGTTGCTGGCCGCGTCATATTCCGCCATGCGGCGCATCCAGTTGATGTCGGCACCGGCGCAGAAGCTGGTGCCGCGGGCGCGGATTTGCAGGACACGTATGTTCTTGTCCGCTCCAACCTGGTCGAGCGCGCCGTGGAACTCGTCGATCATGGCGATGTCGAGGGCGTTGTGGCGTTCCGGCCGGTTGATGATGATCTGGGCGACGCGGCCGGATTTCTGGAAATCGATATCGGTCATGAGGACTCACATGCGGAAGAGGCCGAACCGGGTCTCCGGGATCGGCTGTTGCAGAGCGGCAATCAGGCTGAGGCCCAGCACACGTCGCGTGTCAGCGGGCGCGATGACGCCGTCGTCCCACAGCCGGGCCGAGGCATAATAGGGATGACCCTGCTTTTCATATTGCGCGCGGATCGGCTGCTTGAAGGCATCTTCCTCCTCCGCCGACCACGCTTCGCCTTTGATGGCGAAATTATCGCGCTTCACCTGGGCCAAAACCGAGGCTGCCTGCTCGCCACCCATGACCGAGATGCGCGCGTTGGGCCACATGAACAGGAAGCGTGGGCCGAAGGCACGGCCGCACATGCCGTAATTTCCGGCACCGAAGGAACCGCCAATGATGCAGGTAAGCTTCGGCACCGCGACGGTCGAGACCGCCGCTACCAGCTTTGCGCCATCCTTGGCGATGCCGCCCGCTTCATACTTCCTGCCCACCATGAAACCAGTGATGTTCTGCAGGAAGAGGAGTGGAATGCGTCGCTGGCCGCACAATTCGACGAAATGCGTGCCCTTTAACGCCGATTCCGAGAACAGGATGCCGTTATTCGCGATGATGCCGACCTGATGACCGTAGAGATGGGCAAAGCCGCAAACCAGCGTCTCGCCGTAGTGTTGCTTGAACTCGTCGAACACCGAGCCGTCGACAATGCGGGCGATGACGTCACGCACATCGTAGGGCTTGCGCGCATCGGTGGGCACGATGGCACCCAGTTCATCTGGGTTGTAGAGGGGCTCCTGCACGGGAAGATGCGGCGCTATTGCCGTGTCGCTGCCCAGCCGGCCGACGATGCTGCGGCACCGTTCCAGCGCATCCCAATCGCTGTCGGCGAGGTGGTCGACGACACCGGAGCGGCGCGCATGGAGATCGCCGCCGCCAAGATCCTCGGCGGTGACCTCTTCGCCGGTGGCCGCCTTCACGAGGGGCGGGCCACCCAGGAAGATGGTGCCCTGGTTGCGCACGATGATACTTTCGTCGGACATCGCTGGCACATAGGCGCCGCCGGCGGTGCAGGAGCCCATCACCACCGCGATCTGCGGGATACCGCGCGCCGACATGTTGGCCTGGTTGTAGAAGATACGACCGAAATGATCACGGTCAGGAAAGACCTGATCCTGGTTGGGCAGATTGGCACCACCGGAATCGACGAGATAGATGCAAGGCAGATTGTTCTCGGCAGCGATTTCCTGCGCGCGCAGGTGCTTCTTCACCGTCAGCGGATAGTAGGTGCCGCCCTTGACCGTCGCGTCATTGCAGACGATCACACACAGTCGACCAGAGACGCGGCCGATGCCGGTGACAAGGCCTGCCGCCGGCACATGGTCGCCATAGACGCCGTGTGCAGCGAGAGGCGAAAGTTCAAGGAAGGGCGTACCGGGATCGAGCAGGCGCTGGATGCGTTCACGTGGCAGCAGTTTGCCGCGCGCCACATGGCGCTTGCGCGCATCGGCACCACCACCTTCCGCGATCTCGCCGAGGACACGATCAAGATCATTGACAAGCGTCGCCATCGCCGCGGCATTGGCCTGGCGCGCGGGGTCTTGCGCATTCAAGGCGGATTTCAGAACGGGCATTCGAGTTCCTCCCAGATCGCTTCTGCGACGATCCTTGGTTGGTCGACCAGCGATACGATACAGGGTGACGTATCACTCGTCATCCTCCGCGACAGCGCCTCACGAATGGATCGGTGCAGGCCGGTCGGCAGCAGCTTGGACGCCGGACAACCCAACTCAGATTGTTTCAAATCACGCCCCGGCAGATCGACATTGTTGCCGGGTCTTGTGCAGGCGCGGCATTTTGTTGTCGGCGCATCCACATTGGTGAACCACCCGGCGCGAGGATCCTGCTCGTTCCCGAGATGCAACCTTGCGCGCCGTCATTGACTGATGGACCCGGCCACATCCGCATGGGACTGGCCGTATTGAGGACACCTAAACTCCTGACACGCCATCAGGCGAGGAAGCCGAGACCGGGAAACCTGGTGGCTCCAGCCCCTCAAACCCAGGGCAAGAGGGTTGCCGCACCGCTGTGCCTTGGACAGGTCCTCGACGATCATCCTTTTCAATCCCTTAACGCCCCCAAAATGGGTTACGGACGCAGCGTTGCCCCGGTGATTGAACGTTGGCCGCCAGGGCCTCCCCACCCAAAAAACCCAGATCTCCATAGGTCACTCCCCTGGCGAGGGTAAACAGTTGTTAATCGAACCTACCTAGGATTACGCCGACGCATTGAACGATAAATGCCAGAGGGTCATGGCCGATAGCGGGTCCAACGAGAAGGAGATGGCGAACGGAGGTCGGCTTCATGCCGCCGCCGAGCGGCAGGCCGTCTCGTCGCTGGTTGATTTTCACCTTCCCGGACGGGCGCCCTTTGGCCAAGTATTCCTGTCGCGTTTTGCGGGCAGCAACAAGCCGCTATTGATCCTGACCCTTGGCGCGATCACCTTGCTGACGCTGGTGTCATTGATGCTGGCGATCATGCTGGTTCCAGGGTGGGCGGGAGAGATACTGCCAGTTGCGTTCGTGGTCCTGGGCAGCGTTACCGCTTACACCGTTCTGCGCATGGCTGGGACCGGCGAGCTTACCATCAAGGCGCAGCGCCAACTGGTAGAGGCGGGATTTGAAGCGGCCGATGCCATCGTTATCCTTCGCTCCGCCGAAGGGCGGCTGATGCAGGCGAATGCCGTGGCCGAGCGCGTATCGGGATACAGCGATGCCGAACTGGCGCGGCCGGAAATCTGGCAATCAACTTTCCTGCCCGGCGAGCTTGGCGCCGAGAGGGCGGTCGAAGCCGAGGCCCTCA
This sequence comes from Rhodospirillaceae bacterium, assembly GCA_016712715.1. Classification (NCBI taxonomy): domain Bacteria; kingdom Pseudomonadati; phylum Pseudomonadota; class Alphaproteobacteria; order Rhodospirillales; family Rhodospirillaceae; species Rhodospirillaceae bacterium. The sequence continues at coordinate 585,074 of JADJQM010000003.1, forward strand.
GGGGCGACCGGCCCGTTTTCCGCGAAGGGTCGTGGGTCGCCAAGTGCGGCAAGCGGCATCTGATCCGCTGGTCCAATGTTCGCCTGCAGCTCCGACCGGGCGGGGCCCCGGTGCTCCTCAAAGTCGGACTTGACCTTACCGAGTTACGGCGCAGCGAATTCGATCTGTTGCGCAATGAAACCTATCTGCGCCTCGCCCATCGCATGGCCAAGCTGTGTCATTGGTACTGGCGGCCGGATGGTATCGAATGGCATCTCAACCCGACGAATTCACACGGCCATTACACCTATTCCGACGAGGTCGAAGACCTGTTCGGCTACCCGCCGGAAAGCCTGCCCAACCAGGGTGATCCGTTCGCCAAGATGATCGCGCATCCGGAAGACGAGGAGATGCTGCGCAGCCATTACAAGCGATTCCGGGAGGGCGGCGACGATACCTATTCGATCGAGTATCGTGCGATTCATCGAACCGGACGGCTGCTCTACGTTCGCGAGACCGGAGAACGGCGGCGCGATGAAGCGGGCGACATTATCCAGATCGCCGGCACCTTTCAGGACGTAACGGAATTGCGGGCCTCTGAACGCAGCCTGCAGCGAGCCGAGGCGGAATTGCGCCGATCGTTGCGCATGTCCGGCCTGTGCCACTGGTCCTGGCAATTGTCGCTTGATAGTCCCGACGGCATGCCGGGCATCTATCAGTCTTCGGGCGATACCGCCGACCTCCTCGGCCTCGCGCCGGAGGATGTGGCTCTCAACGATCATGACTGGCATCGCCAGGTGGTCCATCCGGATGACGCCGATTGGAGCTGGCAGAGATATGAAGAATTTCGCTGGGGTCCCGCGGCGACACTCACCCAGGAATACCGCATCGACTCCCGTTATCGCGGTTTGCGCTATGTGCGCTCGATCTGCGAGAAGACGTTCGACGCCGAGGGCCGGTTGATCGAAATCAGCGGCGCGCTTCAGGACATCACCGAACAACGCCAGCGCGAGCATGAACTGCTCAGGGCCAAGAATGCGGCCGAGATCGCCAACCGATCGAAAACCGAGTTCCTGGCTAATATGAGCCACGAACTGCGCACACCGCTCAATGCCGTGATCGGCTTCTCACAGGTGATCCGTGACCAGTATTTCGGCGATGCGCCAGATCGCTATGCGACCTATGCCGCCGATATCTACAAGAGCGGGCAATGGTTGCTGAAGCAGATCAGCGACGTGCTCGACATGTCAAAGCTGGAAGCCGGCAAAGAGGAACTGACCGAAGAGCCGGTCGATATCTTGGTCGTGGCGGAAGAATGCGTGAAGATGCTGCGCGCCAAGGCGGAGGAAGGCCAGGTTCGCATCGAGTGCAACTGGGCGACCGATCTGCCACTGCTCACCGCCGATGCACACAAGGTATCGCAGATTGTGCTCAACGTGCTCACCAACGCCATCAAGTTCTCGCCGCCGGACCGGGTCGTCTTTCTGTCGAGCCGTCTCGACGATGGCGGCGACCTGCTGATCGTCATCCGCGATACCGGCATCGGCATGTCGAAAGAGGCGATGCAGCATCTGTTCTCCGCATTCCACCAAGCCGATGCCACGATCAGCCGGCGCTTTGGCGGCACGGGGCTTGGCCTTGCCATCACCAAGCGGCTGATGGAATTGCATGGTGGCTCAATCGACCTGAGCAGCGAGGTCGGTCAGGGTACGCGCGTGGTCCTGCGCTTCCCCAGCAGTCGCGTGGCACGGCGCGAGACAGCCCGCACTGCTTGATGCGGCCTATTGTGCGGCCACCGAGTAAGGGAGCTTTTCGTCGTCGCGCACGAACAGGATGACACATTCCTGTTTCGCGAGACCGCGGCATTTCTGCAAGGCGGTCTTCTGTGCATAGCCGGGGTCGACATTCTGCGGCAGGCCGCGCTTCCCGGGCACGCATTGGCCGACTTCCTCGCAGGTGAAGGACCCGGCGAACAAGCCGTCCGGCGAAACGGCGAAGGCGCCCTTGCGGTTCTGCAGCTTCGACAGGTAGCTCTTCAGCATGCCGCCCACTTTCGGAGAAAGGATCATGCTGCCATCGCTGCTGACGGGCGGAGGTGCCGGGGCGATGGAGGCCACCTGCGTTTCCGGTTCAGGAGCAGGTGCCGGTTCCGGTGCTGCCGATGCAACCTTCACTTTGGTCTCCGGCACAGCCGGCTGGCTGGCGCTGGCCGCCGCGACCGGCGCAGACGCGCTACGCAACCCTGCCGCTCGAGCCCGCGCGACACCGGCATAGTAACCATCCGGGAAGCTATCAAGAAAGGCTTCGAACTCGCCTGGATTCTTGCTGTCTTTGACCAGATCCCACAATTTCTCCTCAGCGGCGCTGGCCTCGACCGGGGCCTTCTTGGCAGCCGGCTGCGGCGCGGCAGCGACCTGCGCGGCACCCGTCTTGAAGAAGAACGCACCTGTGAGCGAGGAAGATTCCCACGGCACCTGCTGGGCGCCGGTGGTTTCCATCACCTTGACCCGGACATTGCGGAACGCTTCTTCGATGGCGATGCCGGGCTTGGTCATCTCGGCCGCGAGTGCCGCAGTATAGGGCGAGTTCTTGCCATCGCCATCGGCAGCCACATTGCCGGGGGCGGTCGAATAGCCGATGAAGCTGCCGGTCGGCGCATCCATGCGGGCAAGGCCGCTGCCCGCGGAACGCATCGAGCGCGGCAGCGGGTTGTTGCGGCAGGCGTCGAGGATGACGATATTCACCCGCGCGCCGGCAAATTCCATCTGCTTCAGCACCGCTTCCGCAGAGACCGCTTCGAGGTCGACATCGGCTTCGGCACCGATCGCGGCACCGACGGGGATGAGATAATTGGCGCCATCGACCTGGATACCGTGGCCGGCATAGAAGAACAGGCCGACGGCATCGGAACCCGCCGCCGACAATTGCTGGCCGAAAGCCGAGATCGCCCGCTTCATGGCCTTCTGGTCGCCATTGACCAGCTTGGTCACCTTGAAGCCGAGGCCGGTCAGCCGCTCTGCCATGAGATTGGCATCGTTGGGTGGGTTGATGAGGGAGCCGACTTCTGGGCCGTATTTGCCATTGCCTATCACCAAGGCGAGCCGTGTCTCGGCCAAGGCCGGTTGTCCGGCGCCAAGCAGCAGGGCCAGGAGCAACAGGGTGGCGCAAGCACGCCCTATATAAGGTGTGGTCGTGAACATACCGGCAATGTAGCGCGCTTGAGGGGGAAACGGCAGTGCGCTGGCGCACATTTCAGCGCGCTCGACCAAGTCAGTCACGAAATGGCAATTTAACCGAAAATACACAGCATTTAGTCGTATCATCCGCAATCGGCCAACGATCTAGTGGTTATCTTGCATTTTAGATAAAAAAATACTCAAAGAAATCATATGTATAGATGTCATTCTTCGGAAATTAGGTTGACTTTAACCATTACCAAACCCTAGCATTCCTAAATCGGGGCTAAGCGGGGGGATCTGCTAAAGGATCGATGGGCATGCCATAGCGTGTAGGGCGCCCACGTATCCGTTGCAGCACGGTGATGGCGAACGACAGCATCGACGGCGAGCAATTGCTGGCATTGGCGCGGCTCCGCTCCGACGAGAGCCGGGCAGAGTTGTTTGCTGTCATGGGCGATCTGTTTCATGATCGCAGCGATGTATTGAGCGCGCAGGAACGCGCGCTGATGCTCGATATCCTTGAAAAATTGATGCGTGATGTGGCGCGGGACGTGCGCCGGAAGCTCGCATTGCGCCTGGTCGACGCGCCGGGGCTGCCGCGCGAACTGGCCGTCATGCTCGCCAATGACGAGATCGACGTGGCTACGCCCATCCTGTTGCGCTCGGCCGTGTTGCAGGATGTCGATCTCATCGAAGTCATCCGCCACCGCTCGCGTCAGCACATTCTCACCGTCGCGATGCGGCGCGACGTGAACAGTGCCGTCACCGATGCGCTGGTCGAAACCGGCGACCGTGACGTCATCCGCACCCTCCTTGAAAACCAGGACGCGCAGATCTCACGCGTAACGCTGGCTTACCTGGTTGAGCAGTCGAAGAGTGTCGACGAGTTCCAGGAACCGCTCGTGCGGCGGCGCGACCTGCCGGTAGACCTTGCGCGGCGCATGGTGCTTTGGGTGGCGGCAGCCTTGCGCCAGGCGCTGATGGAGCGCTTCGATATCGACCCCAACATGCTCGACGATCGCCTGGAGCCGCTGGTCAGGGAAGAAGTAGCCGAGGCGGAGGCCGAAGCTGCGACCGATTCCGCGGCCGACGTACTTTCAAGGGCGCTGGGCGATGCGCGCCAGCTGACGCCGCGCCTGCTGCTGCAGACCCTGCGCAAGGGCGAGGTGCAGCTTTTCGAGGCGATGTTCGCCGAGATGAGCGGACTGCGCCTGAAGCTGGTCAATCGCCTGGCCTATGAGCCCGGCGGCCAGGGATTGGCGGTCGCCGCACGCGGCATGGGGCTCAACCGCGAGGAATTCGCCACCATCTTCCTGCTGACGAGACGCGCCCGCGCCGGACAAGCGGGCTTCGCCCCGGCCGAACTCGGCCGCGCTCTCGAGTTCTTTGATCGCCTGACGCATGCGGCAGCCGAAACCGTGTTGACGCGCTGGCGTCGTGATCCTGATTACCTGTTTGCCATTCGCTCGATCGAAGAAGGGCAGGAGAAGAAACGCGCATGAACAAAGTCACGCCCTTGGCGCCAAGTTTCCAACAGACCACCGCGCATGTGAGTTCGCCGCGCGCGAACCCGGCCAACGAAGCAACACCTTCTCCGACCCGTCTCAACGATCTGTTCCGGCAAGAACTGCTCGAATTCGGCCCAGCCATGATGATGTGCGATCCCAAGGGATTGATCACCTGGGCCAATCCTTCCTGCCGCCGCATCTCTGAGACGCGCATTGATGGCGGCACGATCGGAGAACGGCTGCGCCTGACCGAGATAGCCGAGGAAGTGGATCTGCGGCGCACGACCGTGTTTCGCGACTGGGATTTTCCGGCCGGCGGTGCGCTGCAGCGGTTGCGCGCGCGATTTGAGCCGATGGCAGATCCCAGTGGCGTGCTGACCGGCTTTGGCGGCATGCTGACATTGCTGCAGGATGGCCGCTCCGGTCTCGATGAAGCTGCCATCGCCCTTGACCGGCATATGGATTTCATCCGCCTTTCCTCCGATTGGATGTGGGAGACGGATGCGGCCCTCAACCTGCGCCTGGTGACGCAGCGCGTGGTCGGTGCCTTGGGCATGGTACCGCAGCAGCTCATCGGCCGGAACCTCCTCGACCTGGTGGCATCTGATGCCTTGCGCCTCAATCTGCAGCGGCGCCTGCAGAAACTGTCGCCGTTCCGCGACCTGCCGTTCGATGCGGAAGATGCGACAGGCAAGCGCAAGCTGTTTCTGATGAGTGCATTGCCGGTTTTCGATCCGGCAACGGGCGCCCTCACCGGTTACCGCGGCGCGGCCTCCGACATCACCGAGCTCACCCGGCGCGAAGAGAATCTGCGTGCCGCCAAGGAAACGGCCGAAACCGCCAACCGCGCCAAGAGCCAGTTCCTTGCCAATATGAGCCATGAACTGATGACCCCGCTCAACGCCATCATCGGCTTTGCCGACGTGATGCGCATGGGCCTGCTTGGGCCGGTGGAGAATCCCGACTACCGCACCTATGTGCGCGACATCCACGGCAGCGCCGTCAATCTGATGGGCATCATCAACGATATCCTCGACGTCTCGCGCATCGAGAACGGCCAGGCCGATATCAACGAGAGTGCCTGCAATATCGAGGAACTGTTCGATTCCGTGTCGCGCCTGATCCAGGACCGGCTGCAAGCGCAGGGATTGGCACTCACCCTCGACCTGCCGGCGCGCCTGCCGCGGGTCCATGCCGACAAACGCAAGCTGAAGCAGATCCTGGCGAACCTCCTGGCCAATGCGGTGAAATTCACGCCGCGCGGGGGCCGGATCACGCTGGGTGCCGGCGTCATGCGCTCGGGCGATATCGCCCTTACCGTGACCGACACCGGCATCGGTATCGCGCTCGAGGATATCGACCGGGTGATGCATCCCTTCTCGCAGGCTGATAGTGGCCTCAACCGCAAATATGAAGGGACCGGCCTCGGCCTCACCTTGTCGCTGGGTCTTGCCAAATTGCATGGCGGCGATCTGCGGCTTGAGAGCACCCTGGGCGAAGGCACCCGCGCCATCGTCACCCTGCCAGCCAGCCGTGTCATCGACGGGTCGCATCTGACACCGGTGAAGTAGGGGGCCTTGCCGCCCACCCCTTCCCAACCCCTCGCCCCGACCCTGCGGCCCCTGCGCCCAGTCAAATCTTTACCCGCACCTTGGCGCGGGTTACCAATGAAGCTCATGATCCGTTGAGTCGGGGAGCGATTGAGCGTGAGCGACGGCTTCGACCTCAAGGAACTGGCCCTGGTGGCCCGCGACCGGTCGCCGGAAGGGCGCTCGCGCATGTTCGCCCTGCTGGCCCGGCTGTTCTGGCGGCGCGGCACCATCATGAAGCCCAAGGAACGGGTCATGCTGGCCGAGATCCTGCGGGTGTTGCGGCCCAAGACCCTGGCCGAGGCGCGCATGGAACTCGCCTATGAGATCGCCGGCTCGACCCTTGCCGAACCCGAACTGCTGAAAGTCTTCGCCGAGGACGAGATCGAGATCGCCTCCCCTGTCCTCTTTGCCAGCAACCGCCTGGAGCCCAGTGATCTTGTCGCGGTGATCGAGAGCAAGGGCAGTGCCCATGCCGCCATCATCGCCAAGCGCAAGGGACCAACCATCGCCATGGTGGACGCCATGGCGCGGTTGGAGGAGCCCACGATCCTGCGCGAACTGCTCGCCAATCCCGAGGCGCCCTTCTCCATTCCGGCCCTTTCGGCAGCAGCCCTTGTTGCGATGACGGATGTCGAATTGCAGGCCCTGGTGGCTGAGCGCCGCGAATTGCCGGAGAGTCTTGCCGAGGACATGATGACCTGGGCCGATCCTGCGGTATGCGAGACGCTCAACCAGCGTTTTCTGTTCGATGCCCAGGCCGCCTCGCCGCAACGCCCGGTCTATGGCCAGAAGGCCCAGCCGATGCCGCCGGCCGAGAACATCGCATCACTCGCTGTCGAGGAAGGCGCTGCGGAACCGGCGCCTGGCGAAATCGAGTTGACGCCGGTCTCGATGATCAGCGCCCTGCGGTCCGGCAACCTTGCCCTGTTCCAGGCACAGATGGCGCATCTGGCCAATTTGCGCATGGGGCTGGTGCGCAAGCTGATGAACGAAAATGGTGGCGACAGCATCGCGCTCATCGCGCGCGCCATCGGCCTTCGGCGCGACGAGTTCGCACAGATCTACCTGCTGGCGCGCAAGCTGCGCAGCAAGGCGAGCGGGATCGGCGCTGCCGATCTTGGCCAGGCGCTCGATTTCTTCGACCGGACGGAGGCTACGCAAGCCAGCGCCATCATGTCCCGCTGGCGGCGCGAATCGGCGCGCGAGACGCTTACCGAGAGCGACGACGCGGTCCCCTTGGTGGCCGAGGAGCCGCCGACAGCGGAACCTGCGACCCAGCCCGCCGAGCCGGTCTGACAACTTTCCCTATCGTACGGATGTTTACCAATTGGGCCGATGTTCGCTGGCACCGGCGCTCTGGCCGTTGCGCGCTGTACCGACCGGCGAAGTGCCGGGCCGATGCGCAGAACGCCTAGGCAGCATCACCTCGGGTCAGGGAAAGGACCCGACATTGAGAACAAAAGAGGCCCCCCGCCGACGAGGCACAAACGCGCAGAAACCTGCGTCAAATCAGCTAAATCTATTGAACCATTACAATTGTTGAAGAAAGATGACGCCAGCTGAGTGCAAGGGGTCAGCGACGGATGCGCTCCGTGGACAACGTCCCCTTCATGCATTCGAGCTTTTGATCGACAGAGGAGGTTAAAAAAATGAAACACGCACTGAGGAAATTTCTGCTGCCGGCCTTTGCGGCCGCGGCATTGATGGCGAGCACATCGCTCGTGCAGGCCGAGATGGTGTTCCATCGCGGCAATGGCGCCGAACCGGAGACCATCAACCCGCACAAATCGACGGGCGTCACCGAAGCCAATATCGAAGCCGATATCTTTGAAGGCCTCACCACCTATGCGCCGAATGGCGACATCATTCCAGGTGCTGCCGAGAGCTGGGAAATCAGCGATGACGGCAAGACCTATACGTTCAAGCTGCGCCAGAACGCGAAATGGTCGAACGGCGATCCGGTGACGGCGGCTGACTTCGTGTTCGGCCTGCAGGATGCGGTCAATCCTGAAACCGCCGCCGACTATGCGCCGATCCTTGATGTCATCGTGAACGCCACCGCCATCCGCAAGGCCGAAGAGAAGGATATGTCCAAGCTCGGCGCCACGGCGGTCGACGACCACACGCTGAAGATCGAACTCACAGGCCCGACGCCCTATTTCCTCGGCCTGTTGCGCCACCCGATCTCCTACCCGGTGCACAAAGCGACCGTGGAGAAGTTCAAGGATGATTGGACGAAGCCCGGCAACATCGTCAGCAACGGCGCCTACCAGTTGACCGAGTGGACCCCGCAAGCCTCGCTGACCTATGTGAAGAACCCGAACTATTGGGACGCCGCCAATGTGAAGGTCGACAAGGTCGTCATGTATCCGACGGAGGATCTGGCGGAAGAATTGAAGCGCTTCAAGGCCGGCGAGCTCCACGCCACCTATGACGCGCCGTCAGAGCAGATTCCGGACCTCGAGGCCAACTTCGCCGACGAGTTCAAGAACACGCCTTATCTCGGCACCTACTATTATGTTGTCAACCTGACCCGCGAGCCGTTGGGCGCCCAGCCGGATCTCCGCAAGGCCCTATCCCTCGGCATCAACCGCGAGATCCTGGTGTCCAAGATCACGCAGGGCGGTGAAGCCCCGGCCTATTCCTGGGTTCCTCCGATGACGAACTACAAGCAGGCCTTCGTCGACTTCAAGGACATGCCGCAGGCGCAGCGCCTTGAGGAAGCCAAGGCTCTCCTGGCCAAGCATGGCTATACCAAGGAGAATCCGCTGAAGGTCGAACTGCTCTACAACACCAGCGAGAACCACAAGAAGATCGCTGTCGCTGTCCAGAGCATGTGGAAGCAGATGGGCGTCGAAGCGACCCTCCGCAACGAAGAGTGGAAGGTCTATCTGGAAACACGCGACAAGAAGCAGTTTGACGTCGCCCGTGCCGCCTGGATCGCCGATTATGACGATCCCATCAACTTCCTCGACATGTTCCTGTCGGATGCCGGCGAGCGCAACGATGCCGGCTACAACAACGCGAAGTACGATGAGTTGGTGAAGGCCACCGCTACGGAAACGGATCCGGCGAAGCGGATGCAAATGTTCCACGATGCGGAACAGGCCTTCCTTAACGACAGTCCGATGCTTCCGATCTACCACTACACCTCGCAGCATATGGTCTCGAAGAAGGTCGCAGGCTGGGAATACAACATCCTCGACTTCCATCTGGCGCGATTCATCTCCATTTCGGAGTAAGATTGCGAACATGGCGACCCGGTGGCATCATGCCACCGGGTCGTTTCTCATTGACCCTGATCGCCTCGGCACCGTTTATCGGCACCGATGGGAGGCGGCCGCATGTTGCATTACGTTTTCCGGCGCCTGTTGGGCGCCATACCGACCCTTTTCATCATCGTCGCGGTGTCGTTCTTCATGGTGCGCATGGCACCGGGCGGCCCCTTCGACAAGGAACGCAAGGTTCCCGCCGAAGTCGAGGCGAAGCTGATTGAGCAGTATCATCTCGATGAGCCATTACCACAGCAGTTCCTGCGGTATCTGGGCGGCCTCGCACAAGGTGATTTCGGCCCGTCCTTCAAATACAAGGACTTCACTGTCTCGGAACTGATCTGGCAGGGGTTTCCGACCTCGCTGGCGCTGGGCCTGTCGGCAATTGGCATCGCCGTCCTGATCGGCGTGACACTCGGCATTCTTGCGGCGCTGCGTCAGAATAGCTGGATCGACTACCTGGGTGTCGGTACCGCGATGCTGGGTATTGCCGTGCCGAACTTCGTCGTCGCTCCCATCATGACACTGGTCTTCGGCCTGATGTTGCATTTGGTCCCGGTCGGCGGCTGGGGTAAGCCCAGCAACTGGATATTGCCCATCATTGCGCTGGCCATTCCGCAGATCGCAGCCTTCACACGCCTCACCCGCGCCAGCATGCTGGAGGTCCTGCGCAGCAATTTCGTGCGCACGGCGCGTGCCAAGGGTCTGCCGGAAATGGTCACGCTTACGCGTCATGCCATTCGCGCGGCTCTCATGCCGGTTGTCTCCTATATGGGTCCGGCCATCGCCAATATCGTGACCGGCTCGGTGATCGTCGAGCAGATTTTCGGCATTCCCGGGATCGGGCGTTACTTCGTGCAGGGCGCCATCAACCGCGACTACACGCTGGTGCTGGGCGTCACCATCCTGTTCGGCGCGCTCGTCATTCTTTGCAACCTCCTAGCCGACATCTGTTACGGCCTGCTCGACCCCAAGGTGCGCTATGACTGACCTCGCCCTCCTCGCCAAGCAACCGGAGGTCAAGGGCCGCAGCCTGTGGGTGGATGCCTATCGACGCTTCACGCATAACAAGGCCGCGGTCGTCGGCCTTATCGTGCTGACTTTCATCACCGTCGTCTGCTTCAGTTCACCCTATCTTGGACTGCGCGATCCGGAGGAAGTGGATTGGAGCCTGCCCAATCTGAGTATCCCGCCCGATTTCGCTCTCGGATACTATTTTGGCACCGACCAGAATGGACGCGACCTCTTCACACGCACGCTTTACGGTGGTCAGGTTTCGCTCATCGTCGGCTTTGTAGCAACGATGGTCAGCCTGGTTATCGGTACATTGTGGGGCGCCTCAGCCGGCTTCGTCGGCGGCAGGGTCGACAATATCATGATGCGTATTGTCGACATTCTCTATTCGATCCCCTTTGTCTTCTTCGTCATCCTGCTGACTGTGGTGTTCGGCAGGAACATGGTGCTGATCTATGTTGCCATTGGCGCGGTGAGTTGGCTCGACATGGCGCGCATTGTGCGTGGCCAGACGATCGGGATTCGGCGCAAGGAGTTCATCGAAGCGGCTCATGCCAGCGGCGTTTCGAATTGGCGTATCATCACGCGCCACATCATTCCAAACTGCCTGGGTCCGGTGGTGGTTTACATGACCCTGACGGTGCCCGCGGTCATCCTGACCGAGAGCTTTCTCTCCTTCCTCGGCATGGGCGTACAGGAGCCCAATTCCTCCTGGGGCACATTGATCAGTGAAGGTGCCCGGTCCATGGATATCGCGCCGTGGGCCGTTGTGTTTCCGAGCGCGGTCATGGTCGTAACCTTGCTCGCTCTTAACTTCGTTGGTGATGGTCTGCGCGATGCGCTCGACCCCAAAGATCGCTGAGGGCGACACGCAAATGAGCAATGTTCTCGAAGTCACCAACCTCAGCACGACTTTCTCGACACCGGAAGGGAACGTCAACGCCGTCAACAATGTGTCGTTTCACATCAATCGCGGCGAAACTCTGGGCATTGTCGGTGAGTCCGGCTCTGGCAAGAGTCAGATTTTCATGTCGATCATGGGCCTGCTTGCCAGCAATGGCCGCGCCACCGGCTCGGTCAAGGTGACGGGCCAGGAAATCCTGGGTGTCGCCAGATCGGACCTCAACAAGGTCCGCGGCGCGCGCATGTCCATGATTTTCCAGGACCCGATGACCTCGCTCAATCCCTATCTTACCGTGCGTCGGCAGATGACCGAAGTACTGATGACTCATAAGGGAATGGACGAGGCAGCAGCGGCGGCGGTTTCGGTGCGCCTCCTCGACCGGGTGCAGATCCCGGAGGCCCAGCGGCGCATCAACATGCATCCCCATGAATTCTCGGGCGGCATGCGCCAACGCGTCATGATCGCCATGGCCCTGCTGTGCGGGCCGGAACTGCTCATCGCCGACGAACCCACGACGGCGCTTGATGTGACCGTCCAGGCGCAGATCCTTGATCTCCTTTCCGAATTGCGGCGCGACACCGGCATGGCGATTGCGCTCATCACCCATGATCTTGGCGCCATCGCCGGATTGGCCGACCGGGTGATGGTGATGTATGCGGGCTCGATCGTCGAGGAAGGTGCCGTCCGCGACATCTTCAAGCGGCCGCAGCATCCCTATACCGAGGGCTTGCTGAAATCGATGCCACGCCTCGACTCCCATGGCCTCAATCGGCTTGAGACGATCGGCGGACAGCCACCCAATCTGCAGAACCTGCCGACCGGCTGCGCGTTCCGCGACCGCTGCCAGTATGCGTTCGAGCGCTGTGCCGAGGAGCGGCCGATGCTCCATGAAATCGGCACCGGCCGCGCCAAGGCCTGCCATCTGGAACGACCGCTAGGTCCCATCGTCGGAGACGCCGCATGAGCACCGCACCCTTGCTCTCCGTCAACGACCTCAAAGTTCATTTTGATGTCGGCCGCAAGCGCCTGTTCGGTGGTGGCCATCCGGCCATCGTGAAGGCAGTCGATGGCGTGTCGTTTGATCTCAAACCCGGCGAGACGCTGGGTCTGGTCGGTGAATCCGGCTGCGGCAAGTCGACCCTGGGTCGTGCGATCCTGCGCCTGTTGCCCCTGAAGGGCGGCCGCACGGTATGGCTGGGGCAAGATCTCTCGAAGCTTGAGCCGGATGCCATGCGCAATCTGCGGCGCGAGATGCAGATCATCTTCCAGGATCCGCTCGCCAGCCTCAATCCCAGGATGACGGTGGGCCAGATCATTGCCGAGCCGATGACCACCTTCCAGCCAAACCTGAAACCGGCCGAGGTGAAGGACAAGGTCAAGGCGATGATGGCGAAGGTCGGCCTGCTGCCCAACCAGATCAACCGCTATCCGCATGAATTCTCAGGCGGTCAGTGCCAGCGCATCGGCATCGCGCGCGCCATCATCAACAATCCGCGTCTTATCGTCTGCGACGAGCCGGTCTCGGCCCTCGACGTCTCGATCCAGGCGCAGATCGTCAACCTGCTGATGGATCTGCAGCAGGAGCTGGGCATGTCGCTCATCTTCATCTCGCACAATCTTGCCATCGTGCGGCATATCAGCCACCGGGTGATGGTGCTCTATCTGGGCAAGGTGATGGAGATCGCGGACCGGGATTCGCTCTACAGCAATCCTCTGCATCCCTACACGCAGGCACTGAACTCTGCCGTACCGGTGCCGGACCCCGATGTCGAGCAGAGCAAGACGCGCATCGTGTTGAAGGGCGACCTGCCTTCACCACTCAATCCGCCAAGTGGTTGCCCGTTCCGCACCCGCTGCCCGAAAGCCACGGAAATCTGCGCCCAAATGATGCCGGATCTGGTGTCAGCCGGACCCGATCACTTGGTGGCGTGCCACCATGCCGGGCCGATCGGGGGATAGGCCCTAAGCCACCATCCCGACAGCGCGCATGTAGATGTCGAGCAGTTCTTCCTGCTCGGCGCGGTCATTCGGTTCCATTTTCCGCAGGCGGATGATCTGGCGCATGATCTTGGTGTCGAAGCCGGTACCCTTGGCTTCGGCATAGACTTCCTTCACGTCATTGGCGATGGCGGCCTTTTCCTCCTCGAGGCGCTCGATGCGCTCGATGAAGGATTTGAGGTGGTCAGCAGCAATGCCACCGGAATCGGCGCCTGAATCGGCCATGGGGAAGTCTCCTTGTCACGTCAGTGCGTGGGCAACGTTTTCTCGAGTCGGCGGGACTCTATCTGCGGCACCCCTCGGGAACAAGGCGCAGCAGCCTGTGGATAACGGGGATAACGGGGCCATCTTGCGGCGACCGGCGGTTCCGGGCAGAGTGCCGCCGCAACAGCTGTGGCATTTCTGCCGCCGGAAGCCGAGATTTCGATGCCCCTCCTGCATATCGCGCTGGCCGTGTTCATCCAGATCCTGTGGGGCCGATCTATACTTTGGCCAAACCCGCGGTCGAGGACTGGTTTCCACCGGTGCTGCTGGTCACCATCGTCTATGCGGTCGTGGCAGCCATCCTCACGCCGTTCTATCCGCGCGCCAAGACCCCGCGAAAGACACTGTTCCTGCTGGCCTTCTTCGGCGGCACCCTGCAGAGCACCGCTGTCTATTACGCGCTGATGCTGCTGCCGGCATCGACCGCGGTGCTGCTGATGCAGCTCTCCGTGCCCATTGCGATCATCGCGTCCTGGTTCCTCGGCCGCGACAAGCCGAATTTCAAGAACGGCTTCGGGGCGCTGCTGTGCCTGGTCGGCGTCGCGGTGGTAGTCGGCAAACCGGATGCGACATCGGATTATCTTGGCATCCTCGCCATGCTGGTCTGTGTCACCTCCTGGGCGACGACCCAGGCGGTCATCCCGATCGTTGCGAAGGATCACGGCACCGGGCTCTATGCCGCGATCGCCCGCTACGCGACGCCGCAGATGATCGTGATGGCGCTGCTGGTCGAGGGTGAGAAATTGATGCCAACCATCACTGCCATCCCGTTTCAGGGCTGGCTGGGCGTCATCGGCATCGCCGTGTTCGGCTTCGCCCTGCCCTATTCGATCTGGTACTGGCTGCGGATGCGGCAGCGGATCGACGAGCTGACGCCGTTCACCCTGCTCATGCCGGTGTTCGGGGTGGCAACCGCCACGTTTCAGCTCGGCGAGAAACTGTCGGAAGATCTGGTTCTAGGCGGGATCATCATCCTCGCTGGCCTCAGCATCGTGGTGTGGCGGTGGAAGCCGAAATCGGAGCCGATCCCACCCGCGGAATAAGCGTGCGATGCTGCAGTGCGGAATGGCAATTTATTCCCTTTCGTTAATCATGTCTTTGTAAACATCCTTTAATCTGCGGTCAGTCGCGTTTCGTCAATTTCACGATCGGTCACCGCATGAACGCCAGACCAGCCACATGGCGGCCATTCCTGCCAGCCTTTGCGCTCGCCATCCTCGGCATCGGCGCGCTGGGCGTGGTGCGCGTGATGCCGACGGCCCAAGCGGCGCAGCCGGTCGCCGTCTTTGACCTCCAGGGCGACGCGCTGGCCGCCGTGATTAGCGCCGGGGGACGCATGCTTGGCCCAGGTGGGGCGCCCGGATCGATCATCGCCATCAGCGACAGCGCCGATTTCATCGACCGACTCTATGCCGCCGGCGCCAGCCTGGTGCTGCGTGCCAATGACAGCCTTGGCTGCGTTTCGCCTACATCTGCGAGGACAGAATCATGAATTCGATCGACAGTTTGCGCGCCAAGGTAGCGCGGATCCTCGCCGTCTATATCTGCCTGCATCTGCCGCTCGTGGCGCTGCTGGAATGGCTGGTGGTGGGCGGTCTCGGCTGGCTGTCCGGCATCGCGCTGGTAATCGCCCTCGCGGTCGCGGTGTTCAGCTGGTTGAGCACGGGCACCAGCCTGCAGCTCTTTCAATCGGTCGCCATGATGCTGATGATCGGCCTCATCGTCGCGGTGATGGAGAACCAGCCCTGGCAGATCGATATCCACATGTATTTCTTCGCCTCGCTTGCGATGTTGACCGCATTCTGCGATTGGCGCGCCATCCTCGCCGGGACGGTCACCATTGCACTTCACCATCTGTCACTCAATTTTCTGCTGCCGGCAGCGATCTTCCCGGGCGGCGGCGATTTTTTCCGCGTCGTGCTACATGCGGTGATCGTGCTCATCGAGGCCGGCGTGCTGATGTGGGTGTCGCAATACCTGGCCCGCACACTCTCCAATGCGGCCTTGGCCCTGGGCGAAGCGGAAGCCGCTCATCGCCAGGCCGAACATGCCGCCCAGCACGAACGCGAGACCGAGGCGCGCGCGAAATCCGAACAGCGCGCCGTCCTTGGCCGCATCGCCAGCGATTTCGAACGTGCTGTGCAGTCGGTGATCAATGAAGTGACGACGGGGACCAGCCGCGTGGCGACACTTGCCGGCGGCATGACCCATGTGGCGCAAGAAAACGCAGCCAAGGCAGCGCAGGCGGCGGAAGCTTCCGGTGCCACGACGGGCGATGCCCAGGCCATTGCCGCGGCGGCCGAAGAACTTACTGCCTCGGTCTCGGAGATCCAGCGACAGGCGCAGCGATCGAACGAGATCACCGCGCGCGCCGTCGAGCAGGCGACCGTCACCTCATCGTCGGTGGCGGACCTTACCAGTGCCGCGCAGAAGATCGGCGACATCATCCATCTCATCAACGATATCGCCAGCCAGACCAACCTTCTGGCGCTCAACGCGACCATCGAAGCCGCCCGCGCGGGCGAGGCCGGCAAGGGATTTGCCGTGGTGGCCGGCGAAGTCAAATCGCTGGCCGGGCAGACGGCCAAGGCCACCGAGGAGATCTCGGCCCAGATCAACGCCATTCAATCGGCGACCGGCAAATCGGCCGAGGCCATCCGGACCATCAGCGACATCATCGGCGAGATCAGCGGCATCGCCCATGAGATCAGCTCATCGGTCGAGCAGCAGAACCAGGCGACACGCGAAATCGCCAGTTCGGCGCAGTCCGTTTCGCAGCGCACCGGGGAAACCACCGAGATCATCTCGAATGTTCAGGTGGTCGCAAACGATACCGGCGTCACGGCGACCGAGGTTTCCAACGCGGTCCAAAGCCTGGTCGCGCAATCGACCCATCTGCAGACCGAGGTGCAGAACTTCCTGCGCTCCTTGCCGACGGACTAGCCTTCGACGTCAATCCTTCGGCTTGTTCTGCTCGAACGCGGCCTTCTTCTCGGCTGATGCCTCGGCCTGGTACTTCGTTTTCCAGACGTCATACGGCATGCCGTAGACGATCTCGCGGGCGGCCGGGTCCGGGACGCTCAGGCCACGGGCATCGGCAGCCTCGCGATACCAGCGCGACAGACAATTGCGACAAAAGCCGGCCAGATTCATCATGTCGATGTTCTGCACGTCGGTGCGTTCCTGGAGATGCTGCACCAGGCGGCGGAAGGCGGCAGCTTCGAGTTCAACCTTGGTCTTGTCGTCCATCAGTCCATTCCTTCTAGAAGCGCGTCGTTTCCTCGATCAGCCCATCGACCACGCGCATGAGGGCCGCGCGCTGGTCGAGGCCGGCGGCGATAGCCGCATGATAGACCGCCAATTGCCGGTGCGCACTGGTGCCGCGGTCGAGGATTGCGCGGGTATGCGCCAGCTCGGCGGTGCAGCCGAAGAACTCGGCATCCTCCTGGAGAAGCACCAGCATTTCCCCGATGAGGTCGCGCATCGGCACGATGCGGCCCTTGCCGAAATCGACCAGGCCTTCGTCGATGCCGTAGCGCTGCGCGCGCCAGCGATTCTCATTGAGCAGCATGGCCGAATAGCGCCGCCAGCGCTGGTTGCCGCGGCGGAGGCGATAGAGCATGCGCAGGACACAGCGGTACATGGCGGCAATGGCCAGCGTATCCTCAAGGAGGGTGCAGGCGTCGGCGATGCGCATCTCAAGGGTCGGGAAACGAGCCGAGGGACGCAGATCCCACCACAACTTGCTGCCATCCTCGATAAGGCCAGCGCTGATGAGCACGTCGAGATGGCGCTGATATTCGCCGAAGGAATCGAAGATTTCAGGAAGGCCGGTGCGCGGCAGCTCGTTGAACACGGCCAGGCGATAAGATTTGAGCCCGGTATCGGCGCCCCGCCAGAATGGCGATGAGGTGGAAAGCGCCAGGAGATGAGGCAGGAAGTAGCTTGCCTGGCTCATCAGATCAATGCGCAGTTCCGGGTCCTCGATCCCGACATGGACATGCATGCCGCAGATGAGGAGGCGCCGCACCGGCCCGCCGATGTCACGCGCCAAGGCATTGTAGCGCTCCTTGTCGGTATGCTTCTGCCCACCCCAATCGGCGAAGGGATGGGTCGACGCCG
This sequence comes from Rhodospirillaceae bacterium, assembly GCA_016712715.1. NCBI lineage: Bacteria > Pseudomonadati > Pseudomonadota > Alphaproteobacteria > Rhodospirillales > Rhodospirillaceae > Rhodospirillaceae bacterium. Next base: position 602,906 of record JADJQM010000003.1, read on the forward strand.
CAACGATGGCGAGGCCGTGATGCGCTGTGATCTCGGCCAACGTCGCGCGCAACCGGCGCAGTTGCTCGCGCGCCTCGCCCAGCGACGTGCAAATGCCGGTACCGATCTCGATCTGCGAACGCATGAATTCAGGACTGACATGGACGCCGAGCTGCGCCTGCGCCTCTTCGAACAGGGCGCGTGGTGGGTCAACGACGAGATCGCGGCTGGCGCGGTCGACCAGCAGATATTCTTCCTCGATCCCCAAGGTGAAGGCTGGCTCGGTCATTTTGCAGCGGGAGAATAGAACACGTTGGGGTCGGCGAGCAGGCCTTTAAGTGTGCCTTCCAGCTTGGCTGTCCAGCGCGAGACGCCGGCATCATCGCTGATAAGGTCCTGGCGGATCTCAATAAGCGCATGGGGCAGGCTCATCTCCTCGGCATGGGCGATGATGGAAAAGCCATGCTCGTCGCGGCCGGAATAGGGCTCGTTGTCACCGACGCAGACATGGGGCAGTTGCGCGAGCCGCGTCATCAGCGGCAAGGGCAATCGCGGATCGCGGTTCCACAGGATACCGAAATGCCAGGGGCGCTGGAATCCGTTCATCACCGGCGTGAAGCTGTGCAGCGACAGGATCGCCGGCAGCACGCCACTAGTGAGTTTCGCCTTGATGAGCTTGTCGACAGCGATGTGATAGGGACGGAAGATTTCCGCCGCACGCTGGTCACGCGCCTTCTGATCAAGCCCATGATTGCCGGGAATGAAGATCCGGTCAGATTCCTGCGCGATCGAGGTCGGATCGTCGAGGCGCCGGTTGCAGTCGATCACCAGGCGCGAATAATTGGCCAAGGCACAGGGCGCATCGAGATTGCGCGACAGAATGGCAGCCACATTGGCGATGCCGATATCCCAGGCGATATGCTGGTCGAGAGCGGATTGGCTGAGGCCGAGATTGCCGAGCTTGCGCGGAAAGGCGCGGCCGGCATGGTCGCAGAACAGGATCAGGGGCGCCTTGCCCGTTTCGTTGAGCAGGGTGAAGGGGGGTGGATCCGCGGGACCCAGCAGTTTGTCGTTGTAGTAATCGATAGACATCAATTGCGACTTTGCCCCGTCGATATCCCTTCCGAAGACCGGAAGCGCCGTTGACCAAATAGCCGGCTCAGCATAGAAGACGCCGCATCATCTGTCATCCGACGCAAGCAGCCAGAATTCAGTCCGATCTCATGAAATCAGGTCCATCAGCCGACCGCTTTGCCTTGCCCGTGCTGATCCTGGGGGCGGTGATGATTTCCTTTTCCGGCATCTTCGTGAAACTTTCCGAAGTCGGCCCGACCATGACCGGCTTCTATCGCATGGCACTTGCGCTGCCCATTTTTGCGATCTGGGTCTGGTGCCATCGACCAGCGCGGCGCTCGACCGCGCCGGAGCGCCGGAAGGCGTTCCAGGTAACGGGATTCGCCGGCCTGTCTCTCGCCATCGATCTCATCGCCTGGCATTGGTGCCTGCAATTTGCCAGCGTCGCCGCCGCAACCTTGATGGGCAATACCGCGCCGCTCTGGGTCGCGGCCTTCGGCTTCCTGTTCTTCGGCGAGCGATTCGGGCTGAGGTTCATCATCGGCATGGCAGCAGCCTTTGGCGGTGTATGGCTGTTGCTGGCCGGCGGCGACAAGGGCTTCGACATTCATAACAGCCTTGCCTTCGTGCTCGGCATGGTCGGCGCCATCACCTATGCTGGATATCTGCGTGGCGGCAAGGAAGCACGGCGGCATCTGTCGACCGCGGAGGTGATGCTGTGGGGGTCGCTCGTCGCCAGCCTCGTCCTGCTGCCAGTGGGACTCCTGACCGAGGACCGGGTCCTGCCGCAAAGCTGGTCCGGCTGGGGCGCCGTGCTGGGCCTCGCTTTGGTGAGCCAGACCATCGGCCAGAGCCTGATCAACTGGGCCGTGGCGCATCTGCCGGCGGCCTTCTCCTCGCTCACCCTGCTGATCAACCCGTTGGCCTCGGCCGTCTTTGCCTGGGCACTTCTGGGCGAGGGGCTGGGACCCTGGCAGATCCTGGGTGGGGTGGTCGTGCTCGGCGGGATTTTTCTGGCTAAGCCCAACGGCAGAAACGAGGGAAATGGGCAGGAAACCGGGCCCCGGGACAGTTCGCGCGCCGCCTAGGGGACTAAAAGCGTCGCAGCCTTGCTTGACCCCGGCATGGCACCATTCCTACTGTCGCAGCAGAAAAGTCAGGGGAAGTCCGTGAGCGTTATCGAAACCGACTTGTTGAAGCGGATGTTTGCCGCCGCCATCGCCGCGGTCGACCCATTGCAGATCTTGGCGCCCCATCTGCCACCGCGGCCCAAAGGCCGCGTGATCGTGGTGGGCGCCGGCAAGGCCGCCGCCGCCATGGCCAAGGCGGTCGAGGCCGCATGGCCAGGCGACATCGACGGGCTGGTGGTGACCCGCTATCAGCACGGCCTGCCCTGCCGCTCGATCGAAGTCGTTGAAGCTGCCCATCCGGTGCCGGACGAAAAAGGTCAGCAGGCGGCGCGGCGCATCCTCGACAGGGTCCGCGGCCTCAGCGCTGACGATCTGGTGCTGTGTCTCATCTCCGGCGGCGGCTCGGCGCTGCTCGCCATTCCGGGCGATGGATTGACACTCGCCGACAAACAGGCCGTCAACAAGGCACTGCTCAAATCCGGCGCCAACATTGCAGAAATGAACTGCGTTCGGAAGCATCTCTCCCTGATCAAGGGCGGGCGCCTTGCCGCCGCCGCCTACCCGGCCAAGGTGGTGAGCCTGCTCATCTCCGATGTGCCAGGGGATGATCCTTCGGTGATCGGATCCGGGCCGACCGTGGCTGATCCCAGCACGCGCGAAGACGCCATCGCGGTATTCGCGAAATACAGCATGGCGATGCCGCCTGCGGTCAAAGCCCATCTCGACAATCCTGCCTGCGAGACGCCCAAGCCCGGTGATCCTCGATTGGCAAGCGGCGAAACCCGCATGCTGGGAACCCCGCAGCATGCCCTTGAGGCCGCCGCCAAGGTCGCCAAAGCGGCTGGCTATACGCCGCTCATCCTCGGTGATCTTGAAGGCGAGGCGCGGGATGTGGCCCTGGTTCACGCCGGGATTGCCCGACAAGTGGCGGCCCATGGCCAGCCTGCGCCGGCCCCTGTGGCCCTGATATCCGGCGGCGAAACGACGGTCACCGTGCGGGGCAAGGGCCGGGGCGGCCGCAATGCCGAGTTCCTGCTGGCTCTTGCCGTGGCGCTCCAGGGCCAGCGAGGGATATATGCCGCTGCCGGGGATACCGACTGCATCGACGGGACCGAGGACAATGCCGGCGCCCTGCTGACCCCCGATAGTATCGCCCGCGCCGCCGATAAGGGCTTGAGTGCCAAGGCCATGCTGGCAGACAATGACGGTTACGGCTTCTTCAAGGCCCTGGGAGATCTCATTGTCACAAGGCCGACACGAACCAATGTCAATGATTTCCGCGTCATCCTGATCAACCAAGCATAAGAACTGGGCGAAAAAATGAGACGACAGCGCAAGGCCAAGATCATCGCAACCCTTGGCCCCTCTTCCACCTCCCGTGCCGAGATCGAAGCATTGTTCCTGGCGGGCGTCGATGTGTTTCGCCTCAATTTTTCCCATGGCAGCCACGAAGACCACAAGAAGCGCTACGACATCATCCGCGATATCGAGAACACGACCAAGCGGCCGATCGGCGTGCTGGTCGACCTGCAGGGGCCAAAGCTCCGCGTCGGCCAGTTCAAGAACGGCTCGGTCGTGTTGCACCCGGGCCAGAAGTTCACCTTCGACCTCGACAAGGCCCTGGGCGAAGAACAGCGGGCACCCCTGCCGCACCCGGAGATCCTCTCTGCCCTGATGCCGGGCGTCACCCTGTTGCTCGATGACGGCAAGCTGCGCATGCGCGTGCTCAAGGCCGCCAAGAACGCCGCCGAATGCGAAGTCGAGATCGGCGGCAAGCTATCCGACCGCAAGGGCGTCAATGTGCCGGACGTCGTGCTGCCCTTGTCGCCGCTCACCAAGAAGGATCTAACTGACCTCACCTTCGGCCTCGATCTCGGCGCTGACTGGATCGCCCTTTCCTTCGTGCAACGGCCCGAGGATGTGGCCGAAGCGCGTAAGCTCATCCAGGGCCGCGCCCGCATCATGTCGAAGCTGGAGAAGCCCGCAGCCATCGAACGGCTGGACGAGATCGTCGATCTGTCCGACGCCGTCATGGTGGCGCGCGGCGATCTCGGTGTCGAAATGCCGGCGGAAGACGTGCCGAGCCTCCAGAAGCGCATCATCGCCGCCTGCAGGCTTGCCGGCAAACCGGTGGTGGTGGCGACCCAGATGCTGGATTCCATGGTCAACGCGCCGACGCCGACCCGCGCCGAGGCATCCGACGTGGCGACTGCCGTCTATGACGGCGCCGATGCGGTGATGCTGTCGGCGGAAACCGCGAGCGGCCATTTCCCGCTGGAATCGGTGGCCATGATGAACCGCATCGCCGAACGCGTCGAACGCGACCCGTTCTACCGGCGCATCCTGGAAGCGCAGCGCCTCGACCATGCGGCGACTGAATCGGATGCGATCAGCCAGGCCGCGGCCCAGGTCGCCCACACGCTCTCGGCGGCAGCCATCGTCACCTATACGACGTCGGGCTCCACGGGTCTGCGCATGGCGCGCGAGCGACCGGAAGTGCCGATCCTGTGCCTCACCTCCAGTCTGCAGACGGCGCGCAACATGGCGCTGGTCTGGGGTACGCATTGCGTGGTGACCGCCGACCTCAAGCGCTTCTCGGAGATGGCCGACAAGGCCTGCCGCCTTGCCCTTCGCGAGGATTTCGCCAAGGCCGGCGAGCGCATCGTGGTGACGGCCGGCGTGCCGCTGGGCACACCGGGATCCACCAACATCCTGCGCGTGGCCTGGGTCGAGGAGTAGACCTCTCCGCCTACGCCTTCACCTTGAACAGGATGCGCTGGTAGAGATAGCCGATGCCGATGAGGGCGATACCGAGGCCGAGGAAGCTCGCCACCCGATAAAGCCCGGTGAGATCGGACGCATCGACAAGCCCCACTTTCAGCACCGTCAGCAGCACCACCGCGGCCGAGGCATAGCGGAGTGCCTGCGAGCGCATCTTCACCCCCAGCATCAGCAAGGCGACGCCATAGAGCGTCCAGGCCGCGGAGTAGCCGTAGAGCTCGGCATCGGTGCTGCTGTGGTTCCAGAACTCGATGATGCCGCCATGGACCAGCTGGCGCACCCAGAGGGTGACACAGACGAAGCCAAGGAAGAGACCATAGACGCCGGCGATGCGATAGCCGATGACGCCCTTCTGACCGAGGTCGACGCGACGCATCAGGGTGGCGGCAAAGCCCAGCAGCAACAGGCAGGGCAGGCCATAGACGAGCCCGATGCGGTTGAGGAACGGTGTCTCGCCGACATATATGGTGTTGAACATCGGGTGATCGAAGAAAAGCGGGAATAGCAGCAGCCAGACACCTGCGATGGCAGCCACCACCAGCGCTGCGTCATAAAGCACCGGTGATTTGCGGCGATCGCCAATGAGCAGCAACAGATGAGCGACACAGAGCCAGGCGATCGCCTGCACGCCATGGGCCGGGAAGTCCGGCGTCGGCACGTTGATATGGGCGTAGAAATGCTCGATCTCCAAGCCGAGCAGGCCGAAGCCCAGGGCCGAGGCCAGGATCTGCAGCGTGCGACGCAGCTTCTGCTCCGGTGAGTTGGTGAGGAGATAGGCCGTCACCACAAAGCCTATGAGGGGAATGCCTAGACCATAGAGCAGCCAGTTGAAGATAAGCGTCTCCCCGGCCGGAAAGCCGGAATACCAGATGCCGCCAAGAACAAGCGCAATGCCGACCCAGATCGCGCGACGCAGCCAGGCGAGGTCGAGGCGGTTGGCGACCCAGGCGATGATCGGCAATTCGAACGACCAGGCGATAGCGGTCCAGGATTTCTCCAGCTGCATCGGGATGGCGATGGCAATGAAGCCGGAGACGGCAAGGCAATGCAGGGCGAAGGCGCCGACATAATGCGGATCCTGCCGGCGCAGATGATCCAGCCGCTGTGCCAGCGCCATGTGGATGGCGGCGAGGCTTACGGCCAGAATCGGCCACGAGATCAGAAATTCGTGATGGCGCAGCTGCAGATACGCGCCACCGAAGATGAAGCCGGAGCCCAGAGTCGAAAGCGCCGCCCAACGGGTCGGATGCTTGGCCCCATGGGCGAAGTACCAGCCGCCGAACAGGAGCAGGCCGCCGAAGATGAGGCCCGTCACGATCATCTCGAAACTGCGGTCGATGACGGTGGCGGTCTCGTAATCCCATGTGGTGGCCGGCCACAGCGCGTAGGCGGCCACCATGATGGCGGCGCCGATATAGGCCGGCACGTCCTCGGCGGTCCAGCGCCGCGCGGCGACGAGATGGCTTGTCACGAGCAGGAGGGCGAAGAACCAGTTCATCGTCGCGTATTCACTGGCAGCGATGAGGAACGCCATCAGGCCGAAACAGGCGATCGAGGTCGCCCGTGTGGTCCACAGCATCTCGACCGAGCGCAGGGCGCCACCACGCGATTCCAGCGCCCAGATCGAGGTCCAGGACGTGCCGATCAGGAACAGCGGGATGGCATAGCTGCCGGCCATGCTGCGGTCGAAGGCGAGGACCGAGATCAGGAAGGCCGCCCATAGCAGGCCGCCGGCATTGGCGATCGCCGCCTGATACCACCAGCCGCGCTGCTTGAGGAGCATCAGAGCGCCCCATTGCAGCAGATAAAGGAAGCCGAACAGCACCGGCAGGTTGGGCGTATCCGAGGCGACGAACAACGGCGTGAGGAAGCCGCCGGCCAAGCCCACCAGGCCGACGAAGGGACCGTCGCGCAGCGATAGCGCGATCGCAGCGAAGGTGAGCGCTGCCAGGACAATGAAGGCAAACGCGGTCGGCAGCAGGTCATAGAGCGCGGTCGCGGCAAAGAGGGCCGCATAGAGCACGGCCACCGAGGCTGCGGTAAGCGCCTGGCCCAGATTATTGGAGCGCTTGCGCATCCATTGGGCGACACCCAGCAGCACGAAGCCGAACAGGATGCCGAGCGAGACGCGCACGGCCGGCGACAGCCAGCCCTGCTCGACCGAGTATTTCACCAGGAACACGCCCGCGAACGCGAGCGCGATACCACCCAGCCAGCCATAGATGCGGCCACCGAGGCGACCCTCAAAATCCTTGCCCTCGCTGGATGGTGCCGGGGCGGGCGCCGGTGCCGGCTCAGGTTCAGCCTGTCGCGACGTCCCGGATTCGGCATGAATAAAGGGCGCTTCAACCGGGGCGGGCTCCACAATGGCCGACTCCACAATCGCCGGTTCAGGGATCGGCGCGCTCGACGCTGCCACGATCTCGGGCTCGACGGTGGGAGCCGCTTCTGGGGCAGGCGCTGGCATGGTGATGCCCTGGCGCTTCAGTTGTAGCACTTCCTGGCGCAGTGCCCGCAGCTCCCGGTCAAGGCGCAGGCCCCGGCGCCAGGAGATGAAGGAGACGAACGGCATCACGAACACCGCAAATCCGCCAAGCGCGACACCCAGCAGCCAGAACAGGATCTCGAAGACTTCATCCATGGGAAGGACGCCATTCAGTTGGAGCAAGGCGATACAATATCACGGCGCGGCGAATGCCGGCGGCGCTGTAACGCAAGACCGATTCACATTGCGGGAAAGATCAGTTGCTGGGCTGCCAAGTCTGCAGCAGCGCCTGGGCGCGGGCCTTTTCCTCAGGGGACATTTCGGTCGCCAACTGGTTCAGGAGCGCCTGGCCTTCCGGGTCGCCCTGCTTGGCGCACAAGGCGGCATAGAGGAAGCTCTGCGCCAGGTCCCTGGGCACCCCCTGGCCGGCATAGAAGCGCAAGGCCATGAAGCGTTGCGACTGGCGCACATTCTGATTGGCCGCCTTCAGCAGCCAATAGGAGGCCTTCATCTCGTCCTGCGGCACGCCCGTGCCGGTCGCATAAAGCGCGCCTATCTGGGCGCGGGCGCGGGCATTGCCGCCGCCCGCAGCCTTCTCCAGCCAGGCCGCGGCCAACGCCGGATCCTTCGGCACGCCGAGCCCGTCGAGATACATCTGCCCCACCGCCGCCTGGGCGGATGCCTGCCCTGCTTCGGCCAGCGGCAGGAACTCCCTGAGGGCGGTGGCATAGTCACCGGCCTGATAGGCTTTCAGCCCGGCATTGCCATCGGCCTGGGCCGCGGGCGACGCAATGAGAAGAAGGGCTGCGATTCCGGCAGCTAAGCCAAGCCGGCTCATTTGCCCTTATCCTCATTGAGAACTGCAGCCGGTGCAGCCAGCTGCGGTGCCTGCGCCGAAGCCAGCAGCTGCTCGGTGATGCCGCTGGGCAGGCTCGGCAGATCGTCATAGCTGTAGGCGTCCTTGCGGAACTGCATGATGCCGGCCTCGTCGACCCAGGCGGTCATGTAGGTGATATGCACCGGCAGCGGGTTCTTCAGCTTGACCAAGGTGGTCTCCGCGGTCTTCAGCACCTCGTCGATGCGCGTCGCCGGCCATTCGGGATCGTCCTGGAGCAGGAACTTCGAGGTCGACCGGCTGCTGCGTGCGCACACAACCAGAGCTGAAGAATCGGTCCTGCTTGTCGAACAGCTTCACTGTCGGCGTGCCATGCAGGAACACGGCATGGTCGTTGGGGAAGTCGAACTTGACAGGACCCAGGGCATTTTCCGGCCCTGGCGCCTGGCGCAGCGTATAGGGGAAGTTGCCAGGCCCGACCGAATGCCAGTCGATTGAATCTGCGCTGACGCGGTTACCGCTCCTGTCATAGATGGTGAAGCCCTTGGCATCGAGGAATCCAGGATTGGCGCGTTCACGCTTCACTTCGTCGATGGCGGCGATCTTGGCGGGCGCCGTCCAATCCGGGTTGAGCTTCACGGTGTGGATGACCGAGGACAATGTCGGCGATTTTCGTTCAAGTTTGCCGAAGATGGCCTTGGTATAGAACGTGACCTTGCCGTCCTCGATCACCTTCACTTCCTGCGAGGGAATGTTGGCGATGAGATGGCGGGGTTCGTATTTCGGCCCCTCGTCGCGCATGCGCTCGAGATTGAGGAGGACCTGCTGGACGCGTTCCTCGGCGCTGACGTTCATTTCCTCGATGGTGCGGCCGCCGATGACGCCATCATCATTGAGGCCATGGTTGCGCTGAAACAGCTCCACCGCCGCCACCAAGGTCGGATCATAAAGCTCGCCGGCGGCCATCTCGGTCAGCGGCAGTTCACCGGTCACGCTGAGGCGCGCGCGAATGGCCGGGACGGCGCCATCGCTTTTGCCCGGCTCCAGCTTCTTGACGGACGGCACTTTGGGCCAGCCGCCATGTTCGAACAAGGCCACTTGCTTGGGCAGATAGTTGAGCAACGCCCAGAAGCGATAATAGGTCGGCAATTGATCGTTGAGGAGCGCGTCGATGCCCTCGCTGCCCTTGCCCTGCGCATCGCTGATGGCGGCAAGAATCTGCGCGCCGCGTTCATCCGCTTCGCCGAGATAGGAATTCGCATCGACCGCCGTACCCACAAAGACCGCGGCAAGGATTGCCTCGGCGAGAGCCTGGTTGTCAGGCGAGGTCGGCACCGGCACGGCTGCCACCGCAGCCTGCACCGGCAGGGGAATCTGAAGACCGGCAGCGATCGCCTTGGGCAGGCGGTCATGGAATTTCTGGCCGAGTTCGGAGAGACCCGTCGGCGTGGTGAAGAGCGCCAGCCCGCCATTCTCGGCATAGAAATTGAGGAGACCGGTCCAATCGACCGGCAGCCCGTCGAACAGCGGATCCTTGGCCAGTTCAGTAAGTGCGGAATCGAGATTGGGAAGATGCATCAAGGCCGGTGCCACGGTGCCGGTATCGACAGCCACGGATGGCGGCGCATCAAGCGGATCGGGGCGCTCGGCAAAAGCGGGGTACAGCGGGGCAAACGCCAAGCCTGCGGCAAGGATCGCTGCCGGAATCAGTGATTTGGTCGAACGATTCATGTCAACTTCATCCCACAATACGTCGTGCGCTCAGGGCATCCCGGCGCTTTGTCGTCCCCCGCTATATATAAGCTGCCCCCGGCTGTCACCGCTAGTCCCGCGACCTTGTGATGCGGGTCACGCGCAAGAGTGGCGGCAAGGCCGGATCGCGCCTTGTTCCAGGCCTTTTGCCTAAATTTGTCGCTAACCCTGGGCCAGAGCAGGACGACCGAACGCTGTCACGGAAACCATCGATTCCATGAAAATCCTGAGGCCGCCGGCCTGTTCGAAGACCTTGTCGGCCCGCTCGTGATTGAACTCGATATCGACGGCGCCGGCCTTCTTGGCCATGGCGCCGGCCTCCTCGCCCGCCACGTCGCGCGCAAAGGCGGCGGCGGTCTCAAGGTCGATGAAGTCCTTGAGCCCGTTCGGCAGATGCGCGCGGAAAACGCCCTCGGTCGGTTGCGTGATCGTGATGGCAACGCGTTGCATGACACCGCCAGCCACCGCCCCCACCGCGTTCGACACATCGGCGTGCGGCGGGATGATGAGTTCGGTGCGCAGTCGGCGCGCAATCTCGCCGTAATAGCTGCCGACCGGAGCCCCGATCGCCACCAGCGGGAAATTGAGCTTGAGCGCCACGTCAATGAGGCTGGCGGCCCCCTGATCGGGGCTCAGTGAGCGGTCGACCAGATAGCGCCCAAGCGTGCCCCAATGATGCGTATCGATCCCCGCCTGCTCGGCGATGGCGGTATCGAGAATGACGCGGCCCGATTGCACCACCACCTGTTCGACGATGGCATCGGCCAGTTCCTTGCCGTCCTTGGGTGGAACCCAGCCGGCGAAGGGTGCGCGGCGCAGGAACAATTCGGCGCCGATCTCAGCCGCTTCGACACACCAGCTTGTCTGGCGCCCCAGCACATGGGCGGCGTCGGATGGTGTCAGGCCGCTGATGATGACGAGGCCGCGATCGACAAGGCGCGCCAGATGCCGGCCGATGGCCGGGCTGAAGATGAGGTCCGCCAGCGCCACCGGCCCGCCGCCAAGCGCTTCCCAGACTTTCATCTGGCCCTCGCTCAAGCCTTCGCTGCCGGTATCGAGCGGTCGCTGGCGCAAGGCCAACTGGCCGCGATAGGCCATCACGTCTTCATTGGCCAATTGTGCACGCAGCGTATCGAGCACTTTGGGATAGAGCTGGGCCAGCAGGCTCAGCGCCACGACGCGGCGCGGGCCGACCATGAAACCATGATGTTCGTCGATACGCACTTCGCTGTCGCCGCCCAGACCATAGGTGTGGACCGCGACCGCTTCGACCATCGTGCGCCAGCCACCGACCACGGCGCCTTCCTTGTTCAGGACGGGCCGCCCATGGCGCAGCATGGCAATGTCGGTGGTGGTGCCACCCATGTCCGAAACCATCACGGTATCGGCGCCCGAGAGATGCCGCGCGCCGACCAGGCTGGCGGCCGGACCGGAGAGGATAGTTTCAACCGGACAGGTGAGCGCTACCTGCTGGTCGATGAGCGACCCATCGCCCTTCACCACCATCAGCGGTGCCTTGATCCCCTGTTCGGCAAGAAGGCCGCTCACTGCGCGGATTAACTGCTGCAATTGCGGGATGAGCCGTGCGTTGAGTGCCACGGTGAGGGCGCGGCGCGGTGCATCCAGCTTAGAGGTCAGTTCATGGCCGCAGCTCACCGGCTTGTCGGTGAGTTCGCGGATCATCTGCCGGACCGCAATTTCATGAGATGGATTGCGTACCGAGAAATAGCCGGAGACGGCAAAGGCCGCGACCTTGGGTGCATGCGCAAGGATCGCACCGCGGATCGCCTCGACATCGAGGGGCGCCTGTTCGTCGCCGGTGGGCCTATGACCGCCCGTCGCAAACACGACCGGATCCGACCCCAACGCCTGCTTGAGGCCGGCGCGCTCCAGTGCCTTCACATCGTAACCCAGCAGAATGAGGCAGATGGGCGCCCCATGGCCTTCGACAATGGCATTCGTCGCCAGTGTCGTTGACATCGACACCAAGGCGATGTCGGCAGGTTTCACCCCCGCGGGCAGACGCGGCAGGACAGCCTCGATGGCGCCTTTCAGGCCGATCGCCAGATCATGCTTGGTGGTCAAGGATTTTGCCGTCGCCAGTACACCCCCGTGGACGAGCTTGGCGTCGGCATGGGTGCCGCCACTGTTGGCGGCTCCCTTTGCCTGGTCGAACAACACGGCATCGGTATAGGTGCCACCGGTATCCAGGCCGAGCAGAATGGGCACGATTCTTCCTTCACATACTTGAGCAGATTGGTCGGGTTTGGCCCCGATATGGCGTCATCCCATGGGCGCGGTCAAGCGGTCCGGCGGCGAAATCTGGCCTATTTTTCCCATCTTGCCGCAGGTTTTGGTCGGGCCGGGCCTGCTGGGGGCGCTTGCTCCCTGGTTCTTGCCCCATATGATGCGGGTGCGGTCGATGGTCTGAACGCGTAGAGTGTGGCGAACGGACCAGGAAGGCGATTCGGGCGGGGGACGACCCGGTCGAATGCGTCGGTCCGCATGCCACTATTGGGGAATGGCAATATGATTTGCGATCGACTGCACCGGCATTTCTGCGGCGACCAGACATGGCGGATCGTCCTGCCGCTGCTGGTCTTCAGCCTGTGCCTCGCTCCGCCCGCGCACGCTGAGACGGCGGACGGCCTGCCGGCAGCCGAGGCCGTGACCTATGACCAGGTCCTGGCCGACCCCGACAATATCGAACTCAGTTATCTCTACGCCATCAGCCAGATCCGCAGATCGGATCTGCTCGGTGCCTCGGCGACGCTGGACCGCCTGATCCTGCTGGCGCCGAAGGAACCCAATATCCGCGCGTTGCGCGCGATCGTGCTCTACCGCCTCGACAACCTGCGCGAGGCGGAGAAGGAGTTCGCTGATCTGCTGACGCTCGACCTCGACCCGGAATTGCGCAGCGGCATCGAACGCTACGCGGCCGAACTGGACAGGCGCGGTCAGCAGACCCGCATGAACCTGCTCACCAGCATCGGCTATCAATATGATACCAACCGCGCCGGCGCACCCAATTCCGGCCAGGTACGCACCTTCCTCGGCACTTTCGATCTCGAAGGCGAAGGCCGCAAGGAAGACGATCACAGCCTGACCAGCCTCATCCGCTTTGGCATCGAACACGACCTTGCCACACAGAACCGCAACACGCTGTTCGGCTCGGTGAGCGGCTATGGCGCGGATCAGTTCCAGCTGGATGATTTCGATACTGTAGATCTCAGCGCGCAGGTCGGCGGCCGGTTCGAGTTCGGCGCTATCTTCCTGACACCATCGGTCAGCTATGATCACCTGATCATGGATGGCGACAGCTATATCGACAGCATCGGCGCCAGCCTGCGCGCCGACATGCGCATCAACGATCCTGTCAATCTGTGGATCCGGGGCGACATGGCGTGGATCGACTATGCCAACACGACGCTCTATCCGACCGGCGATTTGCAATCCGGCGGCGATGTCGGTATCACCGTTGGCAGTGACTTCTATCTTGGCACTGATCATAGACTGACCGTCAGCGCCACCCATCACGGCTACAATTCGGACCAGGATTGGGAGAGCTTCGTCGGCGAAAGAGTGAACGTCAACCACACCTGGCTGATTGGCGGTGGCGCCTTCCTGCTCACCGACGTGTTCGCCGAATATGACAATTACGACATGGCTGATCCGATCACCGGCGAGACCGAGCGTGACGACTGGATCTATCGCGGTCGCCTGACCTTGGGCGTGCCGGTGCAGACTCTGGTCGGTGCCAAGGAATGGCCGACCTTGCTTGATGGCCTGACGCTCTCGATCTACGGCGAGTATTACCGGGCCGATTCCAACATCACCAACTATGAATACGACAATGCGCGCGGTGGCATGACCATCAGCAAGCGGTGGCAGTTCTAGCTATTTGCGCGATGACATCTGTGTTGAGGAGGAGCTGATATGCGATCCGCACGACAGATACTGATCTTTGGCAGTGTCGCCGGCCTTTTTGCCGTGCTCGCTCCGGAAGGGGCAGCGGCAGAGGTGGGTGCGCCCGCCGGCGTCGCCGGCGCCGTTTCCGGTTCGGTCGGGCTGGTTTCGCCGGCCAAGCAGATTGCAACACCGGTCGCGGTCAGTTCCGGCGACGGCATTGTCATGGGTGATGGCTTGAGCACCGGGACTGAATCGCGCCTGCAGGTCATGCTGCTGGATGAATCGGCGATCACGCTTGGGCCCGACGCACAACTGACAATCGACGAATTCGTCTTCGATCCAGCCAACACAAATGCCAATGCCTTGAGCGCCAGCCTGGCCAAAGGTGCCTTTCGCCTCGTGACGGGCGCCATCGCCCGGCAGAATCCTGATGGCACGACGCTCACCCTTCCCAATGCCGTGCTCACGATCCGCGGCACGACTGTGATCGGGGCCTGCGCCGCCACCTGCGTCGTGGCACTGTCCGGCAGCGGCGACGAAAACACTGTGGGCAAGAAGCCCAGCGTGGTGACGCTCAAATCCGGCAAGTCGGAAGTCGTGCTGAAGCGTGCCGGCTTCTTTGTCGAGATCGACGCCGATGGCGACATCAGCGCGCCGCAGGAACTGACCGAGGCGGTCGAGGCGAGATTTGCCGGTCTGTTTACTGCCGTCAATGCGCCTGGCGATGGGGCCTTGCGCGACACTGTACAGGGACCACGAGGTGGCGAGGTCATCCTCGCCTCCGGCCAACCGGTGCAGGAAGGCGGGCCATTCGCCCATGACCAGCGCGATTTCGAAATGGCCGATCGGCTCGATGGCAATGACACTTTCGAAGCCACGTCGAACTTGCCGATCAATCAGGTTCGCTACTATACGGACACTGTGCCGATTGCCTTTGCTGGCGCGTCCGGTGGTGGCAATTACGGCATTGATTACACGCTCAACCTCGCCGAGCGAAGCTTCACCGGCAATCTGCTGCTCAATTGCGCGACCTGCTCCGCCGGTGCCTTCACCACCACGATTCCGCTGCTGGTCAGTCCTTTCGACAACGGCTTGCATCTGGTCGAGAGCGGTTTCGTGCTCGACCCGACGGCCGCCAATGATACCTTCAACATCAATTACGTGATCGGTCCCAAGAATATCGGCGCGGTGGTGCAATATGATGTCGATGGGACAGGCGGTACGCTGCCGTCTGTTGGCACCGGGGTCGCGCCGATCGTGCCGTGATTCCGGCCCGTTTGCCGAAAGCGTGGCCTTCGGGCTTGCCGAAATCCGCAGCTTCAGGCCATGCTGCGGCAATGACCGAACATGACGCAAGCTCAAGGAGCTCTCTGAGAATGCCCAGCAACAGACATCTGCTACCAATGGGCGTTATGCTGGCTTTGTTGATGCCCTGCACTGCCTTTGCCATGGGAGAACCAGCGGGCGTCGCCGGTGCCGTTTCCGGCGCCGTTGGATTGGTCTCTCCAGCCAAGCAGATCGTAACGCCGGTCGCGGTCAGCTCGGGTGACGGCATTGTCCTGGGCGACGAGCTGTCGACTGGCGCCGATTCACGCCTGCAGGTGATGCTGCTGGATGAATCGGCGATCACGCTCGGGCCTGATGCCGAACTGACCATCGACGAATTCGTCTTCGATCCTGCCAGCACCAATGTAAATGCCTTGAGCGCCAGCCTCGCCAAGGGCGCCTTTCGCCTGGTGACCGGCGCCATCGCCCGGCAGAATCCGGAAGGCACCGCCCTCGCCCTGCCCAATGCCGTGCTCACCATTCGAGGCACCACGGTCATCGGTGCCTGTGCAGCGACCTGTGTGGTTGCGCTGGGTGGAACCGGTGATGCCAACAATGCCGGGAAGAGGCCGAGCTCAGTCACCCTGAAATCCGCCAGAAACGAAGTGGTGCTGAAGCGCGCTGGCTACTTCGTCGAGATCGACGCCGATGGGCAGATCAGCGAACCGCGGGAGTTGACGGCCGAGATTGAACAACGCTTTGCCGATCTGTTTGTACCAATGACGACGCCTGGCGGCGGGGCCGGCAATTTTCAGCCGGCTCCCGCGAGCATCATCGGCCTTTCTGGCCAGCCGACCCAGGAAGGCAGCCCCCTTGCCGTCAACCAACGTACCTTCGAGGATGCCGATCAGCTCGACGGCAATGACACCTTTGAAGCAACCACCAACTTGCCGGTAAGCGAGATCAATTATGCGAGCGGTGCCATCGGCTTTGCCGGCGGCTCGGGCGACGGAGACTATTATGTCAACTATTCGCTCAACCTCGCGGCCCGCAGCTTCGATGGCAGTCTGACCATTGATCACCAGGATGAAGGCTTCATCACCACCCTGCCGCTGCTGGCCGATCCCTTCACCCAAGGTCTCAGCCTGGTGGAGTCAGGTTCCGTGCCGAATGCGCTGCTCTCGGCTGCACCCAACCCCGACGCCACCTTCAACTTCGCCTACACGATCAGCCAAAGTGGTATTGATACCGCCTTCCAATACGATCAAGACGGTCCCTTGACCGCGCCACCGTCCACCGGTACCGGCGTTGCGCCGGCCGTCCCCTAAATTGAACAACCAGGATTGATCATGCGTGATTTCCACAAGCCCGGCCGCTCCGCCATCTATGCGAGCGACGGCGCCGCCGCCACCTCTCATCCGCTGGCCACCGTTGCCGCCCTCGACTGCCTGAAGGCCGGTGGCAATGCAATCGATGCGGCTATCACCGCCTCCGCCGTGCTGGCCGTGGTCGAACCGGCGATGACGGGCATTGGCGGTGATTGCTTTGTATTGCTCTCGAAAGGCGGCAGCGACGACATCATCGCCTATAACGGCAATGGCGCCGCCCCCCTGAAGGCCGAGCCGGGTTTTTTCCAGGAGCGCGGCATCACCGAGATCGCCGCGGATTCGGTTCATGCGGTGACGATACCCGGCGCCATCGAAGCCTGGTGTCGGCTCGCGGCCGATCACGGCACTTTCGGCATCGACCGCCTGTTGCGCCCCGCCATCCATTACGCCGAGGCGGGATTCCCCGTGGCACCGCGCGTCGCCCATGACTGGGCGCAGGAAGAAGAAAAGCTGCGGCGCGACCCGGCGGCTGCCGGCAGCTACCTCGTCGATAGCCATGCGCCCAAGCTCGGCGACAAAGTACGGCTGCCCCTCCTCGCCAAGACACTGCGCGAGATCGCGACCAAAGGTGCCGCCGGCTTCTATCAAGGCTGGGTGGCCGAGGACATGGCATCCTCCATGGCGGCGCAAGGCGGGCTCCATGCATTGGAGGACTTCGCCCGCCACAAGGGCGAATACGTGAAGCCGATCGCCACCGACTATCACGATGTGAAGCTGTGGGAATGTCCGCCGCCGGGCCAGGGCCTGACCGCGCTCCTCATGCTCAACATCCTCAAGGCCTATGGGCCAGAGCATGCCGGCAGCGATCCGCTCGGACCTGACCGCCTGCACCTGCAGCTGGAAGCCGCCAAGCTGGCCTATCGCGAGCGCAATGCGCATATCGCGGACCCGGCCTTCGCCAAGGTGTCGGTCGAGGGCCTCCTGTCTGGATCGCATGCCAAGGCGCTGGCCGGGCTGATCAAGGCCGACAGGGCCCTCGATCTCGGCGCCATCGGCCAGTTCCCCAAGCATCCGGACACTATCTATCTCACAGTCGTTGACCGCGATCGCAACGCGGTGAGCTTCATCAACTCGGTCTATTACGGTTTCGGCAGCGGCCGCATGGCACCCAAATCCGGGGTGCTGATGCAGAATCGTGGCGCCTGCTTCGTGGTCGATCCCCAGCACCCGAACTGCATCGGGCCTGGCAAGCGCTCGATGCACACGATCATCCCGGCGATGGTGACCAAGGGCGGCAAGGCGGTCATGCCTTACGGCGTCATGGGCGGCGATTACCAGCCGGTGGGCCAGGTCCATGCGCTGACCAACATGCTCGATTACGGCATGGACCCGCAGGCGGCGCTCGACTGCCCCCGCGCCTTCTATGATGAGGGGACCTATCTGGTCGAAACCGGTATTCCAGCCGCGACGGTCCAAGCATTGTCGGCCCGCGGCCATAATGTGCAGCTGAGCGAGGACCCGTTAGGGGGCGGTCAGGCCATCTGGATCGATTGGCAGCGCGGTGTCCTCATTGCCGGTTCCGATCCCCGCAAGGACGGCTGCGCCCTGGGATACTGACATTAACCATCAGGATTTCTCAACGAATCCAGAACGTTGCGGCGATTTCGGGAATTTTACTTTGCATTTGCGGCAAGGCTGTGTCACCTTTCGGGCATAGCTTGGTCGTCTGTCTTTGGCGGCGGCCCGGTGATCAGTTCGGGGATAATGTTAACCATTATGAGGAATGATCCGGTGGAGCCGGATTTTGGCGTGGAGATCGTGGGGACGATTCGCGCCGGTCTTACCTAGCAACGCGATATGTGGCCTCCGGGGGTGTCCCGGGCGCCTAGGGAGATTGGAAAGATATGTCATCACGTCACCAAGCGGCCAATTTGGGCCGTCGCTCTTTTCTCGGCCTTGGGTTGGCGGGCGCTGGCGCCCTCACCTTCCTGCCGCGCACCGTCATGGCGAAGACCACCGCCAATGACAGCCGGACCCTCGGTTTCTTCAACACCCACACGAACGAAATCCTGAAAGCCACCTATTGGCAGAACGGCGCCTATGACCGTTCCGCGGTGGAAGATATCAACTACATCCTGCGCGATCACCGCAGCGGCGATGTCTATTCGATGGATCTGAAACTGCTCGATTTGCTGGTGACGCTGCATCGTCGCGTCGACAGCAAGAAGCCGTTCGAGATCATTTCCGGTTACCGCAGCCCCAAATCCAACGCAACCCTGGCGTCGGCCAGCAATGGCGTTGCCAAGCGCAGCATGCATATGGACGGGAAGGCGATCGACATCCGCCTGCGCGATGTAAAGCTGGCCGATCTGCGGCTTGATGCCCTGGCCATGAAGGCCGGCGGCGTCGGTTACTATCCGAAATCGGATTTCGTCCATGTCGATACCGGGCGCGTTCGCCACTGGTAGGACTGGGCGTTCCTTTTTCCTCGACTTGAGCAGGCCCGCATCCCATCATCGATGCGGGCCTTTTGCTTAGGCGGGAAAAATCATGACTGACGATCTAGAAGAGCTTAGAGCGCGCGTGGCTGCCGCACGAGACCAGCTCGCCAATGACGTCGATTACGCGCAGAAAGTGGAACTGCGGCTCAACGACCTTGCGCGCATCGTCGATGGCTCACTGGCACGACAGAGTGCCTAACTTGAAGCAGCGCAAGCCCGTATCGCCGTCCTCGATATCGATCTCACCCGCGCGTTGGCACGGGCCGAACAGGCTGCCGGCGATGCTGCGCGCAGCGATTTGCTGGCCAAGGAGAACGGCGATCTCCGCACCATGGTGATGACGTTGCTGGAGGTCATCGAAGGCCGTCAGAAATCGTCCTTCAGCAGCGTGATGCAGAAGCTGGAAGAGAATGTGAGTGCGCTGGTAGCTGCGCCACCGATGCCAGCGGCTGAAGTGCCGGTGTCTGAAGTGCACGCGCCTGAAGTGCCGGCACCAGCGATAGAAGAAACCGCTGCCGCGGAACCGGAAACCGAGCCAGAGCCAGAGCCAGAGCCAGAGCCAGAGCCAGAGCCGGAAGAGCATGATCTCGGTCCCGAACCTGCCGGCGATGTTGAACTCGAGGCCGAACCGCAGTTGGAGTCGGAAGATGTGGCGATTGATGCAGCGCTGGATGAGACCGCGCGCGCTGCGACCGAACCGGTCGATGACGCCATTGAGGATTTGAGCGAGATAGCGCTTTACGATGCGTCGGAAGAAGTGGTCGAGCCCGGCAAGGTTTGACCCGGGCTGGGCTTATGGATTAAGCGCGCAATAAGCTTTCTTAGCCTTCAATGCGTTGCAGATTTTGGCAAGTTCCGCCTCGCTTGCCCCACCAGCATAGAGGCGAATGATCGCCCCTTTGCCCGGGACGTCGACCGCCACATAAAGCGGCGAGAGCGGATCGAGCTCGTCATATTCACCGAGCAGTATCTTCCAGCCGCGCTTGGCGGCACTTTCGCCTTTGTAGCTGGCGAGATGAATCGCCGTTCCCAATGGCGGAAGCTTTGGCTCCTTCCGGGATGCTGACCTTGGCAACCGGCTCTGACTGCGAATCAGCAACAGGGCCCTCGGGAACCGGCGCGGGTGGCATCGTCGGCGTGAGTTCGACTGGCGCCCCGGCATTGTGGCTTTGAGCGCTGGAGTCTTCATGCGCCGGAGCGGTCATGCCATGTGCCGATGTTGCTGCGGCATCCATCTGCGGTGGCGGCACCACTTCACTGGGCAGACGGTGCATTACGGCACCGGCCTGCTCGAGCAGATAAAGCCCTTCGCGGCGCTGCTGCAGCAAGGCCGCATTTGCCCCCGGCTGATCCGGCAGGCGGAGATAGACCGCGAAGTCCTTGCCCTCGCAACGCACCACCAGGCGGTTCCAATTTCCGGCAACAGCGGCTTTCAGGCCGGTCGCCGTGGCGTCTATCTGATCACTATTGAAGGTTGGACTGATGCAGCGTTGGCCGTTGATATCGCTCACTTCGTTGGCGGCTATGGTGAGTGCGGTCCCAAGATGCGGGTCTGCGACACTGGCCTGTGTCATCGACGTCGGAAAGACACCGCTGACATACCAGATACCGGCAAAATCACTGCCAGGACCAGTTTCCGCCACCGCGGACACATCACCCTGCACCGCATCGACCGGCTCCGGCGGTGTCGGATTGATGGCGGTTTCCACTGGCTTGGCACTGGCGCAGGCTGCCAAGGCAAGCAGGGTCATGAGCGACGCGGACCGGCGGATAAAATGCTGCATGGCCCGGCTCCTCAAAACAGGTCCAGCGCGACGCCGCGCTGGAAGCCGGATTGCAACGGTCGCGCATTCATCGGAAAGAGCCGGGCGAAGCTTTCGATCTGCCCGACCGCCGCCTCGACCGGTTCACGGAACACAATCCAACTGACGATTTCGCTGCAGGGCGGCGTCGTCAGCGATCCGGCATAGCGATAGGTCGCCGCAGATGCCGGCAGAAAGAGGTTCATGTCGATCGGCCTGGCAATCGCTGCCTTGCCCTTGCTGCGCGGCGCTGGGGCGAGAACGGACGCTAGTGCGTCATTTTCACGCCCCGGTCGAAAGACGATTCCCGTCACGGCGAGGTCACCGGCCTCGCCCTTATGGACCATATGGACTTCGAGCGGCCAGCGACCACCGGCGACGGCATGCTCACTGGGATGATGAAAATGAAACTGGAGGAAGCTGTATCTCTTGCCGCCCAAAGTGAGCTGGCTGTCGGTCGGTCCAACCGCGGCCACCTGCAGGGTATGGCCGTTGTTTTCCACTGTGCCCTCGAAGGACTGCCAGGCGAGCGCGAGATCAGGACCGGGAGCGAGGCCGGCACTTGCAAGGTCGATCGGGGATTGGCGCTGTCCGGTGGCACAGGCCCCGAATTCCGGCGCCAAACTGCCCCACTCCGCGGGCCCGCCATGACCTTCATAAGTCCAATGCGGCGCCTCTTCGGCTTGAGCAAGGCGCCAGGGCGAAACAAGACCCGTGACCCCAGAACCCGCCGCAAGCGTCCCAAGCGCGATGTTCTGCAACAGATTGCGGCGACTGACCTGACGGTCCGGCATCGATCTTTCCCCTGTTTTGGGGACTTTAGCGAACCTGCTCGATTCGGCCCAAGGCCCGATTGGCCACGTCTCGGCACCTTTAGACCCTACCTGGGGGATGCCGCGACCGCGCGCGGGCCGGAAACTGCTGAAAATGCTTCGTTTCGACACTCGGAAACTGCAAAATACATATTCTGTTAACCGCGTCTGGACCATTCTCCATCCATGGATAAGCGCTGGAAGGGCTTCGGTCTGAAAACCAGAGTGGTGTTGGCCTTGGCCATCGTCATTTTGGCGATCCAGGCTGCCTATGTCGTGCTGGAGGACAGCCGCTTCGTCGGCCGCCAATCCGCCGAATTGCAGGATCGTGCCGACAACCTGGCCTTGCTCTACGCCGGGGCCGTCGCCAATGCCGTCTGGGAGTATGATCGCGAAGCAGCGCGCGGCCAGTTGCAGGCGATGCGGGTGATCGGTGGATTTGCGCGCGCCGTCATTCGGGAGTCCAGCGGACAGGAGTTTGTTGCCGTCGACGCTGCTGACACCATGCCGGAAGCGCCGCCCTTCGCAACCCACGCCACGGTCGAAGGCAACGCCGAAATCCGAATTGAGGAGCGCCCCGTCGGCACTATCAGCGTGACCCTTTCCAAGGCACCCTTGGAACTCGCCCGCGCCGCCTATCTTCGCACGCTGGTTGTCACGAATGGTGCCCTTGCAATCGTACTGCTGGGCCTGACCTTGCTGGCGCTCCACCTGGTCAGCCGACCGCTCGACCGCATGACTGCGCTGATGCAACGCTTCTCCGCCGGCAACCTCAATTCGCTGGTGCCCTTTACCGATCGTACCGACGAAATCGGCCGCATGGCGCGGGCCCTGGAAGTTTTTCGCGGCAACGCGATCGAGCGGCGCCTGGCGGAAGAAGCGCTGACCAAGCGCAGCGAAGAACTCGCCGTCCTCAATCAGGATCTCCGGAAGGCGCGTGACGTCGCCGACACCGCCAATCGCATCAAGTCCGAATTTCTCGCCTCGATGAGCCACGAGATCCGCACGCCGATGAACGGCGTCATCGGCATGGTGCATATGCTGAAGAACACGGCGCTCACCGACGACCAGCAGGACAAGTTGCAGACGCTGGAAAGCTCTGCCCGCGGTCTGCTGTCGATTCTCAATGACATCCTGGACATTTCCAAGATCGAGGCAGGCAGGCTCGACCTCAACATGGCTCCCTTCTCGGTCACCGATATGATCGAGGATCTGGTCGCCCTGTGGCGGCCCTCGGCGCTCTCGAAGAAACTCGACCTCACTTATGAAATCGGCGCGAACGTCCCCCAGGCCCTCAATGGCGATTCGGCGCGCATTGCCCAGGTGCTGGCAAATTTTCTCGGCAATGCGGTGAAGTTCACGCATCGGGGCGGCATCCACGTGAAAGTCGAAGCTCACCCGCTTGGCCACCGTACCTGGGATCTCGAGATTGCCGTGCGCGACACGGGCATCGGCATCGACAAGGACGTCCAGGCGCGCTTGTTCCAGAAATTCACCCAGGCCGATGCATCGATGACACGCCGATATGGCGGGACCGGCCTCGGCCTCGCAATCTGCCGCGAGTTGATGCAACTGATGGGCGGGTTGGTCGGCGTTGAATCAGACCCTGGTGAAGGCTCCCAATTCTGGATGCGGCTGAGGCTCGAAGAAGCCGACACCCTGCCTGAGGCTGCCAGCCAGTTCCGCAGCAAGGACCAGGCACTCCTTGACCACCCCGGCTCCCGCAAACTTCGCCTGCTGGTCGCCGAAGACAATCTTATCAACCAGAAAGTCATCTGTGCCATGCTGGAGGCTGTCGGCCACGACACGGCACTGGCGGGCGACGGTGTGGAAGCGGTTGCCGCCGTACAGCGCGAATCCTTCGATGCCGTCCTGATGGATGTGCAGATGCCGAACATGGACGGCATCATGGCAACGCGCGAAATCCGCAGTCTGGGCGGCGATTTCTCGACCCTGGCGATCATCACCCTTACCGCCAATGCCATGGCCGGTGACCGCGAACGCTATCTGAGCGCCGGCATGAACGCCTATGTCTCGAAGCCGATCGACCCCAAGCTGCTGTCGCTCGCACTCCGCCAGACCTGCGGTCCGGACGTTGCCATTCTGCACAGCAACGAAATCACCATGACGCAGCCCACGGCCACGCGGAACATCACGCCCTCGGCGGAACAGGAAGCGGCCCTGTCGGCGTTGCTATCGAAGCTATAGCTACTGCGGCGTTCACTTCGCAAGGGTATCACCGTTCAGCACATATCCCGCAGACGCAGAAAGGCGATGCGGTGGACCTGGTCCAGGGCCGTGCGAAACTCCGTGGCAGAATCATTCTGAATACGCTGCTCGAATGCGGCCAGTATCTCGGCGCGCAACTTGCCTTTCACAGCCATGATGAAGGGAAAGCCGAAACGAGCGCCATAGGCGGCATTGAGTTCCTGGAACTTGTGGTATTCAGCCGGCGAACACTGGTCGAGCCCGGCACCGGATTGCTCACCGCGGGATTCAAGGGTGAGGCCACCCGCCAAGGCCAGCCTGCCGGCGAGGTCAGGATGGGCGCGCAACAATGCCAGTTGAAGTGTCTCGCCGCCCTCTTCGACGATGCTGTAGAAAGCATGCGCCAAGCCTTCAAGACTGTCATGGTTTGCATCGAGGCCGCGCTTGAAAAGGATTTCTGCGATCCAGGGCGACTGCTCGTAGACGCGGCCGAAGGTGGCGACGAAGGTGGCGCGATCGAGATCGCGCGGCCGTTGACGGAATTGCATTTCCATCATTCCGGACCTCCATGATCATCTGCAGCGCTGCCGGCAATCCAGGCGCCCAGAAGGGCACGCTCCTCCTCCGTCATGCCGGTCTGGTTTCGGAGCGGCATCATTTTGGTGGCGACGGCAACGCGCGCAATCATCGGCGCATAGCGGCGGATATCCGCGGCGCTGTCGAAGGCGATGCCTTTTGGCGGCACCTTGAAGAAGGCGTCGGTCGGGACCGAGGAGTGACAGGTGACGCAGCGTTGCTGGACAATGGCGGCGGCCTCGACGAGTTCAACCCTGCGGTCGATGGCAATCGCATTCGTCTTCAAACCGGGAATGGCGGCAAGGCACAGACCTAACCCCAGGGCCAGCACCAGAAGATAGATGACCTTGTCGCCGGAGATGCCGGCATTCCTGGCATTGGCATAGGCGCGCAGCAGGCCGCTCAACAGCACGGCGCCGATCACGAAGACCCAGCGATAGGGACTTTCATACATGATCGGGTAGTGATTGCTGATCATCATCAGCACCACCGGCAAGGTGAGATAATTGTTGTGCAGCGATCGCTGCTTAGCCTGCTTGCCCAAAGCCGGGTCCGGCGCCTCACCGGCGAGCAAGGACTTCACCACCTTGCGCTGGTTGGGGATGATGATGTGGAAGACGTTAGTCGCCATGATCGTGCCAATGAAGGCACCGACATGGAGATAGGCGGCACGGCCGCTGAAAAGCTCGGTGCAGATATAGGCCGCCAGTGCCACCAGGATGAAGACGCCAATGGCGAGCGCCGTTGTGTTGCGACCGATGATTGAACGGCACATGAGGTCATAGACGATCCAGCCGCCGATCATCAGACCAAGGCTCACCAGGATGGCCTTGCCCGATGAGATGGAGCTGACCGCCGGATCGATGAGGTTCTGCTCGGCGCCGTAGTAATAGATGAGCGCCAGCAGAAGGAAGCCCGAGAACCAGGTGAAATAGGCTTCGTATTTGAACCAGTGCAGCTCCTTGGGCATCGTGCCGGGCGCCACCAGGAATTTCTCGACCGCATAGAAGCCGCCGCCATGGACCAGCCAGCTTTCGCCGGCGATACCGGGCTTGGGTGCCGCGTAATGGCGAAGGCTGGCGTCGAGCCAGATGAAGAAGAACGAGGTACCGATCCACATGATGCCGGTCATCACATGGATCCAGCGCAAGGCGAGGCTGAGCCATTCGGCCAAGATCGGGTCCATGGGGCGCCGGCTCCTTCGGGTTTGAATGGCGCAGAATAACAAACAAGGTCGCCCGCGCCGACCTTGCCAGCGGCGAAATCATGGATAATGATCTTCAAGAAACCGGCGATAATGAGGATTCATGCCGCATACCGAGGATCTTGCCATCTTCGCCCGGGTGGTCGAACTGGGCAGCCTGTCGGCCGCGGGGCGCGATTTGCGCCTGTCACCGGCCGTGGTCTCCAACCGGATCGCCCGGCTGGAGGGAGATCTCAAGGCGCGCCTCCTCAACCGCACGACCCGTCGCGTCAACCCGACCGAGGAAGGAGCGGCCTTCTATCAGCATTGCCTCTCCATCCTCAACGAGCTGGAGCAGGTCGAGAATCTGCTGTCACAGCGCACCGACGAACCCAGGGGGCCGATCAAGGTGTCGCTGCCGGTGGCGTTCGGCCGCCAGTATGTGGCGCCGCATATCGGCGCCTTCCTCGCCCGCTATCCGCAGATGCAAGTGCGGCTGCAGTTGACCGATCGCTTCTCGGACCTCATCCAGGAGCGCATCGACCTCGCCATCCGCATCGGCGCGCTGGAGGATTCGTCGGCCATTGTGCGCAACCTCGCCACCGACCGGCGTGTCATCGTGGCGGCACCCGACTATCTCGATGCGCGCGGGATACCGAAGGCACCAGAGGATCTGCTGGAGCATAATTGCCTGCTGCTGCGTTTCCCCGGTTCCAAGCAGTATCGGTGGACGCTGACCGGGCCGGATGGACCGCAGACGTTGCGCGTCGCCGGCAACATGGACAGTGACAATAGCGAAGTGCTCCTGGATTGGTGCCTGGCCGGCCATGGCCTGGCGCTGAAATCGATCTGGGAGATCGTCGATCATCTGAACGCCGGGCGGCTCAAAGTGGTGCTGCGCGATCATCCGCCGGTGGCCGATGCGATCCATGCGCTCTATCCGCACGGCGCCCATGTGCCGGCCCGCGTACGCGCCTTCATCGACTTCCTGGTCGAAATCCTGGGGCCTAAGCCCATCTGGGAACGCGCGCTGAAGGTGACGATATAGAAACGGCCCCGCCTCCCTTGCGGAAAGCGGGGCCAATCCAGTTCAGGCGACTTACTTCGGCAGATCGCCTTCGACGCCTTCGGCGAGCCAGTTCATGCCGGCGATGTCGCCGTCATTGAGGGTCGTGCCATCCGCCACCTTGACGCTGCCATCCTGGGCATTGATCGGCCCCTTGAAGATGGTGAGCTTGCCGGTCCTGATGGCCTCTTCCGTATCCATCGCCATCTTCTTCACATCATCGGGCATGTTGGCATAGTCGGCCATCTTGAGCATACCGGTGTCGAGACCCTTCCACACATCCTCGCTCTTCCACGTGCCGTCCATCGCCGCCTTGATGCGCTCGGTGTAATAGCCGTCCCAATGGTCAATCGACGAGGTGAGCTGGGCATTGGGGGCAAACTTGATCATGTCGGAAGCCTGGCCGAAGCCCTTGAGGCCGCGTTCCGCCGCGACCTGCAAGGGAGCCGGTGAATCCGTGTGCTGCGCCATGAGGTCGGCGCCCTGGTCGAGGAGAGCCTTCGCCGCATCGGCTTCCTTGCCGGGATCGTACCAGGAGTTAATGAAGACCTGTTTCAGCTTGGCATTGGGGTTGATTGTGCGCATGCCGAGGATGAAGGCGTTCATGCCCATGATGACTTCGGGGATAGGGATAGAACCGATATAGCCGACGACACCGGCTTTCGACATCTTGCCGGCGATGATGCCCTGGATGTAGCGACCCTCATAGAAGCGGATATTGTAGGTGGCGACATTGTCGGCGCGCTTATAGCCGGTGGCGTGCTCGAACTTTACATCCGGATAATCGCGCGCAACTTTCAGTGTTGCATCCATGAAGCCGAAGGAGGTGGTGAAGATGACGCCGTGGCCGGTCTCGGCCAGTTCCCGGATGACGCGTTCGGCGTCCGCACCTTCCGGCACCTTCTCGACATAGGTTGAAGTCGTGCCGAGCGCCTTGTCGGCGGCAAGGCGGCCCTGGTCATGCTGATAGGACCAGCCGAAATCGCCGATCGGACCCACATAGATATAGCCGGCCTTGAAATCGGCGGCGCGCGCCTTGCCACCCAACAGCGGCAAGGAACTGGCAGCGAGGCCGGCACCGGCGGCCTGGATGAAGGTTCTGCGTTTGATCGACATGATGGAAGCCTCCTGCTTTTTCTTGGATTGACAAATTGTGGATCGAAAGGGGTCGGGAACACCATAAAATTCCGCGTGAGGTCGACTATCCCGTGACGTGGAACGGGCGGCCGAGGCAGGCCGGGGCGTTGAGCCGGATCTTGGAGCGGTCGGTCGAGATCACGACCAGAACGATGATGGTGGCAAGATAGGGCAGCATCGAGACCATCTGCGCCGGGATGCCGAACCCCAGGGTCTGCACATGGAACTGCAGAATTGTGATGCCACCGAAGAGATAGGCGCCGAGCAGAAGCCGCAATGGCCGCCAAGTCGCGAACACAACGAGTGCAAGCGCAATCCAGCCGCGGCCGGCGGTCATGTCCTCGGCCCACATCTGCGTGTAGCTCAAGGACAGATAGGCGCCACCAAGACCGCTCATAGCGCCGCCGAAGAGCGTAGCACCATAGCGGATGGCGATGACCGGATAACCGATCGCATGGGCGGCATCGTGGGAATCGCCCACCGCGCGCAGCACGAGACCGGCATGGGTGTGAAAGAGGAACCAGATCGTGCCGCCCAAAGCGAGGAACGAGAAGTAGACGAGACCATCCTGGCCGAACAGGATGCGGCCGATGACCGGGATCTCCGTGAGGTAGGGAATTTCGAGCGACGGCAGCCGCGGCACCGGCTGGCCGACATAGCTGGCCCCCATCATGGCGGCAAGGCCGATGCCGAAGATGGTGAGGGCGAGGCCCGTCGCCACCTGATTGGCAAGCAAAGTGAGCGTCAGCACGCTGAAGATGAGCGCCATCAGCGCGCCGCCAAGTGCTGCCGCCACGATCCCGATGAAACCGTTCCCGGTCGTCAGCGTGACCGCAAAGCCTACCACCGCTCCCACCAGCATCATGCCTTCGACACCGAGATTGAGAACGCCCGATTTCTCGGTCACCAACTCGCCGGTCGCCGCCAGCAGCAGCGGCGTCGAGGCCGAGATGACCGACAGCACGATCGAAGTGAAGACCACGCTGTCCATCAGGCGTCCTTTCGCGTCGGCGATACGACTCTCAACCGATAACGGATGAGAAGGTCGCAGGCGAGCAGATAGAAGAGCAGGATGCCCTGGTTGATCATGGTGACCGCGGCCGGCAGGCCGAGCGCGATCTGCGCCTTCTCGCCACCAAGATAAGTGAGCGCAAGCACCAGGCCGCCAAAGAACACACCCACCGGATGCAGACGGCCGAGGAAAGCGACAATGATCGCGGTGAAGCCATAGCCGGTCGGCAAAGCGGGCGTCAGTTGGCCGATCGGCCCCGCAATCTCGAACATGCCGGCAAGACCGGCCAGACCACCGCCTACCAAGAGGGAGAGCCAAGTGAGTGACTTGGTCGAGAAGCCGGCATAGGCGGCGGCGCGCGGTGCCTGCCCCGCCACCTTCAGCTTGAAGCCGAGCAGCGATTTAGAGAGCAGGAACCAGCCAAGGGCGACGACGATCAATGCCGCCACCACGCCCACATGAATGCGCGTACCCGGGATGAGATGGGGCGAACTCGCGGCCAAGGTGAGGAGGCGCGACTGCGGGAAGCCGTAACCTTCGGGGTCTTTCCAGGGGCCGACCACCAGATAGAGCAGCACCAGCTTGGCGACATAGGTCAGCATCAGGCTAGTGAGAATCTCGCTCGCATTGAAGCGCGTCTTGAGCAGCGCCGGGATGGCGCCCCAGAACATGCCGCCCAGAATGCCGGCCGGGATCATCAGCAGCCAGATCGGAAAGGTCTCGATGTCATAGAAATAGAGGGCAACGCCGGTGGCAAAAATGGCGCCCATGACATATTGCCCCTCGGCACCGATGTTCCAGACATTGGCGCGGAAGCCGAGCGACAGACCGACGCCGATCATGATGAGCGGTGCTGCCTTGACGAAGAGTTCTGAGAAGCCGCGCTTGGTCAGCAGCGGGTCGATCCACATGACGCGCAAGGCCTCGATCGGTTCCTTGCCGAGCAGCAGGAAGATGATCACTGTCGTGGCGAGTGTCAGGGCGATGGCGAGGATCGGCGAGGCATAGGTCCATAGACGCGAGCGTTCGCCACGCGGGATGACGTCAAGGCGCATGCGTCGCCTCCATCTTTGCCGGCGGCGATGCACCACCCATCAACCGGCCGATGGTCTCGATGGTCGCCTCCGCCACCGGGATGGCCGGTGACAGGCGGCCGCCGGCAATGACGGCGATGCGGTCAGCAAGGGCCATGATCTCATCGAGGTCCTGCGAGATGACGACGACAGCAGCCCCCGCCGATGCCAGATCGAGCAAGGCCTGGTGGATGGCCGACGCCGCACCGGCATCAACGCCCCAGGTCGGTTGTGATACGACAAGGACGCCGGGCTTCTGCAGGATTTCGCGGCCGACGATGAATTTCTGCAGATTGCCGCCGGAGAGTGAGCGCGCCTCGGCCTTGGGGCCGGTGGTGCGGACGTCGAAGCCCTTTATGACCTCGCCGGCGAAGCTCGTCGTCCGGCTGTCGTCGATGACGCCGATCTGCACCAGGCCGCGGCGGCGATAGCCGGAGAGAAGCGCGTTCTCCGCCAGCGTCATGTCGCGGATGGCACCATGGCCGTTGCGTTCTTCCGGCACAAAGCAGCCGCCGGTTGCGCGCCTGCCATCCGGACCAAGCTTGCCGATCGCGACGCCGTCGAGCGTGATCGTGTCGGCGGTGGCGCTCAGCGTTTCACCGGAGAGGGCGGCCATCAATTCATTCTGGCCGTTGCCGGCAATGCCGCCAATCCCCAAGATCTCACCGGCCTTGACCTCGAAGCCGATCTCCTTGAGGTCCGTCCCGAATTGCTGATCGGATTTCAGCGACAGATTGCGCACGGCGAGGCGAATAGCCGCCGCGGCATCCGCCTGGCGGCCATGGATCGGCGCCCGCAGGGTGGTGCCGATCATCAATTCAGCGAGGTGCCGGGCGCTTTCCTGGCGTGGATCACATTCCGCGACGACCCTGCCCAATCGCATGATCGTGGCTTTCTCACAGAGCGCGCGGATCTCTTCGAGCTTGTGGCTGATGTAGAGGATGGCGCAGCCTTCGGATGCCAGGCGACGCAAAGTGGCGAACAGCTTCTCCACCTCCTGCGGTGTCAGCACCGAGGTTGGCTCATCCATGATGAGGAGCTTCGGGTCCTGCAGCAGGCAGCGCACGATCTCGATCCGCTGGCGCTCGCCGACAGAGAGATCATGGACGGCTCGGTTGGGATCGAGCGGCAGGCCATAGGCTTCCGACACCTCGACAATGCGCGCGGTGAGATCCTTGCGCAGCTTCTTGTCGTTGATGCCGAGCGCGATGTTCTCGGCGACCGTCAGGGCCTCGAACAATGAGAAATGCTGGAACACCATGCCGACGCCAAGATTGCGCGCATGGGATGGGCTGTGGATCTCGGTCGGCTGGCCGCGCCAGGAAATCTCGCCCGCATCCGGCTTCTGCACGCCGTAGATGATCTTGACCAGTGTCGATTTGCCGGCACCGTTTTCACCCAGCAAGGCGTGTATTTCGCCCGGCATGATGGCGAGGTCGACATGATCGTTGGCAAGGCATCCCGGGAACTGCTTGACGATTCCCGACAGGCGCAGCAAAGGCTGCGCCGAAGGCGCCCCGCCGGACCCGATCCCACCCGCCAAAACCATCCCTCATCCTCCGCCCGATTCGTCCTGGGTTTCGCCCAGACCGGGTCTTTTCCGCATGCGAACTTATAGGCGATCAGCCGGACAATTGCATCCCTGCTGCTGGTAATTGCACCCCCGCTGCTGGCCGCAGCAGCAGTTCCGCCGCCACCGCGATGGCGATCGCCGCCGGTATCTTGCTCTTGATGCCGGCAAGGCCAATGGGGCACTGCAGGCGCGCAAGATCGACCGCCGGCACCCCGCCTTCGCGCAGGCGCTGCAGGAATCGTGCCCGCTTGGTGTCGCTGCCGATCAATCCCAGGCTGGCAAAGGAACCGCGCAGCAGAATGGCCTGCACGATCTCGAAATCGAGGGCATGGCTGTGGGTCATGACCAGGAAATGGGCATCCGCTGGCGCGGCGTTGATCATCTCGGCGTTCGCAGCGCCGGCATCGATTGCGACATTGTCGGGAATCCTGTCCGGGAAAATGCCTTCGCGCCCATCGCTCCAGGTGACGTGGAAGGGAAGATCGCCCAGCAGGTTGACCAGCGCGCGGCCGACATGGCCGGCGCCAAAGAGATAGAGCTGCGGCCAGCGGATCCCGGACGTCTCGCTAAGGATCATGCCGGATTCGCTCTTGCGCAGCCGCGCCGTGCCAGGATCCGTCGACGGTGCGTCGAGCGGGTACAGTTCCCGCGCCGTGCTGGGTTGCCCCAAGATGAGAGTGCCGGTCCAATACTGACCGGCCTGTTCCCAGGCGATCACCTGGCCGAGCCAGGACGCGGCATCCGCAGCGAGCGGTTCGAGGACAATATCGAGCGCGCCACCACAGCATTGGCGCAAATCGGGGCCAAGGATGAAATGCTGATGTGAACTTGCCGTGGCCCCTTGCGCGATGAGAGCGCGGGCCCCGGCGATGATGTCGAATTCCAATTGCCCGCCGCCCACCGAGCCGACGATTTTGTCGGCATCAACCAGCATGCGGGTGCCCGGCACGCGCGGTGTCGAGCCCTTGGCGGCAGCGATGGTGACCAGCACGGCTGGTTTCCCCGCCAGCGCGAATGCATGCGCAGCGGCAAGGACCGGATCTGCTGGGCGGCCGGTCATGCGATCCTCGCCCGCAGCTCGTCGATTGCTGCGAGGACACGTTCCGGTGTCGCCGGGGCGTCCAGGGCCGGCAAATGGCGATGATCGGCAAGGCTGGCGATGGCATCGGAGAGGGCGCGGAAGACCGAGATCGCCAGCATCAAGGGCGGCTCGCCCACCGCCTTGGAACGATGGATCGAGTCCTCGATATTCTCGGCGAAGTCCTGCAGCTTGACGCGAAAATCCGGCGGCCGGTCGCTCATGGTCGGGATCTTGTAGGTGCTGGGGGCATGGGTCCGAAGACGGCCCTGATCGTCCCACCACAATTCCTCCGTCGTGAGCCAGCCCATGCCCTGGATAAAGCCGCCCTCGATCTGCCCCAGATCCACCGCCGGATTGAGCGAGCGGCCGACATCGTGGAGGATATCGACCCGCGTCACGCGGTACTCGCCGGTCAGCGTGTCGACGGCGACTTCGCTCACGGCTGCGCCATAGGCGAAGTAAAAGAAGGGCCGTCCGGTTGACGTCTTGCGGTCGTAATGGATTTTCGGCGTCTTGTAGAAGCCGGTCGCCGACAATTGCACCCGGTCGAGATAGGCGAGCTTCACCAGCGCATCGAAGCTGATTTCCTGCGCCCCGGCCCGGATGCGGTTGGGCAGGAAGGCGACATCGGACCTTGCCACCTGGAAATGCCGCGCGGCGAATTCAATGAGTCGATCCTTCAAGGTCAGCGCTGCCGCCTGTGCCGCCTTGCCGTTCATGTCCGACCCGGAGGACGCCGCCGTGGCGGAGGTATTGGGCACCTTGCCGGTATGCGTCGCGGAAATCTTGATGCGATAAAGATCGACCTGGAATTCCTCGGTGCAGCATTCTGTTTCGATATCTCGCGGCGCCGCGCCCGGTAATCGCTGCTCAGCTCCAGTTCCGCCACCAGGTCGCCGATGATGCTGTCTTCGACCACCATGTGATAGGGCGTGATGTTGCGGCTGCCTCGGTCATAGAAATTGACCTTGCGGACATCAAGCGGATCCATGCCCAGATGCCGCGAGATGGCATCGATCACTTCCTCGATCCCCAGCATGCCCTGCGGCCCGCCGAAGCCGCGGAAGGCGGTGTTCGACACCGTGTGCGTCTTGCAGCGATGCGAGAGGATATGCGCGTGGTCGAGATAATAGGCATTGTCCGCATGGAACATGGCGCGGTCGGCGATGGCGCCGCTGAGATCGGCGGAAAAGCCGGCGCGGGCGGCATGAACAAAATCGATCCCTTGAATGACGCCGTGATCATTGAAGCCAACCTGCCAATCGATGATGAAATCATGGCGCTTGCCCGTCATGATCATGTCGTCATCGCGGTCGAGGCGGAACTTGGCCGCACGGCCGGTCTTGACCGCCACCAGTGCCGCGAGCGCCGCCCATTGCGTCGCCTGCGATTCCTTGCCGCCGAAGCCGCCGCCCATGCGCCGCACCTCGACCGTGACCGCATTGGCGGGGCGGCCGAGCACCTGCGCCACATTCATCTGCACTTCTGTGGGATGCTGCGTCGAGCAATGGATATGCACATCGCCATCTTCGGTCGGGATTGCGAGCGACACTTGCCCTTCCAGATAGAAATGATCCTGCCCGCCGTGACGGAAGCGGCCAGCAAGCCGATGCGGTGCGGCCGCGATGGCAGACGCGGCATCGCCCTTGCGCAGGCGCTGATCATCGAGCACGAAACTTTTCGCCGCGAGGGCGTCCTCGATGGTGAGAATGGCCGGAAGATCCTCGTAGTCGATTTCCGCCAAGGCGGCGGCTGCACGCGCCTCAGCCACCGTCTCGGCGGCGACACAGAACAATGGCTGTCCCCAGAACATGACCTCGCCCGCACAGAGCAATGGATCGTCATGGGCGTGGATCGGACTGATATCGTTTGTGCCCGGTATGTCGGCAGCGCTGAGAACACAGGCGACCCCTGGGGCTGCACGCACGCGCGCAAGCTCCAGCCTTGTCACACGCGCATGGGCGCGATCCGCGGGAAAGGCATAGAGTTGCAGCGTGCGGGCCGGTTCCGGCAGATCGTCGACATAGCGGGCCGTGCCGGTCACATGCTTCACGGCGGAATCATGCGCCCGCGCTTCGCCCACGCCGCCCGAGATTTGGTCCGCCGCGCTAGCCATGGGCATGCCTGCCGGCAAAGGTGACCCGCGTCTCGGCAACAGAATCGCTGAGTTCAATGAAGCATTTGCGCAAGAGATTGGCAGCGACCTTGCCGCGATAGGCGGCACTTGCCCGCATGTCAGCGATCGGCTGATAGTCCTGCGCGAACAGAGTCGCGACTTTGTCGATCGTGGCCGCGCTCCAGGTCTGGCCGCGCAAGGTGGTTTCGACGGCGGCAGCCCGCTTCGGAACGGCCGCCATGCCGCCAAAGGCGATGCGGATATCCACGACTTTGCCATCCTCGATCTTGACGTGAAAGGCGCCAAGCAAGGCCGAGATGTCCTGATCGAAGCGCTTGGAAATCTTGTAGGCGCGGAACTCCCAGCCAGCTTCCGGCTTGGGGAGGCGGATCGCTTCGACAAATTCGCCGGGCTGGCGGTCCTGCTTGCCATAGGCAAGGAAGAAGTCCTGCAGCGGCATCTCCCGGCGCGCATCTCCCCGGCGCAACATCAGTGTGGCGCCAAGCGCTATCAGGCAGGGCGCACCATCACCGATCGGCGAGCCGTTGGCGATGTTGCCGCCGACCGTTGCGACATTGCGGATCTGGGCGGAGCCCAACCTGCGGATGATCTCGGCAAAATCCGGCCAATGCGGCGCCACGACCGGCAGCAGTTGCGCATAAGTAACACCAGCACCGATGACGATTTCCGAAGCCGTCTCATCGATGCTTTGCAGATCCGCGACCTCGGCCAATGAGATCACCGGGTCGAGCTGGCGACGTTGCTTGGTGACCCACAGGCCGACATCGGTCCCGCCGGCGACCAACGTGGCGGAAGGATTCCTCTGGTAAAGCGACGCCAATTCATCGCTGCTGCGCGGGGCGAAATAGCCGGGATTGTCGGTGGTTCCATCCGCCATCGCTTGCAACTGCGCAATGGTCTCGCTGGCACGGACGTCAAACTGGTCCGGCTTACGATTTTTCAGCGCGATTTTCGCCGCCGCCAGAATTGGTCCATAACCGGTGCAGCGACAAAGATTGCCGGCGAGCGCGTCGGTCGTCTCCTGGTCATCGAAGGTCGCCGCATTCCGGTACTGCGCAAAGAGCGACATGACGATGCCGGGGGTGCAGAAACCGCATTGCGAACCATGTGCCTGGACCATCGCCTGCTGGACCGGGTGCAGGCTACCATCCTCGGCCTGCAGATCCTCCACCGTGATGATTTGCTTGCCATGCAGAGTGCCAACAAACTGGATGCAGGCATTCACCGCGCGATAGCGCAAGGCACCATCCTGAAGATCGGCGATCACCACAGTACAGGCGCCGCAATCGCCTTCAGCGCAGCCTTCCTTGGTGCCGGGGCGATGTTGCTCGCGCCGCAGATGGTCGAGTACCGTCTCGGTCGGTGAAGCCGGCTCCACAGATCGCATGTCAGGCCCTAGGAGATAACGGATGGCCATGCCCTAAGAGCCGCGATAGGTGGAATAGGCAAAGGGTGAGACCAGCAGCGGCACGTGATAATGCTGCGTGGGATCGCTCACCCCGAACCGCAAGGTCACGATGTCGACAAAGCGCGGTTGCGGCAGGTCGAGACCGCGGCCGGCGAAATAGTCCCCGGCATGGAAGACCAGTTCATAGGTAGCAGCCGTCAGCGCCGCATCTTCCAGCAGGGGGCGGTCGCAGCGGCCGTCGGCATTGGTGATGGTCTGCGCCACCAGGACACGCTCCGCTCCCAGGCGATAGAGTTCCAGGCGCATCGCCGCACCCGGCACGCCATGCGCCGTGTCGAGGACGTGGGTGGTCAGTCGACCCATAAATCACAGCCCCTGTTGCCATCGCCGATCCGTGCCATTGATGCCGCGGTCCCGGCGCTTTCCGCCATTTTATCGATCAGCATCGCATAGGCGGCCACGGGCACAATCGCCGGCTTGTTCATAAACATTATCAAGGAAGCTTAGATAATCGACCCCGGCACCGCAAAATCACCTATTCGAAGTGACCGGGCACCACGACGCCATCGACCACCTTGGGCGGGACATATTTTCCGGTGGGCGGTTCGCTGCTGGCAAGCCACCCCGCCCCCAGCACGATCAGCAGCAGGATGACGCCAAGAACCGCGAGCCAGGAGAGCGGAACCTCGCGCACGGTGATGCCACGCCGCTCCTGGAACTTGAGGTAAAGCCAGTAGAGCAACGCCGGCAACGCCAGCGGAATGATTACCTCGAGAAACGCGCGCATCATGTCCCCTTCAGGGCCGTGTCGAATTTCCCCTTTGGGGCGGGACCGGCGCCGAGAATCTCGGCCAGGTTGTTGAGCATGCCGGCGGTCGCGCCCCAGATGTAATAGTCGCCATAGGGATAGACGTAGAAATAGCGCGTGCGGCCTTGCCAGACGCGGCTTTCCATGCGGCGACTGTCCGGTGCCAGAAAGAAGGACAACGGCACCTCGAAGATCTCGGCCACTTCGAAGGTGTCCGGACTGAGGGTGAAACCGGGCCTTACCAGCCCCACAATCGGAGTCACCTCAAAACCGGTCCGCGTCACATAGATGTCGAGCTGGCCGATGAGATCGATATGGGCGCGGTCCAGCCCCGTCTCCTCCTCCGTCTCGCGCAAGGCGGCGGCGATGGCGTCGGCATCCTCCGGATCGATGCGGCCGCCGGGAAAACTGATCTGGCCGGCATGGTCATGAAGATGATCGGTGCGCTTGGTGAGGAGGACTGTCATTCCTTCCGGCCGGTCGACCAGCGGCACCAGGACGGCGGCCTGCTTCAGTGTCAGGCCGGCCATATCCGGTTTCATCTCGGGATTGAGATCGTCGTCGCCACGCGGCTGCTGACTTTGGGGGCGAAGCGGCGGCCCGGAAGGATACCGCGGAAGCGGTCGATGACGAGGTCCCGTGGCATCAGGCGGTCTCGACCTGGCCGAGCGGAAAATAGCTGCCGCCGCTCCAGACGCCCAGTTCCGCGCCCTTCGTCTCGGCGAGATCGACCAGTTGATAGAAGACCGGACGGCTGATCAGCGCATCCAAGGCGCCGCGCACCCTTATATAGGGCGATGGCTGATCGCCCTCGGCAAGGTCGATGCGAATCGGATGGTCGGCATCGGCGGTCACCCAATCCTCGACATTTGTGCGAAAGGCCAGCTTCTGGTCCTGGCCAGCGCCTGTCACAGTCATCTCCACGGCGACGAAGGGGGCGTCGTCGACGGTGATCCGGCCACGTTCGACCGGTGTAACAAGCCAATAGGATCCGTCATTTTCTCGCCGCAATACCGTGGAAAATAGGCGCACCAAGGATTTACGTCCGATCGGCGAACCGCGGTAAAACCAGGTGCCGTCCCGGGCGATGCGAAAATCGAAATCGCCGCAGGAGGGCAACATGCTGAAATCAGGTGAATTCAAATCGTGGTTGGACATCGCCCCTTGCCTGGCGCTACGCTTCTGAAATCTAAAGATAAGTCATAATCATACGAGTGCAAGGAGGCCGTCTTGGCAACCACTGAAACAGCATCCACCGGGCCGGTCAGCGGATTTCCAGCCGGTGCCGCGCCCCAGGGAGGCGATCTCGGCGCGGAAATCGAGACGCTTTCAGGTCGCCTGGCCCGGGTGAAGACGAATATCGGCCAGATCATCTTCGGTCAGGAGGAGACTGTCGAACAATCGATGATCAGCCTGCTGGCCGGCGGCCATGTGCTGCTGATCGGCGTGCCGGGCCTGGCCAAGACGCGGCTGGTGGATTGCCTGGGCAAGGTCCTGGGGCTGGATGCCAAGCGCGTGCAATGCACTCCCGATCTCATGCCAGCCGACATCATCGGCTCCGAAGTGCTCGAGGAGAGCGATACCGGCAAGCGCGCCTTCCGCTTCATCGAGGGACCGGTCTTCAGCCAGTTGCTGATGGCCGACGAAAT
This sequence comes from Rhodospirillaceae bacterium, assembly GCA_016712715.1. Classification (NCBI taxonomy): domain Bacteria; kingdom Pseudomonadati; phylum Pseudomonadota; class Alphaproteobacteria; order Rhodospirillales; family Rhodospirillaceae; species Rhodospirillaceae bacterium. The sequence continues at coordinate 641,471 of JADJQM010000003.1, forward strand.
CAACCGCGCCAGCCCGCGTACCCAATCGGCGCTGCTGCAGGCGATGCAGGAGCACAAGGTCTCGGTCGGCGGCCACACCTATCCGCTGCCGCAGCCCTTCCATGTGCTGGCGACCCAGAACCCGCTGGAGCAGGAAGGCACCTATCCGCTGCCCGAAGCCCAGCTCGACCGTTTCCTGCTGCAGATCGACGTGCATTACCCGAGCCTGGACGCCGAACGGCAGATGCTGATCGTCACCACCGGCTCGGTCGATGCCGAAGCCGCCACCGTGCTGAGCGCCGCCGAATTGATGGCAGCGCAGCGCCTCGTGCGACGCATCCCCATCGGCGACAAGGTGGTCGAGGCCATCCTGCGGCTGGTGCGCGCCGGTCGTCCCGAAAGCAGTGACATCGAGGATGTGAAGAAGAACCTTGCCTGGGGTCCGGGGCCGCGGGCTGGCCAGGCCCTGATGCTGGCAAGCCGAGCGCGGGCCTTGCTGCAGGGTCGCTTCAGCCCGTCGATCGACGATGTCGCTGCATTGGCGCATCCGGTGCTGCGCCATCGCATCGCGCTCAATTACGGCGCGCGGGCCGAAGGTGTGACGCTGGGCAACATCATCGATCGCTTGATCGGGCAATTGGGCTGAGCATCCGCGTGGCCGCAACGACCATCGCCCAGACGCTCAAAGACACCCGCGACCGGGACCGCAACAAGGCGGAAGCGGCGGCGGTCGCAGAGCGCCTGCCGCCCTTGCTGTTGGCGGCGGAACGCATTGCAGCGACCGTCGAACAGGGTGTTCACGGCCGCCGGCGCACGGGTCCCGGCGAGGTGTTCTGGCAATACCGCAACTATTACCCCGGCGACGAACTGAAGCGGCTCGATTGGCGCGCCTCGGCAAAGACCGACCGGCTCTATCTGCGCCAGTTGGAATGGTCTGCCTCGCAAAGCGTTTATCTGTGGTGCGATCTCTCGCCCTCCATGGTCTATGCCAGCCGCCGCGACCTCGCGACCAAGGCCGAGCGCGCGCAGGTGCTGGGCCTCGCTGTTGCTAGCGTACTCGCGCGCGCCGGCGAACGTGTGGGCCTCCTTGGCCATGCCGTACCACCGAGCGCCGGGCGCAACGTGACCGAGCGGCTTGCCGAGCAACTCTTTATCGATGCCCGGACACCGGCTCAGGCCGCAAGCCTGCCGCCGCCGGCCGATCTGCCGGCGCATTCCCATGCCCTCCTCATCAGCGATTTCCTCTCGCCGCTTGACGAATTGCAGCGCGTCATCGCGCGTTTTGCCGGACGCAACATCCATGGCCATCTGTTGCAGGTGCTGGACCCGGCCGAGCAGGCGATGCCCTTTACCGGGCGCGTGCGCTTCGAGGGATTGGAACAGGAAGGCGACATGCTGATGAGTCGCGCCGAAGCCGTGCGCGAGCAATATGTCGAACGTCTGGTCGCCCATCAGCAAGCGCTGCGGGATCTCGCCCGCCATGCCGGCTGGAGCATGACCGTGCATGTGACCGACAGCGCACCCGCAGCCTCCGTCATTGCCCTCTATCAATGGCTCGCTGCAGATCGCAGGTTGCGCCGATGAATTTTGGCAATCTCAGCATTCTTGTTCCGGGGCTGCTGGCGGCCTTCATCGCCCTGCCGATCCTGTGGTGGCTGCTGCGCCTGACCCCGCCCAGCCCCAAGCGCATTCATTTTCCCGCTATCCGACTTCTGTTCGGCCTCATCCCCAAGGAAGAAACGCCGCATCGGACGCCGTGGTGGCTGATCCTGTTGCGCGTCTCGATCGCCGCCTTGATCATCGCCGCCTTGTCGCATCCGGTCTGGAATGCCGGCGAGAATCTGAGCCGGCCAGGATCGATGCTGCTGGTAGTCGACAATGGCTGGGCCGCGGCCCCCCATTGGAGCCAGACCAGCTTGATGGCGGAAAACCTGATCGACCAGGCCGATCGCGAAGGTCGCACGGTCTTGCTGGTACCGACGGCACCGGCGCTGGGTCAGGCCGCGCTTACTCCGCCTGACAGCCTCGCGCCGGCGCAGGCCAAGGCAGCCATCGCCAATCTCGTCCCCCAGCCCTGGACGAACCGGCGCGATCTGGTGGAAACCATGCTGCGGCAGATGGCCGAGAACGGTGCTCTTGGCCAGGATCTCAACATCACCTGGCTGAGCGACGGCACCACCGGTGGCGACAGCGACAAGACACTGGCGGCGCAACTTGGCACGCTCGGTGCCTTGCGGATCGTGGGGCCGCGCGATCTGCCCCTCATCCTGCGCCCCGCCAAGGTCGATGCCGGTGGGCTGAACCTGCAGGTCGAACGCGCCATGGTGGGCGCTTCGCAGGCCGTCGGTCTGCGTGTTCTCGATGCCGAGGGCCGCACCATCAGCCTCGCCACCGCGCGCTTTGCCGCCAACCAGAATGCGGTCGAGGCGAAGATCGAGCTGCCGCTTGAACTGCGCGGCCGCGTTGGCGCGATTGCGCTTCAGCAATCGGGTGACGCCGAATCGGGTCATGCCGGCGGCATCGTGCTGCTGGATGACGCCGCCGGATCGAAGCCGATCGGTGTTATCACGGATAACGCGACGGCAGCGCGCCAGCCGCTGCTGGGCGAACTCTATTACGTCGAACGCGCCATGCAGCCCTTCAACGAATTGCGCGTCGGCAATGTCAGTACCTTGGCAAAGCAACCGCTTGCGGTGATGATCCTGCCCGATGGCAGCAATATCAGCGACAGTGACCGGGTGAGCCTTGCCGCCTGGGTTGAAGCCGGTGGCATGCTCATCCGCTTTGCCGGCGAACGCCTGGCCCTCGCCGCCGGCGACGACAATCTGCTGCCGGTGCGCTTGCGTCAGGGGGACCGCGTGCTGGGCGGTGCGCTCAGCTGGTCGGCGCCGGCGAGCCTAGCGCCCTTCCCCACGGCCTCGCCTTTTGTCGGCCTGGCAACGCCCAAGGATGTGACGGTCAATCGCCAGGTCCTGGCACAGCCAGACATCGATCTTGGTAGCCGCACCTGGGCAAGGCTCAGCGATGGTACCCCGCTGGTCACCGGAACCAAGCGCGGCGAAGGCTATATCGTTCTCTTCCATGTCAGCGCCAACACGGCCTGGTCGAACCTTGCGCTCTCGGGATTGTATGTCGAGATGCTCAACCGCCTCTTGTTGCTGGCGGCCGGCGTGCCCAACAGCGGCCAGGATAAGGCGACACCCTTGCCGCCCAGTCAGTTGCTCGACGGCTATGGCCGCCTCGTGGTGGCACCGACCAGCATCACGCCGCTCTCCCCAGAGGACTTCAAGGAGCAGCGCACTGGACCGCTGCACCCGCCCGGCCTCTATGGGGCGCAGCAGGCTCGCCGAGCGCTCAATCTTACGGCGACATTGCCCGCTGTGAGCCCGATCAGCTTGCCGACCGAGCCGTTGGCGCGGTCGACGGCGATCGACTGGAAACCTTGGCTGCTGCTCCTGGCGGCATTGCTGCTCGCCGGGGATTGTCTGATCGGCCTCTATATGCGCGGCCTGCTCAGCCGGGGTGGTCGCGGCGCGGCTCTGGGGCAGGCTGCCAAGGCCGCCAGCATGGCCCTGCTGGTAGCGTTCAGCCTGATCGCCACGGTCCCGCAGGTCCGGGCGCAGGACGTGGTACAGCCGATGAGCGATGAGGAAATCATCGCCGCCGCCGAGACCACGCATCTCGCCTATGTTCGCACCGGTATTCCCAATGTCGACGCCACCAGCCGCGCCGGCCTCTTCGGGCTGACCAACAGGCTGCTGGAGCGGACCTCGGCCGACATGGGCGAGCCGGTCGGTGTCGACCTCAATGTCGACACGCTCGATTTCTACCCCATCCTCTATTGGCCGATTGCCGGATCAAGTCAGGCCCTGGGTGACCGGGCGATCACCGAAATCAATCGCTATCTCGCCGGCGGCGGCATGATCCTGTTCGATACGGCCGATCAGAACGTCGTCGGAATTACCGGCGGCCTCGGGCCAGGCGCCATGCGCCTGCAGGAAATCACCGGCGGCCTCGAAATTCCGCCGCTGGCACCGGTCGCAGCCGACCATGTGCTGACGCGCTCCTTCTATCTGCTCAAGGATTTTCCCGGGCGCTGGGTCGGCGGCACGCTTTGGGTCGAGAATTCGCAAAGCCGCGTCAATGACGGCGTTGCCTCGGTCATCGTGGGGAGCAACGACTATGCCTCGGCCTGGGCGATGGATGATTACGGGCAACCGCTGTTCCCGGTAACACCCGGCGGCGAGCGGCAACGCGAGTTCGCCTATCGCTTCGGCGTCAATCTGGTGATGTATGCGCTCACCGGCAAGTACAAGGAAGACCAGGTCCATGTGCCGGCGATCCTGGAAAGGCTGGGGCAATGATGCCGGCCTTCTCCTGGGATGGACTCTCGGTTGTCCTCAACCCGCTCTTGCCGGACTGGATCATGGCGGCCTTCGCCATCCTGTTTGCGTCCCTGTTCCTGCTGTCGCTGTGGCGTCGGGCGCGGGGGGCCTTCTTGCGGCTGCTGGCAGTCCTCACCATCCTGCTGGCGCTGCTCGATCCCAGCATGGTGCAGGAGAAGCGCGCCTATCAGAAGGACATCGCCATCGTCCTGGTCGATCGCTCGCCTTCGCAGACGATCGACGAACGGGATGCGCAGGCCGCGCGCGGCCTCGCCCTCCTCAAGGACAAGCTTGGCAAGATCGACGATCTTGAAGTCAAGGTGATCGAAGGCGGCGCCGGACCCGATACGGCGGAGAAAGGCACGCTGCTGTTCGAGGCGCTGCGGCGCGGGATGGCGGATCTGCCCTTGGCCCGCATCGCCGGCCTCGTCATCGTCTCGGATGGACAGATCCATGACGTGCCCAACGCGCTCACCGATCTTGGCATCGATGCCCCCATCCATCTGCTGCTGACCGGCGATCCGCGCACCGGCGACCGCCGCATCGAACTGGTCGAAGCGCCGAGTTTCGGCCTGGTCGGCAAGCCGGTCGAGGTGAAGTTGCGCGTCGACGACCTAGGGCGCAATGCCGGGGCCGCGACGACGATCCGCATCAAGCGCGATGGTGTTCCTTTGCCGCCGGTGCCGGTCGTGACCGGGCGCGAGACGACATTGTCGCTCGACCTCGAACATGGCGGGCAGACGGTATTCGAGATCGAGACCGATGACGGTCCCTCGGAACTGACCCGCCTCAACAACCGCGCTGTCCTTTCAGTGAATGGTGTGCGTGACGAGTTGAAGGTACTGCTCATCTCCGGCGAGCCCTATCCTGGCGAGCGCGCCTGGCGCAACCTCCTCAAATCCGATCCATCGGTCAGCCTCATCCACTTCACCATCCTGCGCCCACCCAACAAGCAGGATGCGACCCCAATCAACGAATTGGCGCTCATCGCCTTTCCGATTGACGAGCTATTTGACATCAAGCTCAAGGAATTCGACCTCATCATCTTCGATCGGTTCGAGCACCTCGGCATCCTGCCGGATGAGTACTTCCAGCACATCGCCGACTATGTCGCCGGTGGTGGCGCCGTCTTGGAAGCCGCCGGGCCACGCTCTGCCGGCCAGTTTAGTCTTTATCGCACGCCGATGGCGTCGATCTTCGCGGCGATGCCGACCGGCGATATCCTCGCCCAGGGTTTCAAGCCGAGCGTGAGCGAGATGGGCAAGCGCCATCCCGTGACGGCCGACCTCCTCGCCGATCTCAATGCGGCACCCACCTGGGGCCGCTGGTTCCGCCAGCTGGTCACCATCAACCAGGACGGCGAAGTGCTGATGAACGGTGCCAACGATCTGCCGCTGCTGGTGCTGCAGCGTGTCGGCGAAGGACGCGTGGCACAGATTCTCTCCGATCATCTCTGGCTGTGGTCGAAAGGATTCGAGGGCGGTGGGCCGCAGGCCGAACTGGTCCGTCGCACGGCGCACTGGCTGATGCAGGAGCCGGATCTGGAGGAAGAGGATCTGCGCGCAACCGCGATCGACGGGAAGCTCGAGATCGAGCGCCGCAGCCTCAGCGCTCAGGAAATCGATGTCACAGTGACCCGGCCAGATGGCCGCACGGAAACCGCGCGCCTCCGAGACATCGGCCGTGGTCGCGCCACGGCGTCACTGCCGGCCGTGGACCAGGGTCTTTATCGCGTCAGCGATGGCACTCGCGATGCCTTCGCTGCCTTGGGCGAGATCAATTCCAAGGAGTTCAACGATCCCCGCGCCAGCGCTCAGCCACTGCAGTCGCTCCTCACCGCATCGGGCGGCGGTGTTGCCGTGCTGCCGGGCAATGACTTGCCCGATCTGCGCCGCGTCGGCAAAAAGGGCGACCGGTCCGGCAATGGCTGGTTCGGCCTGACGCGCAACGAGGATTATGTGGTGACGGGCGTCAGTCAGGCGCCGATGCTGCCGCCCTGGGCGGCCCTCATCATCGCCATCGGCTTCGTGCTCGCTGCCTGGCGCCGCGAAGGGCGCTGACCGATCAGACGATCTCCGCCGCGCGCGCAATCTCGCCGCGCCACAGATAGATCGCCGCCAATGGCTCGGCACCACTTTGCGTGGCGTGGCCGCACAGGGGCGGGTGGTGGATGACGGCGCCCGCCTTGAGCTCGCGCCAGGAATCACCGGCGCGCCACCAGCGACCCGGCCCCAAAGGCAGATAGATCTCCTCGGCCGGATGCTGGTGGGGCGGATAAAGCGTCGCCGGTCCCAGCAGCAGCAAGCCCAGGCGCAAATTGACCGTGCGGACCGGTGCCTCGGGCCCGGCGCATTCGAGATAGCCGTAATTGTCGAGAAAGCCGGCGCTGGGCGGATTGGCGCGGTAGTTGGGATTTTGCCGCCAGCCGATATCGAGCTGGGCATCGAGCGTCGCCAGCGTCTGCCCGAGCGCATCGCCGCTGCCGGCAGCCGGCCAATAGCGCTGTACCGGCAGCAAGGCATTCCGCTCAACGCAGGGCATCAGCATCTCTCCGGGAAGATTCTCAAGCAGGGGCAAAAAGCCAACGGCTGACGAATGCCCGGACAAGCGGGCCGCAATGCCACTGACCAGCGAGCTCCAGATCGTCAAGGTTCTTCCCCCTCCCCTCTGCAGCGCTCGGATCAGCCGGACCAGGCTCCAGGCGACCGCGCATGACTGTGAACAGCATCACAAACCCAATACCCCCTCGCCGCCACTAATGAATCAAGTCGTGGAGACGGCGCCGCTGAAAGGCGCGCCAAGAGAGAGAGTGGAGCGTTTCATGGCAATGGCAATGGACATCATGGCTGACCCACGGGTGACGCGGTGCAGTGCCGGACCGGCCCTTGCTGCCTCGCTGGCAGCCCTGCCGCCGGCACCCAAGCGCAGCTGGGTGTTGCGTTTCGCCGATCTCTTTATCGACGGTTGCGACGTGAAACTGCTGCAGGGAATCGATTGCCATACACAGGCAGCCTTGCCCGACGGCAGCCTGGTCGATCTCGGCGCCATTTTTCGGGGCAACCAGCAACCGGCCGAGTTCGGCTTCGAGTATCGCGCCTGATCCCCCCGGAAAGGCTAGATATCTTCGCCTTTCGGCTCCTCGCCGCCCTCGACGTCGATCGGCACACCGGGCTGGTTCTTGCCGGTGCGGATGGCCAGCGCCGATTTGACGTGGCTGACATTGGGCGCCGCGGTGAGGCAGGTCGTCAGGAAGCGCTGATAGGAATCCCAGTCATGCGCCACGATTTTCAGCAGGAAATCGGTTTCGCCGGCCAGCATGTGGCATTCACGCACCTGCGGCCAGGTCAGGACCCGCGCCTCGAAGGCCTTGAGGTCGTTCTCGGCTTGGCTGGAAAGACCGACCTGGGCGAAGACAGTGACGCCAAAGCCCAAAGCCTCGGCATTGACGTCGGCATGGTAACCTTTGAGAAAGCCAGCTTTTTCAAGGGCGCGGACACGGCGCAGGCAAGGCGGGGCCGAGATCCCGGCGCGCTTGGCAAGGTCGACATTGGTCATGCGGCCATCGGCCTGCAGATCGGCCAGGATTTTCAGGTCGATCTTGTCGAGCTTTGCGCGCCGCATGTAACGATCCCCTCGATTCGAACCAGATGACGCAACTATATTGCAGGTAATTTCATTTCGCCAGTGCGAGATCAAGTTCCGGGTGTTCTGGCGTTTCGTGCGGTGAGGTGCCAGGGATCGATTTCTGAGATCGATAAAATCCGCCCTGTTCGATGCAGCCTTTAATGCCAATGACATAGCTCGAACTGGCGGAATTCCTATCGCTGACGGGCCGGTTTTTACCCGTATGCCACAATTGCATGGCTTGGATTCAAGGTCGCCCATCCCTATTCTTTAACAATCATATCGATTGCTGCCCGAGTCTGGCCCGGAAATGGGGCGGTTCGGCCGTCTTCACCCAAGGAACGACCTGTCATGCCCCAGGAAATCAAGACCAAGGCCCTCATCATCGGTTCCGGCCCCGCCGGCTATACCGCCGCGATCTACACCGCGCGCGCCAATCTGAAACCGATCCTGGTCCAGGGCATGCAGCCGGGCGGGCAGATGACCATCACCACCGATGTCGAGAATTTCCCCGGCTTTGCCGACGTCATCCAGGGTCCGTGGCTGATGGAGCAGATGCGCAAGCAGGCCGAGCATGTCGGCACGCGCACCATTTTCGACACCATCCTCGACATCGATTTCAGCCGGCGGCCGTTCCGCTGCACCGGCGATCCGGCGATGTCTATGTCGCTGAAACACTGATCATTGCGACCGGCGCCCAGGCGCGCTGGCTGGGGCTGGAGTCCGAGAAGAAATTCCAGGGATTCGGCGTCTCGGCCTGCGCTACCTGCGACGGTTTCTTCTTCCGCGAAAAGGAAGTCGTGATCGTCGGTGGCGGCAATACCGCGGTCGAAGAAGCGATCTATCTCACCAACCACGCCACCAAGGTGACGATGATCCATCGCCGCGATCATTTCCGCGCCGAGAAGATCATGCAGGATCGCTTGTTCCGAAACCCCAAGATCAACGTCGTGTGGAACAGCGTGGTCGAGGAAGTGCTGGGGGATACGGATCCCTTGGGCGTGACCGGCGTCAAGGTGAAGAACGTGCTGACCGGCGAGGTCACCACCATCCCCGCCGACGGCTTCTTCGTCGCCATCGGGCACAGCCCGGCCACCTCTCTCTTCAAGGGCAAGCTTGAGCTGGATGCGGAAGGCTACCTCATCACCAAGCCTGACAGCACGGCCACCAATGTACCGGGCGTTTTTGCCGCCGGCGACGTCAAGGACAAGGTGTTCCGCCAGGCGGTCACCGCCGCCGGCATGGGTTGCATGGCAGCGCTCGAAGCCGAGCGATTCATCGCCGCCCATGAACATGAGACCGCGCAAGCCGCGGAGTAGAACCGGCTGCCGCATCACCGGGGGTGCTGCGTAACGCTGTTGGAAAGGGGAGCTGGCATCGCAAAGCGGTGTCCAGCGAAGGCAGATGGCGATGGATTGGGACAAGCTGAGGATTTTTCATGCCGTGGCCGAAGCCGGCTCTTTCACGCATGCCGGTGAGGTGCTCAATCTCAGCCAGTCGGCGGTGTCGCGGCAGATATCGTCTCTGGAGGAGAGCCTCAATGTGGCGCTCTTCCACCGCCATGCCCGCGGACTCATCCTCACCGAGCAAGGCGAATTGCTCTATCGCACTGCCCATGAAGTATTCTCGAAACTCGCCATGGCGGAAGCGCAGCTGGCCGAATCGAAAGATCGGCCCAAGGGCCAGTTGAAGGTGACGGCGACCCAGGCCTTCGGCTCGTCCTGGCTCACTCCGGTGCTGCTCGAATTCATCGATCTATATCCCGATGTTGATGTGGATCTGGTGCTTGAGGATCGCGAGCTCGACCTCTCCATGCGCGAGGCCGACGTTGCCATCCGCATGGCGCCGCCGCGCCAGCCGGAGCTGATCCAGCGTCATCTGATGACGGTGCATCTCAATATCTATGCAGCGCCCTCCTATCTTAAGCGCCATGGCATTCCCAAGGTGCCGGAGGATATCGACCAGCACCGGGTGATCGTCTATGGCAACGACATGCGTCCGCCGGTCGAGGATATCGATTGGCTGCTGCGCGCCGGCACCAAGAAGGACAAGCCGCGCCGCCCGATCCTGAAGGTAAACTCGGTCTATGCCATCCTGCGCGCCGTGCAGAGTGGTCTCGGCCTTGCCAGCCTGCCGGAATTCATGGTGACGGAAGGGGCGAGCCTGGTCCGGGTGCTGCCCGAATTGCAAGGTCCGCGCATCGACGCCTATTTCGTCTATCCGGAAGAACTGCGGAATTCGAAGCGTATCCAGGTCTTCCGCGACTTCCTGCTGCGGAAGGTCGCCGAAGGCAAGATGCAGTCGTAAGACTGCCTAGTCCCGGCTGGACCGAACTCCCCCGGCCAGGAAGGCCGCTGTCCGCGCATTCTTCTTCACATCGTTGACCACGAAGATGGCGTGCAGCGCCGCGATCAGCCACAGCACGAATCCAGCCGAACCGCCGAACAACAGGCTCGCAAAGAAAGCGACCCATGCGAGCACATAAAGCAGCAGGTTGAAGACCGCCTGGAACACCTTCCCGTAGAGCAGGAGGGCCAGCGGCGGGAGGATCAGCGCAACAAGATAAATCATGGCGGGGCGAGGCTCCGGGACGGATCGATCCCTCTTAAATAGGGTCTCCGAACCACGGCGCAACCATTTCCCGCTTCACCAAGCTTGCTCGATAAAAAGGCTGTGCGGTGCAGCAAAATCAGGCATTTCTGCGCAGTCGCGACATAGGCGTCGCGAACCAAAAACTCTGCCGACTCGCTAGAGAATTCAGGAATGCCACAATGGGAGCGCTGTCAGAGACCCGCGAAAAGTGCAATCCCATGCCCTGCGGCGGATTGGCTCGCCCTTGGCTTCGGCACCGCAGCAATCTCCTAACTAATTGTGACAGATATGTTTTATTGGTATGCAACTGCTGCATGCCGCGTCTGTGAATTTGACTCTGGTAGGGTCCGCCGATTCCTCTATTCTGCGCCTATGCCGGGCAGCCACACTGTTGCAGTTTAGCAACATACGGAGCGTAACGTTCCCGACGGGGTTGATACGGTCATGATGGCGCCATATTTGGCAGACAGAGTGATCCGGTAAGCGAGTTTCGAAGCGATAGCTTCACACTGAATTCGGGCGCGATGCCCGGATGGGGTCTTCGGACCCTACGTCTCCCAGACGTAAAGCCTCCCTGTTTAACTTGCCGGGCCCTTGTGGCCCGGCGATTTTCTTTTGGGGCGCTGACAGGCCCCTTGGGTCTTCTCCCGGCACTGCACAAACAGCTCATTCGCGGTCACAATGGCGCTTCTTGAAAAGGGAGGGCGAGATGGCCGATTCCCAACTTCACATCAGGACCGCGGCGGCCCTGCTGTGTCTTGCCTGGCTGACCCCTGCCGCCAGTGCCCAGGACGCCGCGCCCCCGGTCGATCTCGCCCTGGTTCTGGCCGTCGATGCCTCGGGTAGCATCGATCCCGCCGAGTTCCAACTGCAGAAGGAAGGCATCGCCGCTGCCCTCCTCAGCGACGAGGTGCTGTCGGCCGTCCTGAGCGGACGCCATGACCGCATCGCGATCGCCCTGGTCGAATGGGGTAGTCCTGGCGGCGCCACCCTGGTCGTTGACTGGATGCTCATAGGCGACCGCGCCGGCGCTGAAGCATTTGCGGCAACCCTGCTGGCCGCACCGCGTTCGCAACAGAGCTACAATGCGCTTGGCGATGCCATCAGCCTCGCGACCGCGCTGCTCGGCGCCTGCCCCTGCCAGCCGACGCGGCGCGTGATCGATATATCAGGCGACAATCCGGACAACCGCAGCCAGCTTCCGGCCCCGCTCGCCCGGGATGCGGCCGTCGCTGCCGGCATCACGGTGAATGCCCTGGCCATCCTCAACAGCGACCTCCTCGGTCCCAGCGGCCGGCCCTATCTGGTCGAACGCTATGAAAGTGATGTGATCGGCGGCTTCGGCGCCTTCGTTGCCACGGCCCACACGCGGGCAGATTTCGCCCGTGCGCTGCGGCAAAAGATGATTCTGGAAATTGCCGGCACCAAATCGCCCGATGTGACCGCGGCCGAACTCGACTGAGTTATGCGGCAGGCGGCAGGCGGTATTCAACAGGCGGGCAGCATGGCTGGGTAAAATCTGTTGCGCTTATTGCGCCTGCCAGAGCTGGATGGCATCGGCAATCAATCGGTCCATGACCTTCTCTTCGGCGAACCGGTTCATCGCCTCCGCGATCATGCCGCGCAGGGCGCCGCTGTTGCAGGCGGAGCGATGCGACAAGGTGAGATAGAGGTCCTCATTGCTGATCGAGTCAGGCGCTTCCATCAACCCGTCGATGCCGAGTTGGGCGGCAATGGCCCGTGCCGGCGCATCCTCATAGATGAGATAGTCGGCCCGCCTGTTTTCGACCATCCGCAACGCGTTCTCGAGCTTGGAGACCTCATCGATCGACAGGTTCTTCCTGGCATATTGATCGAATTCCTCGCCAAAGCTGTTGTTGATCACAGTGACGCCGCGATGGCCGACAAGATCCGACCTTTGGCGATACTTGACGGCGCTGTCGGGCATCGTGATGACGACCGAGCGTGTCGTCGCGATCGTAGGATGGATGTAGTCCATATAAGCCAGTCGCTCCGTCGTGAGGAACGCGCCGCTGATGAGGTCGATATGGCCGTTCTTCATTTCTTCCTGTACGCGCGCCCAGGAACCGATATAGCGAACTTCGATCGGGATGCCGATCTCGGCCGACAGCATCGCCATCAGCGCGGCATTGGCGCCGATCAACTGGCGCTCATTCTCTGGATTGCGCCAAAGGTAGGGTGGGTACTCCGGATTGCCCGACGCCACGAGCAACTTGCACGCCTCAGCGCGCGCGCCACCCATGCCGAGGCCGGGACAAAGGAGCGTCGTCATCGCCATGACAAAGGCGGCCATGTGACTCAGGATACGTGGTCTTGGATATGATCGCGCACACCCGGCCATTTTCGGTCCTTCTATCGCCGACACCCTTCGCCGACTGACAACATGCCGGCAGGATAGGAAACTCCCTAGCTCTCGGCAAACGATGATTGTAACCCACATGAGGCATGGACCAGATGAAGCGATGATTAATTGTGGGTCGGAGAACATCTATCCGGTCTGGGTAGCACTGCATTCATTGCACTGGCATGCCTCCCGGGTTTCAGGCAGTCTGCCGGCCTCGATCGATCGGCCATTGCTTCTGATGCGTCCCGGCCTCGAACGGTCAAAGGCTGCGGAGCGATTGCGTGACCCCTTCCCCGGACAATGACACCATCAACTGGCGCAATCTGATTGCCGCCTGCGCCGCGGTCTGCGTCTTCGCGTTCTCGCTGGGCGAGATGTTTCCCCTGCTCTCACTCAACATGGAAAGCTGGGGGGTCAGCGAGACACTGATCGGATTGAACACTGCAATGGCGCCGATCGGCATCCTGATTGCCGGGCTGATCATTCCGCGCCTGTCGCATGCCTTCGGCCCAAAACGCGTCGCCATCTTCATGGCGACGGCAACCGGTGTGCTGTTTCTGCTCTACCCCACATTTCCCACCTTGTGGGCCTGGTTCCCGATCCGCCTGCTGCAAGGGATCTTCGTCGCCACCCTGTTCGCGTTGAGCGAAGCCTGGGTCCTCAGCAACGCCACCGGTGCCTCGCGGGGACGCGTGGTTGGAATCTATGCGACCTGCATCTCCGCCACCTTCGGTGTCGGTGCGGCGGTTGCCGGCTGGACGGGGATCGAGGGCTATCTGCCCTTTGTCATCGGTGCCACGGTCCTGTTTCTCGCCACGATACCGATCTCGTTGGTCTCGAAGGATGTCGGTGGAACGGAAGACCATCCCCATGTCTCGATCTTCGCCTTCGCGCCCAAGGCCCCGCTGTTGCTGACCGCCGTCTGCGTCCATGCCATGTTCGATGGCGGGATGCTGGGGCTGTTGCCGGTTTATGCACGCGACATGGAGATGAGCAAGGAAGCGGCCGCCTATACCATCACCGCCTTGTCGCTGGGCAATGTCTTCTTCCAGATCCCGATCGGCTGGATCGCCGATCGCACGTCGAAGCGCAAGACGATGATCGCCTGCTTCATCGTGACCGCCCTGGGTCTCGCCGCACTGCCTTTTGCCATCACGACGATCTGGCTCTGGCCGTTGATGCTGGTGACGGGTGCTGCCGGATTTGGAATCTATACGGTCAGCCTGTCGGAACTCGGCGATCGCTTTCGCGGCGCCGATCTCATCGCCGGCACATCGGCCTTTTCCACCGTCTGGGGCCTGGGCGCATTGGTCGGGTCGATTGTGTGCGGTCTGGCCATGGATCTGTTCGGACCCCATGGGTTCCCGGGCATCCTGCTGGCGTTCTTCATCGCCTTCATTCTGATCCAGGCCCTGCGCAGCTTCCGCCAGTCTCGGCGCGCAGCCGTCTAGGCACTCTTGACGCCTTCCAGGAAGTGCTGCACGTGACGGCGCAGCTCGTCCGATTTATCGGTGAGTTCGCGCGCCGCATCGAGCACCTGTTTGGCCGCGACCCCGGTCATGTCCGCTGCCTGGTTGACCCCGGTGATGTTCTCATTGACCTGGTTGGTGCCGTCGGCCGCTTCCTGGACATTGCGCGCGATCTCCTGTGTCGCAGCCCCCTGCTCGACCACGGCCGAGGCGATTGAGCCCACGATCTCATTGATGCGCGTGACGGTGCCGGCGATGGTGCGGATCGCTTCCACAGCCTCTGACGTCGCTGTTTGCACTGCGGAGATCTGGCCGGCGATCTCGTCGGTCGCATTGCCGGTCTGGGTCGCGAGGTTCTTCACCTCGGATGCCACGATCGCGAAGCCACGGCCGGCGTCCCCGGCGCGCGCTGCCTCAATCGTGGCATTGAGCGCCAGCAGGTTTGTCTGGCCGGCAATATTGTTGATCAATTGCACCACGGCACCGATCTTGTCGGCCGCACTGTAGAGCCCTTCGACCAGTTGATTGGTCGAGTTGGCCTGACTTGCCGCTTCACCGGCAATGCGCGAACATTCGTTGACCTGACGCGAGATCTCCGAGACCGAGGCATTGAGTTCCTCGGTGGCCGAGGCCACTGTCTGGACATTCGACGTCGCCTCGGCCGAGGCGGTGGCGACAGCCCCGGCACGGACCGCGGTGTCGCTGGCTGTTTCCGTCATCGAATTGGCGGTGCCCTGCATGCGCTCGGTGGCGTTGGCGACGGTAGCAAGGACCTCGCGCACGGCGGTCTCGAAATGATCGGTGAGGTGGTTGATCTTCTTTACCCGCGCCTCGCGCCGCGCCTGGGAGGCCGCTTCCTTTTCGGCGAGATCGCGGGCCTGGATCATGCCGTCCTTGAACACGCTGACCGCCTGCGCCATGGCGCCGATCTCGTTGCGCAATTCGGTATCAGGCACGGCAACATCGAGATTGCCGCGCGAGAGTTCGCCCATCACGCCGGTCATGCGCCCGATCGGCCGGGAGGTGACACGGATGATCCAGACGGCGATGCCGAAGGCGGCGCCAAGGCCGATCACCAGCAGCACGATCATCACCATCTGCAAATTCCTGGCAGCGGCAATGGCGCTCTCGCCGTCGCTGGCCAACAGCAGGGCCTGGCGATCGACCAGACCACCGCGGCGCACCCCGTCATCGCCGCGCGGTCCACTCAGGAGATCGAGAATTTCATTGGCTTGCGGCGTGACGACACCGTTGAGCTGTTCCTGCGCAAGGTTCCAGCTCGGCGATTTGCGAATCTCGATCATCTGCCCCGGCAACGGCGTGAATTTCTCATGATTGACGACCAGCGTCTTGTAGGAGGATTTCTGCCCGACCGTGAACAAGGCCGTCATCTTTTCCAGAGTCTTCAGCCGGCTGCTGGTCACCTTCCAGTTTTTGTCGAAATCCTTCTGGAACTGCTCGTTGCCGGTCATCACCATGGCGCGCAGGCTCGCCTGGGCAAGCGAGAAGGCATTGCGCAGGTCCGAAAGCGCAATCAGCAGTTCCTTGCGCTCTTCGGTGGCGGGTTGCGCAAACTCCTCATTCATCATGCCAGAGACGCTTTTGAGGATGGTCGAGATCAGCTTTTCGCCCTGCTCGTTCAGCATCTTCAGGGCCGGCTGCTCGTCCTTGCTGTTGGCAAGCAATTCGGCCTTGTCCTGCGATGCAGCAAAGCTCGCCAGCAATTCCTTGATCGTCGACCAGTCTTCAAGATCGCGGGGATCCCGCCAATGGGCGGCAAGCGCGTCGATCTGCTGGATGTTGGCCCCGATCTGGGTCCAGACATCGGCCCGGTCGTGCTTGAAGGTTTCGGTACCGCTCAGCATCCAGTCGCGCAAGGCGGTGAGGGAGCCCTGCACATTGGCCACCAGGGCGTTCCCGGCCGTGGTCATCGGCAGCCGTTCGGCCACCATACGCTGGGTAATGTCGGCATTGCCGCGGACCTGCCAGAAATTGACGGCGATCACCACGACCAGCAGGGCGGACACGCTGCTGAAGCCGACCAGCAGCCATGTCTTGATGCGGAAATTTGCCAGCCAATCGAACATCAAGCCCAACCCTCATTCCTGGAAGTGATCTGAGGGCGGCAGCGTAATGGGAAATTATTAACAGAAGAAAAGTGCGCGCTGCCCCCAGGCGCTCGCGCAGAATCGCCTTGAACCATCGAGGACTCTCGCCTGAAAGCGCCCCAAGCGTGGCACCTCGCCGACGCAGGGGCCGCCAATAGTTACCATATTATAAGATACGCACACCATTGTGGATGATCGGATTTGATCCGGCCGGGCGCAGGGGCCGTATCAGTTCGAAACAGAATAAGGGTCAGATCCGTGTCACTCGTCCATTTCGCCCAATCGGTGCGCCAGCATCGTGATATCCCCCTGAATGAGATCAATCGATATCCCGACCTCGCCACCGCGTTGCATTGCTGGCAGCAAACAGGTGACCAGGGTATCCCGCGCGAGGTCGACCCGCTGTCATTGCCGAGGGCCTTGCTGCCCTATGTCATGCTGCTCGATCTGGAGGAAAATCCCTCGCGGTTGCGCGTACGCCTCGCCGGCACGCAGGTCTGTGAGAAATACGGCGCAGAATTGAAAGGCCTCACCACCGACGACTTCTTTTCCCCGCAAGATGCCCAGTGCGTGGTCGACGCCGCGCTGAAGGTGGCGCATTTCGGGATACCGAGCCTGGCCGAACGCCAATACGTCAATCTCGACGGGGGTCTGTGGTCCTATGTTCGGTTGATCGCCCCGCTGTCGCGGGACGGCACGAAGATCGACGGATTCTTCAAAGTGCTTGACCCTGCCACGCTCTACAACGACGCGGCCGTGCTGGCTGCGGAATGAACATTACCCAGCCTTATCCGGCCTTTGTGGCGCCCGCCCCGTAGCTGCGCAGGAACACCTCTACAGCGCCATCGATCACGGTGTCAGTGTCGAGCAGGTCCGGGTCGTCCTTGAGGCCGAGCAGGACCTGCATGTAGAGCGGGCCACGAACCATCGAGCAGAACTGCTCCGAGGCCAGGCGTGGATTGTCGATCTTCAACAAACCTTGCGCGACAGCGTCCGTCAGGTACTGCGTAAGCAAGCGCTTGAAGGTGCGCGGGCCGGTTTCGTAATAGCGCCGGGCGAGATCGGGAAAGCGTGGCCCTTCCGCGACGATCACGCGGTAGATCGCCATGGTGCGGGGTGCCATCAGGAAACCCGCGATGCTGCGGCCGACGCGCGTGAGCGCACTGCGCATGTCCGGCGCATCGCGTACTTCCGGCATGACGTTCTCGGCATAGGAGAGGCAGGCCGCCCGCACGATGGCAACGAACAACTGCTCCTTGCTCTGGAAATGGGCATAGACGGTGGCCTTGGAGACACCGGCGGTTTTTGCCACCTGGTCCATGCTGACTGCGCCAAAACCCTGCTCGGTGAAGAGCTTGCTGCCCGCCTCCATCACCTGCGCGGCCTTGGCCGGCATTTCCTCGCCCGTTTCTGGATCCACAACATGCTGAAAGCAATTGCTGGTGGGATCAGCGTTGGCTGACTCGTCCATTTTCTCTATTGATTTCAGGATAGTATTCATAGGGTCCAGCGATTTGGCTAGAGTGACAGGGAATTAGACTGATCCGTTTAGTTTACCCTTGACATATGGCCAGGGGCAAGCCAATTTCAAGCTCAATTGAACTGAACAGTTCAGTCCAGATTCGCCGCCCCGGCGTTTTTCAACGTTCCGGTGGCCGGCCAAGATTAGAATGAGGAGTTACATCATGCGCAAGCTGATCCTGCGTTCCGTCGTCAGCCTCGCCGCCCTCGCGGCCGTTTCTGGCGGCTGGTATTGGTGGCAGACCGCGCGCTTCCTGGAAAAGACCGACAACGCCTATGTCGAGGGCGACATTTCCATCATCAGCCCGCGGATCGAGGGCTATGTCGCCCATGTGGCGGTCGGCGACAATCAGGCGATTCGCGCCGGTGACGTGCTGCTCACGATCGAGGATTCGGATTTCCGGGCGCATGTCGCACAGGCCGCGGCGAATGTCGCCGGGACCGAGGCCAGCCTGATCACCATCGACAGCCAGATCACCTATCAGAATGCGCGTATCGCCCAGATGGTGGCGTCGCAGCGGTCGGCCGAGGCCGAGCTCAACCGCGCGCACCAGACCTATAACCGCTACAAGAAGCTGGTGGCCGACAAGATTGTCGGCACCCAGGAAATGGACGACGCCACGGCCGTGAAATTGAAGGCCGAGGCCGAATCGTCGCGCATCGCCGCCGAGCTCGTCGCGGAACGCGCCCAGATCGGCGTGCTGGAAGCCAACCGCGCCGAGGCCATCGCCAAGGTCGCCGAAGCCAAGGCCGAACTGCTGCTGGCCCAGAACGATCTCGACAAGACCGTGATCCTGGCACCCATTGACGGCGTCATCGGCAATCGCGCGGTGCGCGTCGGCCAGTTCGTCAGCCCCGGCACGCAGCTCCTCTCGCTGGTGCCCAATGACGTCCATGTCGTTGCCAATTTCAAGGAAACCCAGATCGGCCATATGCAGCCGGGGCAGAAGGTCTCGGTCGAGATCGACGCCTTCCCCGGCCAGGTGCTGACTGGCACCCTGGAGAGCCTCTCACCGGCCTCCGGCGCCGAGTTCAGCCTGCTGCCGGCCGAGAACGCCACCGGCAATTTCACCAAGATCGTGCAGCGCGTGCCCGTGCGCATCGCCTTGCCTGAGAACTCGCCGCTCCATGGCCTGCTGCGGCCGGGCCTTTCGGTCGAGGTCGCCGTCGACACCGCCTCGACCGCCGACCCGGCCCTGGCCAGTGCCGGCGGCTGGCTGTTCGGTGCGGCCAATGCGGCGCCGGACGTCAAGCAAGGCGACTGATACCGCCCGACCCGCAAAATTTCATCGGCCAGACGTCGAGATGACTCGCCGCCCCTAGGGGCCGGCGACAGGAGTGTTTCCCATGCCCGAGCGGGCTCTTACCATGCGCGACTGGATCGGCTTCATGACCATGGTCGTGGGCATGTTCATGGCGATCCTCGATATCCAGATCGTCGCCAGCTCGATCAGCGATATCCAGGCGGGCCTGGCGGCCAGCGCTGACGAGGCAAGCTGGATCCAGACGTCCTACCTCATCGCCGAAGTGGTGATGATTCCGCTCTCCGGCTTTCTCACGCGCCTCTTGTCGACGCGCGTGCTGTTCACGATCTCCGCGGCTGGCTTCACCCTCACCAGCGTGCTGTGTGCCCTGGCCTGGGACATCAACTCGATGATCGTGTTCCGGGCCCTCCAGGGCTTCATCGGCGGGGCCATGATTCCCACCGTGTTCGCCGCTGCCTACACGGTCTTCCCGCCATCGAGGCGCAACATGCTCTCGGTGCTGATGGGCCTGGTTGCGACCATGGCGCCGACCCTGGGTCCGACCCTGGGCGGCTATATCACCGAGATTTCCAGTTGGCATTGGCTGTTCCTGGCCAATCTGTTGCCGGGCGCATTGGTTACCATCTCGGTCTGGCTGCTGGTCGATTTCGACAAGCCGGACTGGTCCCTGCTGCCGGGGTTTGACTATATCGGCCTGGCCTTCATGGCGGTGTTCCTGGGGTCCCTGGAATTCGTGCTGGAAGAGGGCCCCGCGATGACTGGTTCGACGACCACACCATCGCAACCTTCGCCGTCATCACAATGGTGGCCGGCATTTTCTTTCTGTGGCGCGTGCTGCGTTATCACCAGCCGATCGTCGATATCCGTGCCTTCGCGAACCGCAATTTTCTTATTGGCTCCACCTTCAGTTTCATCATCGGCATCGGCCTCTATGGCTCGACCTATCTGATGCCGCTGTTCCTCGGTCGCGTCCGCGGATACAGCGCGCTCGACATCGGCACGGTCATGTTCGTGACCGGCGCTTTCCAGTTCATGTCGGCACCGATCGCCGGGCGCCTTGCCAGCGTGCTCGATCCCCGGGTGATGCTGGCTTTCGGCCTCGCTTTGTTCGGCGCCGGCGCCTATGCCCAGTCGCTGATGACCGCGGAATGGGGTTTCGCCGAATTCTTCCTGCCGCAGGCCCTGCGTGGCTTCGCGCTGATGTTCCTGTTCATCCCGATCAATGCGGCAGCACTCGGTACCTTGCCGCCGGAGCGCATCAAGAATGCGAGCGGCCTCTACAATCCGATGCGCAATCTGGGCGGCGCCATCGGTCTTGCCGCCATCAACACCGTGCTCAACGACCGCATGGCCCTGCATTGGACCCGCCTGGTCGAGGGGCTGCCGGCAGGCGATCCCGTCGTGCAGAACTTCCTGACCAATGCACGGGCGGGCATGTCGGGGGCGATGGGAGCTGCCAGCGACAATGCCGCCATCAAACTGCTGGCCAACACCGTCTACCAGCAGGCGGAGGTGCTGACCATGGCGGATGCGCAATACCTGCTGAGCGCCATCTTCATCTGCGGCCTGCTGCTGGTGCCGATGCTGCGGAAACCGCGCGCCGCCGTGGCCGCGGATCACTGAGCGCGTTGATAGGCCGGCTGCCCCATCACATATGTGGCGGCCACGACCCGGTCATCGCCCAGGATCATCAGGGCGAACAGCCGCTCGGCAAAGTCGCTGGCGATTTCGCTGCGATGCTTGAGAAGCGGAATGGCCGAGAAGTCGAGCACCGTGAAATCCGCTTCCTTCCCCGGCTGCAGATTGCCGATCCTGTCCTCAAGATAGAGGGCCTCGGCCCCGCCAAGCGTCGCCAGATAGAAACCGCGCCACGGGTTGAGGTTTTGACCCCTTAGCTGCAGCACCTTGTAACCTTCCGCCATGATCTCGAGCATCGAGAGCGAGGTGCCACCGCCGACATCGCTGGCGAGGCCAACGCGGGTGCCCGCCGCCTTCGCCTGTTCGAGGTCGAAAAGGCCGGAGCCGATGAAGAGATTCGAGCTGGGGCAGAAGGCGATCGCCGTGCCCGTTTCGCTCATGCGCGCCCGATCGGCATCGTCGATATGAATGGCATGGCCATAGATGGCACGCGGCCCCAGCAGGCCATGATGCTCATAGACATCAAGATAGGAGCGGCGGTCCGGGAACAGGTCGGCCACCCATTTGATCTCGTCCGCGTTCTCGGCAAGATGCGATTGCAAATGGAGGCCGGGAATCTCGTGAAACAGCCGCCCCGTCATCGCCAGTTGCTGTGGCGTCGATGTCGGCGCAAAGCGCGGCGTCAGCGCGTAAGTGAGCCGGCCCTTGCCGTGCCAGCGGTCGATAAGTTCGCGACAATCCGCCTCGGCTCCCGCGACATCGTCGCGGAGATAGTCCGGGCAGTTGCGATCCATCAGCACTTTTCCCGCCACCATGCGGAGATTGCGCGCCGCCGCTGCGGCGAAGAAGGTCTCGACCGACTGCTTGTGAATGGTGGGATAGACCGACGCCGTCGTGGTGCCGCTGGCCAGCAGGCGGTCGAGGAACATCTCCGCCATCCGCGCGCCATGCTCGCCACTCTCGAACCTGCGTTCCGCGGGAAAGGTGTAGCGGGTCAACCAGTCAAGCAATTGCGTGCCGTAGGAGGCGATCACATCGAGCTGCGCCGAATGCACATGGGCATCGACGAAGCCCGGGACGATCAGCTTGCCGCGGTAATCGATGATCTCGCCGCCGGCCGGCAGGGTGGCCTTGATAGCCGCGAAATCGCCGACGCGCAGCACATGGCCGCCTTCTACCAGCAGCCCGCCATCTTCGAACAGCTCCCACGCCGTAGCATCCGGGATGGCCCCCGGATCGCGCAGGAAATGCAGGATGGTGCCGCGAAAGAGAGATTGCATGTCGACCACCCTGGAATCACGTTCGCCCGAACCTACCCCAGAACGGCATGGGGGATTTTCAAGGAATGCGCAAGGCTGCTTGCGGCGGCTCTTTACGGATAGCGGTTCTCCAGCACCAGGAACCAGGGCCGGTCGTCATTGCCGGCAAGACGCCCGTCCGGCCCCAGGCGACGCTCCGACTTGGTGACCGAGTTGCGGACATTGCCGCCGATCGATTGCAGCATGCCGGGTTCAACCGTCACCACGATGTCGCAATGGAGTGTCGCACCCGGCGGTACCGCGTCAAATCGTTCGACCTTCTGTCCGGCCCGCGTCGCACAGATGAGGTCACCCGGCTGCGGTGCGTAGGCGTCCGGCGGATAGGCCCGCCAATGCCCCGAGCCGGCGGCAATGGCTGCACGCAGATAGCTGGCATGGGTGGCCGATGCCGGCATCTCCTGATCGGACACGCCGGCTTCCGCCATGACCCAGGAGATGAAGGCCGCCGACCAGGGCTTGTTGCCATCCAGGCCGGTCCAATCCTGGCCGACGCTGCGCCAGTACTTGGCGACCAATGCCGACCCCTTGCGCTCATCCTCCCAGACACCGACCGGATCGATGATCTCGTGACGGTCCGGCGCGCGGCGGACGATCTGGCCACCGAAGGCGCGCCATTCCTGTTCCGCGAGGCGAAGGATGCTGGCTCGGACAGACTCGCTGGGGGCAATGACGCGCGGCGGCACAGACGTGGCGCAGGCGGCGAGCAGCAGCGAGCAGATGAGGGTGGGGAGAAATCGGACGATTTGCATGGCGGTGAGGTCAATCCTGCAGCGGACATGCATTGAGCTTCAACAGCCGCTGCCCCACTATAGCGCCGCTGTGAAAACCGGAAAGCCGACATCGACATGAAGATACGCATCATCGCCCTGGGGCGCGCCAAGGCAGGGCCTGAGAAGACACTGGTCGAGACCTATCGCAAGCGCCTCACCTGGCCCAGCGAGTTGATCGAACTTGAGGCCAGGAAGGGAATCACCGGCGCCGAGCTGATGGCGGCGGAAGCCGAGCTTATCGAGAAGGCGCTGGGCACCAAGGCCAGCGCCAAGCGCGTGATCATCGCGCTCGACGAACGCGGCCAGAGCCTGCCCAGCCGCGACTTTGCCAAGCGCATCACGGCGCTTGGCAATCAGGGCTATGGCGAGCTGGTCTTCATCATCGGCGGCGCCGATGGCCTCGCCCCCAGCATCCGCGACCGGGCGGGGCTGCTGCTGTCCTTCGGCTCGATGACCTGGCCGCATATGCTGGTCCGCGTCCTGCTGATGGAACAGATCTATCGCGCCCAGAGCATCATCGCCGGCCATCCCTATCATCGTGACTAGGCCTGTTCTGCCCTAATTGCCTGTCATATCTCGATAAATTTGGCATGCGGCAACCTGCGTCGCAGTGCCAAGACTCTGGCGCTGCCCGCCGGATCGGGTTAAATCTTTCAGGATCCCTTTATCCTGTTGCGAGCCCGAACTGAGACCCATGACTCAAAGCCCCATCGCCAAAGCCCGTCCGAAGCCCGTGGTTCTCTGCATTCTCGATGGCTGGGGCCATCGGCATGAGAGCGCGGACAATGCCGTGCTGCTGGCGAAAACGCCGAACTGGGACCGTCTCACGGCCGAGAATCCCTGGAGCCTGGTCGACGCGTCGGAGCTCTATGTGGGCCTGCCCGAAGGGCAGATGGGCAATTCCGAGGTCGGCCATATGAATATCGGCGCCGGCCGGGTGGTGATGCAGGACCTGCCGCGCATCGACCGGGCGATCGCCGATGGCACCATCGCCAAGTTGCCGGAACTGGAAACCTTTGTCGCCAAGATGCGCGCCAGCAAGGGCGATGTACAGTTGATGGGCCTGCTCTCTCCGGGCGGGGTGCATTCGCACCAGGACCATATGGTGGCGCTGGCGAAAATCCTGTCGGCGGCCGGCATCGGCGTGGTCATCCACGGCTTTCTCGATGGACGCGACACGCCGCCGCAAAGCGCCAAGGGCTTTGTCGCCGATTTTGAGGCCAAGATCGCGAACCTGCCGAATGTCCGCATCGGTACGCTGGGCGGCCGCTTCTACGCCATGGACCGGGACAAGCGCTGGGAGCGCGTGACGCTCGCCTATGACGCCTTCCATGGTGACGCGCCACGCGTCGCCACGGCCCAGGCCGCCATCGCCGAAGGTTATCTGCGGGGCGAGACCGACGAATTCATCAAGCCGACGCTCATCGGCAACTTTCCGGGCTTCCGCAATGGTGACGGATTGCTGATGGCCAATTTCCGCGCCGACCGCGCACGGCAATTGCTGACGACACTCATCGATCCCGCGTTCAAGGATTTCCCGCGCAAGAAGGTCACCTCGTTCGCCGCCATCCTCGGCATGGTCGAATATTCGGCGGAGCTTGCCAAGCTGATGCCCTGCCTGTTCCCGCCAGTCGAACTCACCCGCACCCTGGGCGAAATCGTGTCCGACCATGGCATGAAGCAGTTGCGCATGGCGGAGACCGAGAAATACGCCCACGTCACCTTTTTCTTCAACGGTGGAGAAGAGAATCTCTTCCCTGGCGAAGAACGCATCATGGTGCCGAGCCCGAAGGTCGCGACCTATGATCTGATGCCGGAAATGTCGGCCTATGAACTCACCGACAAATTGGTAGGAGCGATCGAATCCGATGCCTTCGACCTCATCGTCGTCAATTACGCCAATGGCGACATGGTTGGTCACAGCGGCAACCTTGCCGCCGCGGTGAAGGCGGTCGAGGTGGTCGATGATTGCCTGGGCCGGGTGCGCGCCGCGATCGAGAAACAGGGCGGCGCCCTGCTCATCACCGCCGATCACGGCAATTGCGAAATGATGAAGGACCCGATCACCGGCGAGCCGCACACCGCCCACACGCTCAACCGCGTGCCGTTCATCCTGGTCAATGCCCCGGCCTGGGCGCACAAGCTCCACGACGGTCGCCTGGCCGATGTGGCGCCGACAATCCTGGCCCTGCTCGGTATCACCCAGCCCAAGGAAATGACCGGCCAATCACTGGTGACGCCCGAACCGGCGCTGCCCGGCGATCTGCGCCGCAACGCGGGTGTTGCTTCGGCGTGACGTCAACCAACCTGATCCGTCATCTCTGCGCGGCCGTAATGCTGACGGGCCTCTGCTGGCCTATCGAGAGCCTGGCTCAGACGGCCAGCGACCTGGAGAATGTGCAGCAGGAATTGCAATCGAGCCAGAAGAAGGCCGAGGAGCTCGCCAGCCAGGCGGCAGCCCTGAGCCGCGAGGTGGCGGATCTGCAGACGGCGTTGATATCGGCCGCCGCCGACGTCCAGCGCCGCGAACGCGAGGTGACGGAGATCGAAAACACCCTGGCGACGCTGAGCGAATCCGAACGCGACAAGGAAGCGGCGCTGAAGCGCGGCCGCAAGGAACTGGCCTCGACCCTGGTGGCGCTGCAGCGCCTCTCCGCCCTGCCGCGCCAGGCATTGCTGTTCGGCCCGGAACAGCCCATCGACATGGCGCGCTCGGCTCGCCTGCTGGGCATCGTCACCCCCGTGCTGGACGGCCGTGCCCGTGCCTTGCAGAGCGAGCTCAACGAGATCAAGGAACTGCGCCAGGAGATGGCACGGCGGCGGGACGATCTCACCGCGGCCCTGGCGAAGCTCGCCGGCGAGAACCAGCGGCTCTCCGACCTGGTCGCCAAGAAATCGGGCCTGCAGCAATCGACCTTGGCCGAGACCGAGGCCACAAGGCAGCGCCTGGCCCGTCTCGCAGACCAGGCCAAGAACCTCCAGGATTTGATCACCCGACTGGAACAGACGGAAACGGAGAATCCGACTCCGGCCGACGAATCACCCACCGACGATGACCAGGTAGCGTCCCTGGAGCCGGATGCGCCGAAAAAGCCGGCTGTCACCAAAAAACCGGCCGATCTCCGGGCTTTTCCCAAGGATATCACGCGGCCGACCGTCCCCCCGCGCCGCACAATGGTAAAAAAATTCGGCTCCAAGACCGAGACGGCCGGCACCATGAAGGGGGTCGAGATCGAAACCCGCCCCGGCGCCCAAATTGTGGCCACATTTGATGGTCAGATTGTGTTCGAAGGTCCTTTTCGTGGATATGGCCAAATATTGATCATCGAGCATTCGGGTGGGTATCATACAATCCTGGCTGGTCTAGACCGGGTGGCGGTCGATGTCGGCCAATGGCTGAAGGCCGGCGAACCCATCGGTCGGATGGGGGCGGCAGCCCAGTTGGAGACCACGCAGCCAGAAAACGAGCCAGAAGAATCTGGCAATGACACAGGAACCGGCCGGCCAAGACTTTACATAGAGATGCGCCATGACGGCCAACCCTTCGATCCGGCGCCGATATTCGATACCAGCAACAGCAACTAAAGGTCAGTGATTCACATGTTCCGCCAATCGCTCCTCGTCGCCACCGCCCTCGCCGCCGGCATGGTCATCGGCACGCTTGCATTTCATCCAGGCCCCTCGCAGGCTGAATCGACGGCGGATGCACCGCCGGTCAACACCTACGAGCAGCTCAATCTGTTCGGCGAGGTTTTCGAGCGCGTGCGCGCGGCCTATGTCGAGCCGACCAAGGATGACGAATTGGTCGAAGCCGCCATCAACGGCATGCTGACCTCCCTGGACCCGCATTCGAGCTACATGAATGCCAAGGAATACCAGGACATGCAGGTTCAGACCAAAGGCGAGTTCGGCGGTCTTGGCATCGAAGTCACCATGGAAGACGGCCTCATCAAGGTCGTGACGCCGATGGACGATACCCCCGCCGCCAAGGCCGGCATGCAGCCGGGTGATCTCATCGCCCAGATCGACGGCCAGCCGGTCCAGGGCCTGACCCTCAACGAGGCGGTCGAGAAGATGCGCGGCGAAATCGGCAGCAGCGTCACGCTCACCGTGCTGCGCGGCCAGCAGGAGCCGTTCGAAGTCACCCTGAAGCGCGCCGTCATTCAGCTGAAGTCGGCACGCTGGGAGCTCGAGGACGGTAATATCGGCTATGTCCGCATCACCTCCTTCAGCGAGAAGACGGATGCGGGCCTTCGCGCCGCCGTCGACGAGCTCAACAAGGCGACCAAGGGTGAACTGGCTGGCGTCGTCCTCGACATGCGCAACAATCCGGGTGGCCTCCTTGACCAGGCGATCGCCGTATCCGACGACTTCCTGGAAAAGGGCGAGATCGTCTCGACCCGCGGCCGTGACCCCAACGACGCCCAGCGCTGGAATGCCGAAGGCGGCGACATCATCGGCGGCGCGCCGATGATCGTCCTGATCAACGGCGGTTCGGCATCGGCATCGGAAATCGTCGCCGGCGCCCTGCAGGACCACAGCCGGGCCGTCCTCATCGGCACGAAATCCTTCGGCAAGGGCTCGGTGCAGTCGATCATGGCCATTCCGGGCCATGGCGCCATGCGCCTCACCACGGCGCGCTACTACACGCCGTCCGGCCGCTCGATCCAGGCCACCGGCATCGATCCCGACATCATGGTCGAACAGGCCAAGGTCGAGAAGCTGGGGGCCGAAAACCGGCCGCATGAATCCGACCTCAAGGGCGCCCTTACCAACGGCAACGCCGAGGAAGGTGCTGCACCCAAGGCCGAGCCGGAAGCCGACCAGAATGCGGCCGCTGAACCCAAGGCGGACGAGCCGAAGAAGGAAGAAGCCGTGCCCTTCGTCGGCTCCGAGCGCGAGCAGATTGCGCGCCCGGATGACGACTTCCAGTTGGCTCGCGCCATCGACCTGTTGCGCGGCCTGGCACTGATCCAGGGCAAGTCGGCCGCCAACTGACGCGTCATCCGCGCGATGCGTGACGATAGATTGCCGGAGCCCGGTGCCATCGATCCCTTGCGACCTGTCACAAGCAGGCGCGGCAGCTGGATCGGTGGCCCGGGCTTCATCTTTTTCCTGCTGCTGGTTCTGATCGCGGCCGGCGGCGCGCTCTATCTGCAAGCGACCGGTGGGCTCGATGAGATGCTGGCAAGCGGCAATCTCATCGATCTCGGCACCACGCCAACCCCCACCCCCGCCGGTGAATCTGCCGAAGGCCCCGACCTGCAACCGATGGGGTCGTTCACCGCCGACAGCCCGGCAGCGCCGGCCAAGCAGTTGGTCCTGACGCCGCTCTCGGCGACGGAATTGCTGGCCACGCGACCGGCGCCGCGCTCCTTGCGCCTCGTACCCGGCGAATTCGACCAGCCGCCGGTCAAGCGCTTTGCCCGACCGGCCCTGTTCCTCGGCACCAAGCCGCGGATCGGCATCGTGGTGGTGGGGCTCGGCCTCAACCAGGGTGTGACGGGTGCCGCCATCGCCGATCTGCCGCCCGAAATCACCTTGAGCTTCAGCCCCTATGCGCCGGACCTTGCTGCCTGGATCGACGCCGCCCATGCCTATGGCCATGAAGTCATGGTCGATCTGCCGCTCGAACCGCTCAATTATCCGCAGGACGATCCCGGACCGCTCGGCCTGCTGACCGCCCTCAACAAGGACGAGAATCTGCGCCGCCTGGATCTGTTGCTGGAATCGGCTGCCGGCGTCACCGGCGTTGCTACCCAGTTCGGCGATCGGTTCCTTGCTGATCGTGCGGCATTGCGGCCGATCCTCTCTGAACTCGGCCAGCGCGGGCTGGGCTTTCTCGATACCAGCGGCCATGCCAGCGCCCTTAGTGCGGCAAGCAAAGGCCTTGCGGATGCGCCGCTCGGCGTCACCACCGACATGGCGATCGCCCAGGATGAATCGCGCCAAGCCCTGGCAACGCAGATCGACGCCGTAATGACCCTTGCCCGCAGTCGCAAACAGGCCCTGATGGTGGTGCAGCCTTACCCGCTGAGCATTGCCGCCTTGACGAGCCTGGCGCCTGCCGCCAAGGATCGCGGGCTGGTGCTGGTGCCAGCCAGCGCCTTTCTGACGAAGGATTGAGTGACCATGAAGAAGCTGACCGATGCCGAGATCGACGCGCTGCCCTATCGCCGAGGTGTCGGCATCGTGCTCCTCAACGGCAACGACCAGGTCTTCGTGGCCCAGCGTCTCGACAATCCGGAGCCTGCTTGGCAGATGCCGCAGGGTGGCATCGACAAGGGTGAGGAACCCCTGGCCGCCGCCTGGCGCGAGCTTTACGAGGAGACGGGGGTCAAGTCAGCCGTGCTGTTGGAGGAAACACCGGGCTGGCTGCGCTACGATCTGCCGCACGAACTCGTTCCCAACATCTGGAAGGGCCAGTATCGGGGGCAGAAGCAGAAATGGTTCGCCTTCCGCTTCAGCGGCAACGACACCGAGATCGACATCAATGGCGAGCATCCGGAATTCAGCGCCTGGCGTTGGGCGGATCTGAAGCAGACCCCGGACTTCATCGTCGGCTTCAAGCGCCCGCTCTATGAGCAGGTGGTCGCTGCCTTCAAGCATCTCGTCGGCTAGAAAAAACCCCTCGCTCCTTTTCACGGGAACGAGGGGTCATAACGACGGCCCGTTAAGAAGCCCTACTTGTTCATCCGGTTGTCGACCAGATCCGTCACCACATTGGGATCGGCGAGCGTCGAGGTATCGCCGAGGCTGCCGAACTCGTTCTCGGCGATCTTGCGGAGGATGCGGCGCATGATCTTGCCGGAGCGCGTCTTGGGCAGGCCTGGCGCCCATTGGATGAGGTCGGGTGCCGCGATCGGGCCGATTTCCTTGCGGACCCACATCACCAGTTCCTTGCGCAATTCCTCTGTCGGGGTGACGCCGGTCTTCAAGGTGACATAGGCGTAGATGCCCTGCCCCTTGATGTCGTGCGGATAGCCCACGACCGCGGCCTCGGCCACTTTCTGGTGCGAGACCAGCGCGCTCTCGACTTCGGCCGTGCCCATGCGGTGGCCGGAAACGTTGATGACGTCATCGACGCGGCCGGTGATCCAGTAGTAGCCGTCCTCGTCGCGCCGGCAGCCGTCGCCGGTGAAGTACTTGCCGGGATAGGCGC
Organism: Rhodospirillaceae bacterium; assembly: GCA_016712715.1. Lineage (NCBI taxonomy): Bacteria > Pseudomonadati > Pseudomonadota > Alphaproteobacteria > Rhodospirillales > Rhodospirillaceae > Rhodospirillaceae bacterium. The sequence goes on from JADJQM010000003.1 coordinate 671,668, forward strand.
TGAAATAGGTCTCGGCGAAACGCTTGTGATCGCCATAGACGGTGCGCATCTGACCCGGCCAGGAATCACTGATGCACAGATTGCCCTCGCATTCGCCATCGAGCACGTTGCCATTGGCATCGACGATTTCCGGCATGATGCCGGGCAATGGCCTTGTGGCCGAACCGGGTTTCAGCCGCGTGGCGCCGGGCAAGGGCGAGATGAGAATGCCGCCGGTCTCGGTCTGCCACCAGGTATCGACGATCGGGCAGCGATGCTTGCCGATAACGCGGTGATACCAGAGCCAGGCTTCCGGATTGATCGGTTCGCCGACCGAGCCCAGCAGGCGCAGGCTGTTGAGCTTGCACTTCTGCACCGGCTCTTCGCCTTCGCGCATCAAGGCGCGGATCGCGGTGGGGGCGGTATAGAAGATGTTGACCTTGTGCTTGTCGCACACCTCCCAGAAGCGCGAGGCGTCCGGATAGTTGGGAACGCCTTCGAACATCAAGGTGGTGGCACCGTTGGCGAGCGGCCCGTAGACGATGTAGCTGTGGCCGGTGACCCAGCCCACATCCGCCGTGCACCAATAGATATCGCCCTCGTGATAGTCGAAGACATACTGATGGGTGAAGGATGCATAGACCAGGTAGCCGCCGGTCGTGTGCAGCACGCCCTTGGGCTTGCCGGTCGAACCGGAGGTATAGAGGATAAACAGCGGATCCTCGGCGTTCATCTCCTCCGGCTTGCAGTCCGGCGATACCTTGGCCGCTTCCTCATGATACCAGACGTCGCGCCCCTGCTTCATCTCGATGCCGCCGCCGGTGCGCTTCACCACGATGCAGGAGGTGACATCGGGGCATTGCTTGAGGGCAGCGTCGACATTGGCCTTCAACGGCACCGTCCGACCGCCGCGCAGTCCCTCATCCGCGGTAATAATGACGCGGGAATCGCAATCGACGATGCGGCCGGCCAGACTGTCCGGCGAGAAGCCGCCAAAGACGATCGAATGGACGGCGCCGATGCGGGTGCAGGCCAACATGGCATAGGCTGCCTCGGGGATCATCGGCATGTAGATGGTGACGCGGTCACCCTTTTTGACGCCCCGTGCCTTCAGCACATTGCTCATGCGGCCGACCTGCTCGGCGAGCTCGGCATAGGTGATGTGCTTTGATTCCGACGGGTGATCGCCTTCCCAGATGATCGCCGTCTGGTTCGCGCGCTTGGGCAGGTGCCGGTCGATGCAATTGGCCGAGACGTTGAGCGTGCCGTCGTAATACCAGCGGATGCGCACGTCGCCGGCGTAATCGACGTCCTTCACCTGGGTATAGGGCTTGATCCAGTCGATGCGCTTGCCGTGCTCGCCCCAGAAACCGGCATTGTCGGCGACCGACTGCCGGTACATCTCGTCATACTTGGCTGGAGTCACGAGGGCGCGCGCGGCTGCCGCGGGCGGCACATCAAATACAAGCTGATCACTCATGCGCGTCGGGCCTCCCAGGTCCCGGAATCTACTTATTTTTTCGGGCACCGATTGGCGCGGTGGCCGCATTCAGGGCGGATTATCGACAGAACCCCACGCAGTTACAAGACCTTGACCAGATGCAGGAACATGCGCGCAAGGGACAGCAAAACCCGGCTGCCATGATAGCAGCCGGGTTGGCCGGAAAAGGAAATCCCTACAAAAGGAGGGTCTTGTCCTTGGAAAGACGGAACGTGTGGCCCAATTCCGGGGATCAGCGCGCCTGGACGCGGGTCAGGAACTCTTCCACCGCCTGTCGCAGGTTGCCCTGTTCTCGCAACATGCCCTCGAGCGACGTGGCCACATCGGTCGCAGCCGACCCCGTGCGCTGGCTCGATTCGGCGACAACGGCGATGGTGTGAGTCACCTCCTGGGTGCCCTGGGCAGCCTGCTGCACACTGTTCGCAATCTCGCCGGTCGCGGCACCCTGCTCTTCCACCGCCGCGGCGATGGCGGTTGCACCCTCGCTGATCGCGTTGATCGAGACCGTGATGTCGCGAATGGCGGTGACGGCAAGATTGGTGTTCGACTGGATCTCGGTCACCAGTTCCGAAATCTCCTGCGTCGCTTTCGAGGTCTGGCCGGCGAGGTTCTTGACCTCGCTTGCCACCACGGCAAAGCCCTTGCCGGCATCGCCGGCGCGCGCTGCCTCGATCGTGGCGTTGAGAGCAAGGAGGTTGGTCTGCGCCGCGATTTCGGAGATAAGGCCCAGCACGTCGCCGATCCTTTGCGCCGATTTGGCCAGCGCGTCGAAAGTGCGGTTGGTTTCTTCGGCCTTGGAGACAGCGGCGCGCGAACCATCGGCGCTGGTGGTGACGCGCTGCGAAATCTCGGCGATTGAGGCTGACAGTTCCTCCGTCGCAGCCGCCACGGTCTGCACATTGCCGGCCGCCTGGTTGGCGGCATTGGCGACCGTTTGCGCCTGGGAACTGGAATTGGTGGCCGTATCGCGCATGGTGTCGGCGGTCTTGCGCAGCGAATCCGTCGACTGACCGATCGCCACCAGCGATTGCTTCACCTGGCCATCGAACTGCCGACACATTTCCTGCAACTCACGCGCCTTTTGCAGTTCGACCTCGGACCGCTCACTGGCCTCCCGCTCAAGGCGCTCGGCTTCCTGAGCACTCAAGCGCAAGCTTTCCAGGGCGACTGACAGCTTGCCGAGTTCGTCCGGGTGTTTGGGCTGAGGCACGGCGTCCACAAAATTGCGGTCCGCCAAACGCCCAACGGCGCCCATCAGAACCTGGATCGGCCGCGAGAACCGATTCAGGACCGCCCAGATGCCAATAGCCGCGAGAACAAGCGTGGCGGCAAGACCGGCTATGGCCATGATGAGGACCCAAAGGGCGTTGCCTTGTTTTGTCTCGACATGTGCCTTGGCCTGATCAAGGGCCGCGAAGCTGATCGCCAGCATCACCTTGAACGGAACGTTACAGAGATCGGTGAAGGCCTTGGCTTCCATGGCCGGCTTCCCGCTGCCGTCAAATTTCGCGGCCAGTTCATTCAATTGCTTTTGGACGGCATCGGTCTGGGTGCGGGCGGTCGCGACCGCTTCCTTGATCTGGGGCAGGGTGCTGGGCGTCGCCAACAATTCGTCTATCACGATCCAAGCACCTTGATAAACGCCAACACCCTCATGCCACTCTTTCTGTTTTTCTAGCGACAGGGGCTCACTTTTGGCGTTTGCCGAACGCAACAAAACACATTGGGGACCGTAATTGTCCCGCAGCATCCAACCGATTCGGCGTACCTGTACCATCTCAGCCAGGAACGCATCCTGCTGGCGAACCACATTTCCCATGGCGATCGAGATTTCATTCAGTGCCCTGAAACCAGCAAAGACGGCTTCCCGCCACTCCATGGTCTTCTGCAGGTCGCGCTTATCCTTCGCTAGCGCGGCTTGCTCATAGATCGCTGGTTCGACAACTTTAATAGCCTTGAAACTGCTATCAAACTCCGTCAGGAGTTTTTCTTTACCCTCCAGTTCGAGGGCCTGGACCGCATCGATCGCCGTCTTGGCGCTGGCCTCGGCCTTGGCAACGACCTCGTCAATGATGGCTTTCGGATCATCCTGGGTTTGGAGAGCGGTTTGTGACGGGCTGATCTGGGCGCGGATATCGATGACCGACTGAAATACGACCCGATCGGTATTGACCGCATCCAACGCATAGGACGCCGCTAGATAGTCCCTCAAGGCGTTGATGGCGAACGTGCCCATCGCGGCCACCAGGCCGGTCAGAATCACGATCTGCAGGGTGATGAGCAGGCGGGAAATCGAAGTGCGGAACATGGTGATCCTCGTCGACACGGGGTGGGACATCCACCCCCGAATTGTCAGACTATTGATATTGATATGGACCAAATCTATCGATTTCGTTAATTCTGCTGCCGGTGCGAAGGCAAAAACGGGCAGATATCGTTTGATATCTGCCCGCCTGGTCAAAAAAAACGCTTGCGCGTCGAAAGCCAAGCTTTAAGCGACCAGCTGCCGGTCCTGCCCTGGCAGGCCGGCATCTTCGCCAATGGCGTACCAATCGACCTTCCGGGTCGCCACCATGATGAGCACCAGGATGAGCAGGAGCCCGATCGTGCCGGACAGCAGCGCATAACTTTCCATCTGCAGCAGCACGAACATGTAGCCATGCAGGGCCGCGAGAATGAGCCCGGTGAAAACGCCCACCACATGCCGGATGGTGGCGCCTGCATAGGCGGCGACGATCGTGATGTCGACCAGACTGGCAATGAGATAGGCGCGAGCGAAGGTCATCTGTTCTGCCAGCGACAACAGCAGCAGATAGAACAACGAGATCGCGGCGCCGATCAGCAGATACTGGACAAGATGCACGCGGTCACGCTTGAGGAGCCCCATGATGAAGATGGTGCCGAAGGTGAGCGCCACCACCAGCAGGCCGTATTTGACGATGCGATCGGTCTGCTGGTGAACATCGCCAGGCTCGGTAAGGCCGACGCCAACCCGGTCGATGGCATTGGGATCCAGGGTGAACTCGCCGTCGCGCCAGGCGAGCGGTATGCCGGTCGCCAGATGATTGATCGACCAGCTTCCGGCAAAACCCGTCTCTGAAATTTCGCGTGATTTCGGCAGCGGGGAACCGAGGAAATTCGGGTGCGGCCAATCACTCGACATCTCGATCTCGGTCTGGCCGCCCAAGGGCAGCATGCTGAGCGCGTCGCGCCCATTGACCGCGAGCTTGATGGCGAAGCTGAATGGTCGAGCGCTTGCCAGATTGAGATCCGCGCGCAGTCCCTGCCCGCGTGGATGCTGCGGCAGCAATCCGGCCTCGACCGTCAGCGGTTTGCCATCGACCGCAAGGGCGATCGATTGCAGGGCGCGTGCGCCCGGCAGCAGCACGGCAAGGCTCGCCTCATTCCAATGGATCTGGTCCGGCGGCACGCTCCAGCGCGCAAAATCCGGGCTGGCGAAGGTGCCGCTGATGTCGATCGCGGCACCATAGACGAGGATTTCATAGATGCTCTTGTGCCGCTTCTCGACATGGCTCTGGGCCTTCATGCTGGTCGTCGCTGGCAGGAAAGTGGCGAAATGCCGGACCCGGAACAGCGCCTCGCTCCCATCGGCCTTGGGCCGCGTCTCCAGCATGTCATAGGGCACCACCAGGATGGGGGCACTCACCGATTGCACCGGGCCCCATTGCTCGCCCACTTCATCCATCACCAGCTGCTTGCGCCAGCTGCGCTCCTGCACGACACCCTCGACCATGCCGAGCGGGATCAGCATCAGGAGGATGAGCGCACCCAGGAACAGGATGCGCTTGGCCGCTTCGAATCCGGAGCCGCGCCAGCGATCGCGCCATTGGCGCGGGTCGATGCGGCCGCGTTCCGGTGGCCGCAGGCTGGCAAAATCGTCATTGTTGAAATCGGTCATGGAAAACCCCTGTCATGAGAATGAACAGGGGTTTTGTGACGCCGCATCTGGGCGCGGCCGCGACCGGATCATGGCGGGACCGCGGCCATCTTGCGGTGCGGAGGCCCTGCGATGTCAGGGCCAGCGGTGTTACGGCTTGATGCCGCCCATCTTGCAGATCAGCTTCCATTGCGCCGGCGTGATCGGCATGACCGAGAGGCGGGACTGCTTGATCAGGGAAATGTCGGCCAGGGTCGGCTCGGCCTTGATCGCCGCCAGCGTCACCGGATTCTTCAGGGGCCGCGCAGGTTTCACGTCGACCATGCCGAACCTGCCGCTCTCATCGGTATGATCCGGGTAATATTCCTTGGCGATCTCGCAGATACCGACGATCTCCAACCCCTCATTGGAATGATAGAAGAAGGCCTGGTCGCCCTTTTTCATGGCCTTGAGGTTGTTGGCCGCCTGGTAGTTGCGGACGCCATTCCAGAACGTCTTGCCGTCCTTGACCAACTGGTCCCAGGCATATTTGACGGGTTCCGATTTCACCAGCCAGTAATTCATGCGCCGCTCCCTACTTCGCCGCGCGCGGGAAGACGTTGCGATAGGGCGTGACGGTGACGGATTGGAAGAGCCCGGCCTTGCTGTAGGGATCTGCCGCCAGGAACGTATCGACAGCGGCGCGGTCCGGCATGTCGACCACCAGCAGGCTGCCGATCATCGTCTCGCCGTCGGGCGAGAGCAGCGGACCGCCGGTCACGAGCTGGCTTTCGTGTTTGATGAGGTGCTCGACATGCGCCGGCCGGTTGGCCATGCGCACCTCAAGATGATTCGGCTTGTCGAGACAATAGATCATGAACGCCATGTTGCTTTTTCCATTTCCTGCAAAGGATCGATCTTCATTATGCCTTTACGCCGGCACCGGCAAGAACCGGCGCCGCCTCATCGAGCGGCCAGCGCGGCCGCGGCGCATAGTCGAAGCCGCTTCGTTCGCCCAGCCGCAGCCGCTCGATTCCGGCCCAGGCGATCATCGCGGCATTGTCGGTGCACAGGCGCGGTGGCGGCGCCACCAGGGCCACACCAAAATCTGCCGCCGATTTGATGAGGCTCGCGCGCAGATGCTGGTTGGCGGCAACACCACCCGCCACCACCAGCGCACTGAGATTCGGATGTTCCGCCTTGGCGATTTTGAGGGCATGCCGCGTGCGGTCGATCAGGCAATCGACCACCGCCTGCTGGAAACCGGCGGCAAGATTGGCGCGCGTCGCATCGTCGAACGCCTTCTCGGCGCGCAACGCATCGACGCGCTGGCGCAAGGCGGTCTTCAGGCCGCTGAAGGAGAAGTTGCAATCCGGCCGCCCCTTCATCGGGCGCGGCAGGTCGCGATAGGGTGCCGTGGCGCTTAGTGCTGCCGCCGCCACCGCCGGTCCGCCGGGGAATCCGAGGCCCATCAACTTGGCCGCCTTGTCGAACGCCTCGCCGGCAGCATCGTCGATGGTGGCACCCAGGCGCTGATAGCGCCCAACGCCTTCGACCACCAGCAATTGGCAATGGCCGCCCGAGACCAGGAGCAGCAGATAGGAAAGGCCACATCATCGGTCAGCCGGGCGGTGAGCGCATGGCCTTCCAGATGGTTGACGGCGATGAAGGGCTTGCCATGGGCAAGGGCGATGGCCTTGGCCATCATGACGCCGACGATGACTCCGCCGATGAGGCCCGGTCCGCCGGTGACCGCGATTCCGTCCAGATCCTCGAAACCGAGCCCCGCCTGCCGCATGGTGGCCGCGATGGTGTCGTCGAGATGGTCGAGATGGGCCCTTGCGGCGATCTCCGGGACCACGCCGCCAAAGGGGGTATGCTCGGCAATCTGGGCGAAAATGGTATCGGCCAGGATGCGCCGGTCGTCGGCGACAATGGCCGCCGCCGTCTCGTCGCAGGAAGATTCGATACCCAAGACAATCATTTCAACCGCATGGCACCAATTGCACTGCCCAATCATTGCTTTCGACTGCCGGCGCCGCTAGGAAAGGGCGGCCAGCAGGAGGCGAGGTAGTTATGGCCGGTTCGCAAGCAGGGATCAACCAAGGTGCTAAGCCCGGTTCGGGGGCATTGGCACGTATCGGCACACGTGGCTCGCCCTTGGCGCTGGCACAGGCGGAAATGGTGAAGGCGGCCCTGGCTGCGGCCCACCCCGCCCTCGCCCGGCCCGACGCTATCGAGATCGTCATCATCAAGACGACCGGCGACCAGATTCAGGACCGCGCTTTGTCCGAGATTGGCGGCAAGGGGCTTTTTACCAAGGAAATCGAAGAAGCCCTACTGGCCGACCGGATTGACCTTGCGGTCCATTCCATGAAGGACGTGCCGACGCATCTCCCCGACGGGCTTGAAATCTGCTGCCTCCTCGAACGCGAAGACCCGCGCGATGTGCTCATCAGCCGCCGCGGCAATTCCATCGCCACCCTGCCGCAGGGTGCCGTCATCGGCTCCGCCTCGCTCCGGCGCCAGGCGCAGTTGATGGCGCTCCGCCCCGACCTCAAGGTGGTCAACCTGCGCGGCAATGTCGGGACGAGGCTCGCCAAGCTCGCCAAGGGCGATGCCGATGCCACGCTGCTGGCACTCGCGGGACTGAAGCGTCTCGGCAAGGCCGATGTCGCCACCGCCATTCTCGATATGACGGAAATGTTGCCGGCCGTGGCCCAGGGCGCCATCGGCATCGAAATCCGCGCGACCGATCGCCGCATGCGCGACCTGTTGCAGCCCCTGCACCATAAGCCAACCGAAATCGCCGTCACCGCCGAACGCGCCTGCCTTGCCGAGCTGGAAGGCTCCTGCCGCACGCCGATCGCGGCCTATGCCCATCTCACCGCCGATGGCCAGTTGCACCTCAGCGCCCTGATCGCCAGGCCGGATGGCAGCCAGGTATATCGCGATGTGCGCCAAGGCACGGCAAATGAGCCAGAACGGCTGGGCCGCGACTCGGGGCGCCACCTGAAGTCACTAGCCGGACCGGACTTCCTGGCTTAGTTTTCCCCAATGCGCATACTCATCACGCGACCCCGGCAGGATGCCGACAGCTTCGCCGCCACCCTGGTTGCGCGCGGCATCGAGGTCACCGTCGAGCCGTTGCTGACGATCCAGCCGGTGGCGTCACCTGTCATCGACCTCGACGGTGTCCAGGCGATCCTCTTCACCAGCGCCAATGGCGTGCGCTGCTTCGTAGCGGCCGAACCGCGCCGGGACCTCAAGGTCTTCGCGGTCGGCGACGCCTCGGCCGTGGCGGCGCGCGACGCCGGCTTTGCCGCGGTCGAGAGTGCCGCCGGCGATGTCGCGAGCCTTGCCACCCTGGTCACGGATCGCTTGCACCCGCGCGACGGTGCCCTGCTGCATGCCGCCGGTGCCAGCCTTGCCGGCGACCTTCGGGGGCAGCTGGAAGCAGCGGGCTTTGTGGTCAGGCGCACAGTGCTCTACGATGCGGTGCCGGCGCAGGAATTGTCGCCCAGCACATTGATGAATCTGCGGCTCGGCGGGATCGATGCGATCGCCCTCTTCTCGCCCCGTTCGGCCCGCACCTTCGCGACACTCTGGCGCAAGGCGCAGTTGCCGGGGATGACGGCGCCGGGATTGCAGAAGGTGACGGCGCTTTGCCTCAGCGCCGCCGTCGCCCGCGAGATCAAGGATCTGGATTGGCGCCGCAGCGAAATCGCGGCGCGGCCGGATTTGGAATCACTGCTCGCTTTGGTCGAGGGCGAACAGCAAAGGAGAGATGCGGAGATGGCAAATCCAACTGAGGGCTCCACGCAGGAACCCACCGGTGGCCCCAACGGTGGCGCGGCCCCGGACAATGCCCGGACCTCGACCACCATCGACGCTGAAATGCGCGCAGCCGCTGCCAGCGATGCCGCGGCGGGAGCCGCCATTGTCGCCGCCATGCCCAAACCGGCCAGCGGCGGTCGCGGCGGCAGTCTCTTTCTCGGCCTCCTCGCCGGTGCTGTCGCCGGCGCCGGCATGGTGGTGGCCGAGCACTATTGGCGGCCCTATTTGCCCTTCCCCACAACCGAGATCAGTGCAACGAAACTGGCCGATCTCGCCGACGAGATCGCCCTGCTCAAGCAGCAGATCGCCGGCAAGCAGAATGTCGATACCGAAGCGCGCCAGAACATCGAGGCGCTGCAGGCCGAGATCACCAACTGGAAAGACCAGTTGGCGCAAGCAAGCGGCGTCCCTGCCAACAACGCAACGCCGATCGATCTCGGCCCCATCGAAATGCGCCTTGCAGCCCTCGAGGCAAAGCTCCAGGAACTGGCCGCCGCGCCGGCCAACACTGCGGGCGCCACCGCCACGTCCGGGACCACGGGCAGCGAGGCAGCCGCTGCACCTTCTGCCGATCCGGCCCTCCTGGCCGATCTCAACGCCCGCCTCGCCCAGCTTGAGGGCAGGCTCACCGCGATCGGTGACACCACGACCAGGCTCGACTTCCTCAGCAGCGAAACGGCAACGCAAAAGGCCGAGATCGAAACCACCAAGGCGAAGCTGGAGACCGTGACATCGCTTGCCGAGCGCCTTGGTGCGCTCGAAAATGAGGCCAAGACACTCGGCGCCGATCTGAGCGAAATGAGCGCAGAGAAAGCCGACCTCTCGTTGAAGCGTCAGCGCGCCGCGGCCCTCATCCTCACCCTCGGGCAGTTGCGAGCGACCTTGTCGAGCAACCAGCCCTTTGCTGCCGAGCTGGCCTCGGTCGAGGATCTCGGCCGTGCCGATGCGGACCTTGCGGCAAAGCTCCAGCCCACGCTGGATGTGCTGCGCCCCTTCGCCAATGACGGCGCGCCAACGCTCTCGCAATTGCAGGCCGACCTGCCTGTGGCGACCATCGCCCAGGCCGCCGCGGCGGATGCTACCGGCGAGGCGCTCGGCGTCGAGAGCAGCTGGCTCCAGCAGACCCTCAACCGCCTCTCCGAACTGGTCACCGTGCGCCCCGTGGGCGAGGTCGAGGGCGACAGCGCGCTCGCCTATCTCGCCCGCGCCGAAACGCGTCTCGCCGCCGGCGACCTTGCCGCCGCCGTCGCCGAGGTAAAAGGCCTTACCGGCCAGGCAGCGACCGCTGCCGAAAGCTGGCTCGCCCATGCTGAAGCGCGCCTCACCATCGACGCGACCGCCGACCGCCTTGCCAGCCTGTCGGCCGAGGCATTGGCGCCGGTGGTCAATGATGCCGGGGCCATTCTGCCCGAACAATCGAATTGATGAGGGGCGGCCAATGACCTTTTCCCGCGCCCTCTGGTTTGTCATCAAGCTGGCCCTGCTCATCACGGTCGCTGTTGTTCTGGCCAACCGGCCGGGCAATCTGTCGCTGGTCTGGTTCGGCTATCGCCTCGATCTCCACCCGATCGCTCTTTCCCTCCTCGGCGTCCTGTTCTGCGTGGGCGTGCTCTTTGTCGTTGGCCGGATCATCGCCCGCATCGTCGCCGTGCCCGGCGAGATCGGCGCCATGCGCGGCCATGCCCGCGAGGCCAAGGGCTACCAGGCGCTGACCCGCGGCCTGGCTGCGGCTGCGGCCGGCGATGCCCGAGAGGCCAAGCGCCTGTCGCTCACCGGGCGCAAGATGCTCACCCGTGGCGACAAAGAACCAAGGATCACAAGGCTGCTCGCAGCCCAGGCCGCGCAATTGGAAGGCGATGACGCAGCAGCGCAAGCCCATTTCAAGGCGCTTGCCGAAACGCCGGAGACCGCGATCCTCGGCCTACGTGGTCTGGCGCTGGGTGCGCTCAAGGAAGGCAACGAGGTGGAAGCGCGCCGATTGGCCGAACGCGCGCTCGCGGCCAATCCCAATGCGCAATGGGCCGGTGAAACCGCCTTGCGCCTGCAGGCCAAGGCCGGACATTTCGATGCCGCCGATGAAAGCCTGAAGGCTCTGGTCCGTGCCGGCGCCCTCAATGCCAAGGCCGGCCAGCGCCGCCGCGCCGCCCTCCTCACCGAGAAGGCGCGCCAGGCGCTGATCGTCGACGGCACCGATGTCTCGACCGACGTGGCGCTGAGTGCCGCGCGCGAGGCGGTAAAGATGGCCGGCGATTTTGCGCCCGCCCGCTTCGTGCTGGTGCGCCTCCTGGTCCGTCAGGGCAAGCGCAAGGAAGCGATGCGTCTCATTGAACAGATCTGGGACAGCCATCCCCACGAGATCCTGGGCGAAGCCTATCTCGCCGCCGGCGACAATGAGCGGCCGCTTGAGCGCACCCAGCGGCTGGAACGGCTGCAGAGGCAGAATCCGGATCATGCCGAGAGCCACCGCATCCTGGCCGAGGCCGACCTTGCCGCCGAACTGTGGGGCGAGGCACGCCGTCATGTCGACCGGCTGAGCGAACTTGAGACAGAGACCCTGGGCGGCCCCAGCCGGGCCACCTGCCGCGCCATGGCACAGATCGAAGAGCGCGACCGCAACGACCCGGCCCGCGCGCGACGCTGGCTCGATGCCGCGAGTTCGGCCCGGCCCGATGCCGCCTGGATCTGCCGGCAATGCGGCACGCGGGGCGAGGCCGGGCCGGAAAGCGGCCACTGGCAACTGATCTGCCCGCATTGCGATGCGGTCGACAGCCTGGAGTGGAAACACCCGGTCGGCAGCCGCAGCGGCGGCACCGCCCTGGCCCTGGCGCCGACCTCCGGGCAACCGGCTAACCCCGTTGATCGGCCAGCAGAATTCGAGATTCTGCCAGCGCCATCCGGCGGCGGTGGCGGCGAGAACAACCCACCGCCAATTTCCTCCGCCGCATCAGTTGACGCGGCCCGGCTGATAAACTAGCTTCCGGCCCGCGCAGTGAGCATTGGGGCAGATTTGGCCCCGACGTCTTGTCGGCGCCGCCTTAGCTCAGCGGTAGAGCAACTGATTCGTAATCAGTAGGTCCGCGGTTCAAGTCCGCGCGGCGGCACCATTCTCTCCCTCAAACGCTCAATCGATTGCCGGCACCTGCGACTTTCCGGAAAATGGTCGCAAAATGGGCCGCGAGGGCATTGCGTTGTCGATTGGTCGCAAAGCGACATCAACGCCCCGCCCCGATAAAATCGACCACGAACATCAGCATATCGACCCTGTCGCCATCGTCGGCCAAAGGCAGGATGATGCTTTCGACAAACAGGAAGTCCTTGTGCGGGCCGATATAGGGTGGACGGGCAAGCAGGGGCCGGCGCTCCCGCGTCACCAACTCGTTATTGTCCCACACGGTTGACCCGATGCGCTGGAACGGAATCTCGCTCAGTTTTTGCCCGGTCCAATCCTGCGCCATGTGCCGGCGCAGCGCCGTGCCAACCAGGCGGTAGCGGAAGTCGAGCGGATCCTGCAGCACATCCATCAACATGATGCGCGGTGCCAGGCGTGGTACGTCGATCAGGGGATCGAAATCCCGGCGGGCCGGCAGCAGGCTCGGATCGGCCAGGGCACGCGCTTTTCCCAGCCAGTAATCATAGCCGGTCAGGACATAGGCGGATCGGATGTCATCCCGGTCGATCATGCCGTGGTTACCCCCCGATCAGATCCAACCACTCCTGTTCCGACAACACAACCACCCCGAGTTCCGCCGCCTTGGCAGCTTTCGAGCCGGCATCCGATCCCGCAATCAGATAGTCGGTCTTCTTCGATACGGAGCCAGCCACCTTGGCACCCAGGCTTTCCGCGCGCGCCTTGGCTTCGTTGCGCGTCATCTGTTCGAGTGAGCCGGTGAAGACCACCGTCTTCCCCGCCACTTTCGAGTTGCCGGTCTTGGGTGGCACGAAGGGCTGCACGGCAACGAAGCCGGCAAGGTCCGCGACCACCTCCAGATTGTGCTCCTCGTCGAAGAAATCGATGAGGTCGGCACGGATCGACGGGCCAACCCGGGCGATCGTCGCAAAATCCTGATAGGCCGCACTTTCCGGGTCCTTCGCCGCCACCATTGCCGCGCGCCAGGCTTCGAAGGTCAGATAGTGGCGGGCAAGCAGTTTTGCCGTCTCCTCGCCGATCTGCGGGATGCCCAGCGCATAGATGAAGCGTTCGAGCGAGATCTGCCGCCGCGCCTCGATCGCGCGCAGCAGATTGTCAACCGACAACTCACCCCAGCCCTCGCGCTGCAACAGCAGGTCGCGTTTGTCTTTCAGGCGGAAGAGATCGGCCGGCGATTTGATGAGGCCGTCGGCGAAGAAGGCCTCGATATGCTTGCCCCCGAGTCCATCGATATCGAAGGCCATGCGCGACACGAAGTGACGCAACCGCTCCACCGCCTGCGCCGGGCAGATGAGCCCACCGGTGCAACGCTTGGCGACTTCGCCTTCCTCGCGCACGACATGACTGCCGCAGACCGGGCATCGGTCCGGGAAGCGGTAGGCATGGTGGCGGCCTTTGCGGTCGGCATCGAGGACCGCGACGATCTGCGGAATGACATCGCCGGCGCGCTGCACGATCACCCGGTCACCGACGCGGATATCCTTGCGCGCAATCTCGTCTTCATTGTGGAGCGTGGCGCGCGACACCATCACACCGCCGACATTGACCGGCTCCAGTTCGGCGACCGGCGTCAGCACACCGGTGCGACCGACCTGGATGGTGATGTCCTTCAGGATGGTGTTGGCCTGTTCCGCCGGGAATTTGTGCGCGATCGCCCAGCGCGGCGCCCGGCCGATGAAACCGAGGCGCTCCTGCCAATCGATGCGGTCGACTTTGTAGACGACGCCATCGATATCGTAATCGAGCGTCGCGCGCTCATTCTGCACGGAGTCATAGAAGGCCAGCGTCTCTTCGAGATCATCGGTGACACGGCGGCGCGGATTGACCGCAAATCCCCAGGCAAGCAACTGGTCATTGAGCGCGTGCTGGCTGTCCGGGCGCTTCTCCAGTCCCTCGACGGCACCAAAGGCATAGGCGAAGAACTGCAGCGGCCGCGTCTTGGTGATGCCGGAGTCAAGCTGCCGCAGCGAACCAGCGGCGGCGTTGCGAGGATTGGCGAAGACCGGCTCACCTGCCGCAGCGCGCGCGGCATTCAGCTTCAGGAAGCCGGCTTTCGACATGTAGACTTCGCCGCGGATCTCGATTCGGGCCGGATGATTGCCATCCTTCAGCCGGTGCGGAAGGCCGGCGACATGCTTGAGATTGGCGGTGATATCCTCCCCCACCGCACCGTCGCCACGCGTGGCGCCGCGCACGAACACACCGTCTTCATAGAGGAGATTGGCGGACAGGCCGTCGATCTTGGGTTCCGCCGCCAGCGGTACCGCCGTCCCGGCCGGAAGGCCCAGGAAGCGGCGGATGCGGTCGACAAAATCGGTGACGTCCTCGGCCGCGAAGGCGTTATCGAGCGAGAGCATAGGCACCAGATGCGGCACCTTGGCGAAACCCTGCGCGGGTTCCGCACCGACCTTGTCGGTAGGAGATTCAGCCAGCTTCAATTTTGGAAAGCGCTTCTCGATCGCCTCATTGCGCTGCATCAGCGCGTCGAATTCGGCATCCGTGATCTCGGGATCGTCCTTCTGGTAGTAGCGTGCCCGGTGGTGCGCGATCTCCTTGGCAAGATGCGCGAGTTCGAACTGCGCTTCCATTCGGTTAAGATCCTCGACCGGCTTCTGTTCCGGCGTTACCTTCGGCGCCTTGCTCACGCGGCACCTTTCAGGAGCTTGTCGGCCGCCGCCCGCGCCTCGTCGCTGATCGTGGCGCCGGACAGCATGCGGGCGATTTCCTCGCGCCGCGCCTCGGCGGACAAGGTCGCCACAGTGGTACTGGTGATGCCCTTGGCTATCTTCTTCTCGACCCGCCAATGCTGCGCGCCCAAGGCCGCCACCTGCGGTGAATGGGTGATGACCAGGACCTGCAATTGATCGGCAAGGCGCTTCAATCTTGCGCCCACCGCCGCCGCCGTGGCGCCGCCGATTCCGGCATCCACTTCGTCTCACACCAGCTTCGGCACGGGTTGCGCGCGCGACAGCGAGACTTTCAGCGCCAGCATGAAACGCGCAAGTTCGCCGCCCGACGCAATGCGCTGGATCGGCCCCGGTTCCGCACCGGGATTGGTGGCGACCTCGAAGGCCACGCGGTCGGCCCCACCCTCGCCCAACTGGTTCTCCGAAAGCGCCTCGATCCTCGTGGCAAAGCGCGCCTTCTCAAGCTTCAACGGCGCCAATTCCTTGGCGACCGCCGCATCCAATGTCCTGGCTGCCTTTATCCGCGCCTGGGTGAGGGCCGCCGACGCGGCGAGATAGGCCTTGCGTGTGGCTGAGGCAGCGGCTGTCAAGCCGGCAATGTCGCCGCTCTTGCCGTCGATGAGGTGCAGGCGCTTGGCAAGGTCGGCCAGCAGTTCCGGCAAAGCGTCGGCGCGCACACGGTGCTTGCGCCCGAGGTCGCGCAGCAGATGCAGCCGCTCCTCGACCTTGTCGAGCCGCGCCGGGTCGGCGTCCAGGGACGATTGCAGGGCCTGGATGCCGGCAATGGCATCGCGCAATTCGACGCCCGCGCGATCGAGCGCGCCAGCGACGGCCGCCAGTTCCGGCGCCAGCGCATCGCCCAGTTTGTCGCCCAACCGCTGCAGCCGGCGCTCGGCGGCGATGAGGGCTCGGTCGGCGCCGCGATCGCCGGCCAGATCCTGGTGTGCTGCGTTGATCGCCTCGATCACCTGCGCACCTGCCATCAGCAGTTGGCGCTCCATGGCGAGCCTGGTTTCCTCGTCCGGCTGCGGATCGGCAAGTTCCAGTTCCGTCACCGCATGGCGCAGGAATTCCTCGTCGGCGCGGGCCTGGGTCAATATCTCCTGTGCCTCGGCCAATGCCGCTTCGGCGGCGCGCCAGGCACGAAAGGCGTCGGCCGTCTTCGCGAGCTCGGCCCCATGCCCACCGAATCCGTCGAGGAGATCGCGGTGGGTTGCTGCGTCGAGCAGGCCGTGGGATTCGAACTGTCCCTCGATCTCGATGAGATGCTCGCCGAGATTCCTCAGGAAGGCCACCGAGACCGGCTGGTCGTTGACGAAAGCGCGGCTGCGGCCATCGCTGCCCAATTGCCGGCGCAGGATCAGGTTTTCATCGCGCTCGATCCCCTGTTCGTCGAGCAAGGCCAGCGAGTCATGATCGCGCGGTACGTGGAACTCCGCCGTCACCATCGCCTGGGGCGCGCCCGTGCGCACCAGACCGCTTTCCGCCCGTGCCCCCAAGGCAAGTCCCAGCGCATCGAGCAGGATCGACTTGCCAGCGCCGGTCTCACCCGTCAGCACGGTCAGGCCCGCCGCAAAGGCAAGCTCCAGCTTTTCGATAAGGACGACATTGTGAATCGTGAGGCCGACCAGCATGGCCTGCCGATCACGCGTTATTGCGGTGCTGGGGCATCGTCGCCCAGCGGGATCAAGATCTGGTCGCCGCTCGGTTGGTCTTCCGATTCAGGTGCCATCAGATCCTCGGCCGAAGTCGTCGACAGCGCGGGGGCTTCGGTCGGTGCCGTTACCGGTGCTTCGGGCGCGCTTGCGCTCGGCAGCTCCAGGCCGGTAACCGGATCAACCGGCACGGCGTCCGGGGCCGGCGCCAGATCCGAGGCCGGCGCGTCGGCCGGCGGTGTCGCGAGGTCGGGCGACGGTTCGGCGCCTACGACAGCACCTGGATCGACCAGAGCGATCGGCGGTTCGGCTTCATCGCCTTCCGGCGTCAGGCCTTTGCTGACCAGGAGGTTGTAGGCATCCTGATACCAATCCGATCCCGGATAATTGTAGCCGAGCACGGCCGTGGCCTTCTGCGCTTCGGCGAAGACGCCCAGTGCCACATAGGATTCGGTCATGCGCTCCAGCGCTTCCGGCACATGGCTGGTAGTCTGGAACTTGTCGACCACCACCTTGAATCGGTTGATGGCGGCGAGATACTGCTTGCGCTTCAGATAGTAGCGACCGACATCCATCTCCTTGCCGGCAAGGTGGTCGCGCACGAGATCGAGCTTGACCGTGGCGTCGCGCGAATAGGGCGTGTTCGGAAAGCGCGCCACCACGTCGGAGAGGGCGCGCTGCGCCAGCTCGGTGTTGCCCTGGTCGCGCGTCACATCCTCGATCTGCTCGTAATAGCAAAGTGCCCGCAGGTAAAAGGCATAGGCCGTGCTGCGATTGCCGGGATGGAGTTCGATGAACCGCTCCAGTGCCGGAATGGCATCGTCATAGGCGTCGACCAGATAATAGGAATAGGCCGACATCAGCTGGGCCTGCGTCGCCCATTTCGAATAGGGGTGCTGGCGTTCGACTTCGTCGAACAGCTTTGCAGCCTTGCGCGTCTCGCCGGCCTGCAACGCATCCTTGGCATTGTTGTAGAGTACCTCGACCGGGGTCTCCGGAATCTCGGGCTCCGGGCTGGAACAGGCGGTCATCAGGTATCCGGCGAAAACGGCCGCGAGCACCCGGGCGTGGCCATTCCGCCAAGCGTTTGATTTGTAACCGTTTCGAATCGCCATCTATCCAATTTCCCCGGGGCCGAAGCGGCTCGACTATAGGCGGGCGGGGCGTCCTGCTCAAGCCCAAGGGTGGGCGTCCGGGATTTTGGCCAAGTTATTGTTCGGCGGATAAAAAAGGGGCCCGGACGGCATCTGCCATCCAGGCCCGCTGAAGTCTAAAGACACCTCAAAAGAGCCGCCGGGGCGGCCCCTAGCTCAAACCAGCCTCAATTCGCCTGGCGACGCAGGAAGGCCGGAATATCCAGCATTTCCTCTTCCTGGCGATTCTGGCTCAGCCGGTCGGTGGGATCGAGGTTGAGCGAGGGCTGGATCGGCTGCTGCGGTTCCTGACGGCTGACCCGCGGCTCCGGCCGCTGCACACCCGCCGGCACCGCGTCGCGACCCGGCATCCCACCCTTGCTCTGACCGGCAAAGCGGCTGGTCATCTTTTCGAACAGGGTGGGCGCTTTCTTGCGCGCTTCCGCCTGCAGGGTGGGCGCCGCCTGCAGCGCTTGCGGCGCGACCGGCTCCGGGGCAAAGCGCGGCTGCTCGCTGGTGGCGGCGACACCCAGGTTCAATCCCGTGGTAGGAGCCGTCGGCTGGGGGGCCGGCTGCTGTTGCTGGACGACCGGCTGCGACACCGTCGGCTGCGTGCGGGCTTCCATCGCCGGCGGCGCGACGAAATTGCCGGCCGTGTTGCGTTCGGCCTGGCGTTCGGCCGGCTTCTGGGCAATCCGGTCCAGCGCCGACATTTCGTCGCGCAGGATCGGACGCGCCGGATGCGCCTGCAGCGCGGTAGCGCCCATGGTCGGCGTCATCATGCTGGTGTGGCCCATCTGCGGCTGGCCCATGCCGGACGCGCGCTGCGCCGAGGCCGTGACCGACTGCATGCTGACCGGCTGCGCCGTCATCGCGCTGGACGCGACTGCATCGCTGCGACCACCGTCACCTTGATAACCGCCCGCCTGAAGTCCACTGGCCTGCGGGTTGGGGTTGCGGGCGACGATCGAGAGGTTGGTCCCGCCCATGATGCCCGGACGCGGCTGCACCTGGCTGATCGATTCGATGCCGGTCGCCACCACCGAGATGCGGATCTTGCCGTCCAATGCCTGGTCGAAGGTCGAGCCGAAGATGATGTTGGCATCGGGATCGACCTCGTCGCGGATGCGGTTGGCGGCTTCGTCGACTTCGAACAGCGTCATGTCCATGCCGCCGGTGATGTTGATGAGAACGCCGCGGGCGCCCTTCATGCTGACTTCATCGAGCAGCGGGTTGGAGATGGCGGCCTCGGCGGCTGCAATCGCGCGGTTTTCGCCGGTGGCTTCGCCCGTCCCCATCATCGCCTTGCCCATCTCGCTCATGACGGCGCGGATATCCGCGAAGTCGAGGTTGATGAGGCCCGGCATGACCATGAGGTCGGTAACACCGCGGACACCCGAATAGAGCACTTCGTCGGCCATCTTGAAGGCGTCGGCGAAGGTGGTCTTTTCATTGGCGATGCGGAACAGGTTCTGGTTCGGAATGATGATCAGCGTATCGACATATTGCTGCAATTCCTGGATGCCCGATTCCGCCAGACGCATGCGGTGGGCACCTTCGAAATGGAAAGGCTTCGTCACCACGCCAACGGTGAGGATACCCTGCTCGCGCGCGATCTGCGCCACGACGGGGGCCGCACCAGTACCCGTGCCACCGCCCATGCCGGCGGTGATGAAGGCCATGTTGGATCCGGCCAGTTGCTCGGCGATCTCGCGCACGGCTTCTTCCGCCGAAGCACGACCGATATCGGGACGGGCGCCGGCACCAAGGCCCTTGGTGACCGTGTTGCCGAGCTGGATGCGGCGTTCGCACAAGGATTGCTGCAGGGCCTGGGCATCGGTATTGGCGACCATGAACTCGACGCCTTCCAGCTTCGAGCGGATCATGTTGGAAACGGCATTGCCGCCCGCACCACCGACACCGATCACGGTGATCTTCGGCCGGATGTCGAACGGATCCTGGGGCAATGAAAGATTGAGTGACATGAGGTGCCTCCTTTTGAGTTTGCATATTCGGGTCGCAAGGTCAGAAATTGTCTTTGAGCCAGGTGCCGAACCGGCCGATGAGGCCGGTCGACGCCTGTTCGCGTGGTTTGCCGGGGCGCAAGGCATCGGCATCGGTTTCGAGGGCGTAGGAAAGCAGGCCGGACGCGGTGGCAAAGGCCGGGCCGTTGGTCGCATCGGCGAGGCCGTGAATGCGCAAGGGCCTGCCCATGCGCACCTGTTTGTCGAGCACGAGAGCGGATAGCTCGCGCACCCCGGAAAGCTGGCTTGCGCCGCCGGTCAGCACGACGCGGCGCCCGGCGACCTTGTCGAATCCCGAGCTCTCCAGGCGCGAGCGCACCAGCTCGAAGGTTTCCTCAAGGCGCGGCTGGATGATGCCGATGAGGATCGAGCGCGGAATGGCGTTCATCAGCCCGTTCTCTTCCTCGCCCACCTGCGGCACCTGGATGATCTCGCGCTCATCGGCCGGCGTCGCCAGGCAATTGCCATAGAGCGTCTTCATGCGCTCGGCATGGGTGAGCGGGGTGGAAAGGCCGCGGGCGATGTCGTTGGTGACATGGCCGCCGCCGATCGGCACCGAATCGGTATAGACGACATGGCCGTCGAAAAAGACGGCAAGCGAGGTCGTGCCGGCGCCCATGTCGATGACAGTCACCCCCAGATCCATTTCGTCATCCACCAGAGTCGAGAGACCGGACGCGAAAGGCGATACCACGAGTGCCTTGATATCGAGGTGACATTTTGCAACGCAATTGGTGAGGTTGCGCACGGCACCCGCCGCGGCGGTGATGACATGCATGTCGACGCCGAGTCGCTCGCCGAACATCCCGCGCGGATCGCGGATGCCCTTCGAGCCGTCGATCGAATAGCCGACCGGGATCGAGTGAATGAGGCGCCGCTCCGAATTGCCGTTTATCTGGCTGCCATGCATCAGCACGCGTTCGAGATCATGCTCGCCCACTTCGCGCCCGGCCAAGGGCACTTCGACGCCGACTGTCTGCGAGGCGGGGTAGCCGCCCGAGAGATTGAGCACCACCTCGTGGATCGTCTCGCCCGCCATCTGCTCGGCCGCGTGCACGGTCGAGAGCACGGCCATCTCGGCCTGCTCCATGTCGACGATCGAGCCGGCCCGCACGCCGCGCGACACCTGATGGCCGATGCCGATCACGTTCGGCCTTCCGTCATCGGCCACCCGCGCGATGAAGCAGCAGATCTTGCTGCTGCCGACGTCGATGGCGGCGATCAGGCCGTTCTTGGGGGCGATGCGAGGCTTCTTCATGGTCTCGGTCTTCCTCGCCCGTCAGGTTGCGTTGTTCTTGTCGACCGATGTCGACAAGGGCGTTGCCGCCGGGGTGAGGATGGGTTGTTCTTCAGGCGCCGCCTTGCCAGCCGGCGCCGTCTGATCGGATTTCTTCTTGGCACCCTCGGCATCCTCGGCCACCGCCGGATGTGCCTGGCGCACGATCAATTTATCGTCCTGCCGCAGGTCGATGACGCTGATATCCTTGTCGAGCAGCCGGTGCTGCCGTTCGAGGCTCGCAAAACGCGCCCAGGCAGCCTCTGCCGCCAATTCCGGCAGCTTCACATCGACACCATTGTCAAGGCGCAGGTTCCAGCGGCGATTACCGACCAGGACAGCAGCCGTCACGCGCTGCTGGAGGCTGGGTTCCAGCGCCAGCATGGTAAAAAGCTCGCCGGCCTTCTGCGGAGCGGCGTCGCCGACGATGACGGGCAGCTTGCCGAAGCGCGCCACATCCTTCACCGCGAGCACGTCGCCGGTGCGGCTGACAAGATAGAAGGTGCCCTTCTTCTGCCACAGCGCCAAGGGCTCAGCCTCGGTCAGCGTGACACGGAGAGTATCTGGCAGGCGCCGTTCCACCGCGGCCGCCGTCACCCAGGGAAGATCAACGATGCGCTGGCGCGCCGCTTCAAGATCGATGTCGAGAATGGCGTCGCCCTTGAGCGCGCCCAAAGCCAGCATGACGTCTTCCTTGGGCGTTTCCTTGCGGCCTTCGACTTCCAGCGATGCCAGCGCATAACCCGCATCGGCGGTGGTTGCGACAAAGCGCTGGCCGGCGAGGTCGGCGAAATAGCCGGTCCAGCCGCTGCTGATGGCCCAATAGCCGATGCCGCCCACCGACATGCCGAGACCGAGCACGATGCCGACCGTCATCAGGTGCCGCTCCAGCGCCGTCTTCGGGCGCTTGCGCACGGGCACACGCTGCGTGCTGCTGATCGGGCGCTTACGTAACATGCCGCCCACCATCGGCATGGTGGCGGCCGCCGCACCCTGATGCGCGGTTACGCGTCGCATTGCGCGTGCTCCACCATCCAGGACACCAGTTCGGGATAGGACATGCCGAGATACTTGGCCTGTTCCGGCACCAGGCTGAGTTCGGTCATGCCCGGCTGGGTGTTGGTTTCCAGCAGGTAGATCTCGCTCGTTCCACCTTTGCCGGTATCGTCATAGCGGAAGTCCGAGCGCGAGACGCCGCGGCAGCCCAGCGCCTGATGCGCCGCCAAGGCCATGCGCAGGCATTCGGCATAGACATCGGACGGCAGCGGTGCTGGCACCAGATGCTCGGTCATGCCGCCGGTATATTTGTTGGCGTAGTCGTAGAAGCCGGATTTGGGCCGCAATTCGGTGACGGCCATCGCCTTGTCGCCCATCACGCCGCAGGTCAGCTCGCGGCCCGGGATGAAACGCTCCGCCAGCACCACATCGCCGAACGGCCAATCGATGCCGGCGAAGGGCTTCGCGTTGTCGCCGGCCTTGATGATGGTGACGCCGACGCTGGAACCTTCATTGTAGGGCTTCACGACATAGGGGCGCGGCAGCGGATCGCCCGCCACGACCTCGGCCCGGCTGAGCAGCTTGCCTTCCGGCACGCGCAGGCCCGCCGCCACGAACAGGCGCTTGGCCATCGTCTTGTCCATGGCGAGCGCTTAGGCCATCAGCCCGGAATGGGTATAGGGAATCTTGAGGAGGTTGAGCACGCCTTGAATATTGCCGTCCTCGCCGAAGCGGCCATGGAGGGCGTTGAACACCACGTCGGGGCGCTGTGCCTTCAATTGCGCGATCACGGCGCCAAGCTCGACGCCCGCATCCAGGGTCTCGACGGTATAGCCGGCTTCCTTAAGCGCTGCCGCGCAATTGGCGCCGGAGGCCAATGAGACCTCGCGCTCTGCCGACAAACCACCCATCAGGACCGTGACGCGCTTCATACTCGGGTCAACTCCACTTAAGCTTCAGATTTCGGGGCGATGGCGAGCGAACTGTCCGCCGGCACACCGATGCGCTTGATTTCCCAGGCCAGATCCACGCCGCTCGTTTCCTTGACGCGGCGCCGCACCATCTCGCCCAGCGCCTCGATATCGGCAGCGGTGGCATTGCCCGTGTTGATCAGGAAGTTGCAATGCTTCTCCGACACCATGGCACCGCCCAGCATCAGGCCGCGGCAGCCGGCCTTGTCGACCAGTTCCCAGGCTTTGCCGCCCACGGGATTGACAAAGGTGCTGCCACCCGTGCGGGCCCGCACGGGCTGGCTCTCTTCGCGCGCGGCCTGGATTTCGTTGAGCCGCTGCTGGATGATGGCGGGATCGCCGGCATGGCCGATCAGCTCGGCGCCGCAGAAAATCCAGTCATCGGCAACGTTGCTGTGGCGATAGGTAAAGCCCATGCCGGCCTTGTCGAGACGGTGCAGGTTGCCCTTGCGATCGACCGCCGTTGCCGCCGCCAGTACCTGCGACAGATCGCTGCCATAGGCACCGGCATTCATGCGGCAGGCACCGCCGATCGTGCCCGGAATGCCGGACAGGAATTCAAGGCCGGCGATGCCGGCACCCCGCGCCGCCAGCGCCACATTGAGATCGAGCGCCGCGGCGCCGGTATAGACATGCGTGCCTTCGGTGCGGATCTCGGCGAAGGCGCGACCCAGCCGGATGACGACGCCGGGGATGCCACCGTCGCGCACCAACAGGTTGGAGCCGACACCCAGCACGGTGACCGCGACATCGGCCGGGCAACCGGCGAGGAAGGCCTGCAGATCGGTAACATCGGCCGGCTTGAACAGCACTTCGGCCGGACCGCCGACGCGGAACCAGGTGACATTGGCCAGGCTCGCGCCCTCGCTTAAGCGACCGCGCACAGCGGGCAGTCGTTCGAGCAGGCTTGGCTGTCTGGTCATGGCCGGCCTCATCATTTCGCCTCGAGCAGCGGTTTGAGTTCAGCGGGAAGGGCATGGGCCCAGGTCGTGATGGTGCCGGCACCCAGGCACACGACCAGATCGCCGGCATGCACCAGCGGCGCCACCATGGCGGCGAGATCCTTGGGGTCGACGAGATGCTCGACATGGCGATGGCCGCGCTCGCGCAGGCCCTGTACCAGCGCCGCGCCGTTGATGCCCTCGATCGGCGTTTCACCGGCGGCATAGACATCGGCGATGATGACGTGGTCGGCATCGTTGAAGCAGGTGCAGAAATCCTCGAACAGGTTCTGCAGGCGCGAATAGCGGTGCGGCTGCATGACGGCGATGACCTTGCCGGGCGCGGTGGCGCTCGCCGTAGCCTGGCGTGCCGCCTTCAGCACGGCGCTGATCTCGACCGGGTGATGGCCGTAATCGTCGATGACCGTCACGCCGGCCACTTCGCCGGTGCGGGTGAAGCGGCGCTTCACGCCACCAAAGCCGGCAAGTCCCTTGCGCAGCGTGTCGTCGTCGACGCCCATCTCATTTGCCACCGCGATGGCAGCGAGGCTGTTCTGCACATTGTGCTGGCCGACCATGGGCAGGCGCATGCCTTTGATCTCCCGCTCCGTCTCGCGGAAGCGGTCGCTCACCACCACGGTGAAGGTCGAGCCGGACGGTGCCATTTCAAGCTCGGTCGCACGGATATCGGCCTGCGGCGAGAAGCCATAGGTGATGATGCGCCGGTCGGCGAGGCGCGGGATCATCGCCTGCACCACAGGATGGTCGATACACAACGCGGCAAAGCCATAGAAGGGGATGTTCTTGACGAACTCCTCATAGGCGCGGTTCATCGCCTCGACCGAGCCGTAATGATCGAGATGCTCCGGGTCCATGTTGGTGACAATGGCGATGGTAGCCGGCAGTTTGACGAACGTGCCGTCGCTCTCATCGGCCTCGACCACCATCCAGTCGCCAGCGCCCAGGCGCGCATTGGTGCCGTAGTTGTTGATGATGCCGCCATTGATGACTGTTGGGTCGAAGCCGCCGGCCTCCAGCAAGGCCGCCACCAGCGAGGTGGTCGTCGTCTTGCCGTGGGTCCCACCGATGGCAACCGACCATTTGAGGCGCATGAGCTCGCCCAGCATCTCCGCCCGGCGCACCACGGGCAGCAGCTTGGCGCGCGCCGCCAGCACTTCCGGATTATCGGGCTTCACGGCCGATGAAATGACGATGACCGCGGCGTCGGCCAGATTCTCGGCCCGGTGGCCGATCTCGACCGGGATGCCTTTGTCTTTGAGGCGCTTGGTGTTGTAGCTGTCGGCAAGGTCCGAGCCGCGCACCTTGTAGCCGAGATTGTGCAGGATCTCGGCAATGCCGCTCATACCGATCCCGCCGATGCCGACGAAATGGATGACGCCGATGTCGAGTGGTAGGGCGCGCATCACGCTGTCTCCGCTTGAAGAATTTTCTGCCGGCTCGCCGGAACGAGGTTCATCACCACGTCGGCCAGGCGTTCGCTCGCATCGCGCCGCCCCAGCTTGCGCGCGGCCGTGGCGGCGAGGTCGAGCCGGTCGGGATGGCTGAGGATGGTGGTGAGCCGCTCGGCGATCGAGGCCGGCGACAAGGCTGTTTCGGTGAGCACCCAGCCGGCACCGGGGCCTTCGAGGGCACGGGCATTGGCCAATTGGTGATCGTCGATGGAACCGGGCAGCGGGACCATCAGCGACGGGCGGCCCGCTGCGGTCAGCTCCGTGACGGTCGAGGCGCCCGAGCGGCACAGCACCAGATGGGCTACCGCAAGGCGCGCCGGCATGTCTTCGAAAAAGGGCTTCAACTCGACCTGCAGGCCGGTCGCCCGGTAAGCATCGGCCACGGCATCGAGATCTTCCGGCCGGCATTGCTGCACGATCCGGAGGCGATTGCGCAACTCACTTGAGATGAGGGCGATCCCCGCCGGAATATGGCGCGAGAAGGACCGCGCCCCCAGGCTGCCGCCGAAGATGAGGAGATTGATCGGTTCGAAACCGCGTGGCGCGCGATAGGGCTGGTCAGCCAGGGCCGCGATCGCCGGGCGCACCGGGTTGCCGGTGACGATGCGCTTTTCGGCCGGCAGATCATCGGCAAAGCGCACCTTGGGAAAGCTCAGCGCAATCTTGCTGGCGCGCTTCATCAGGAAGCGGTTGGCGCGCCCCGCCACGGCATTCTGTTCATGCAGCACGGTGCGGCACTCGCGCTGCTGGGCGGCGAGCAACGGCGGCACGGAAGGATAGCCGCCGAAACCGACCGTCACCACCGGATCGAGGCGCTTGATGAGGCTGCGGCACTGGAAGTAGCCGAGCGCCAGGCGCGCGAGGTTCTTGAGTTTCGGCACCAGCCCCTTGCCGGCGACGCCACCGGACGATACGTGATGCACCACCACCTCAGGCAGGCGGTTGCCGAAACCCTGGCCCCGCTCGTCGGTAATGAGATCGACGCGGCAGCCGCGCCGCAGCAGGGCCTCTGCCAGCGCTTCCGCCGGGAACATGTGGCCGCCGGTGCCGCCGGCTGCCAAGACCACCTGGATGCGGTTATCGTTCGCGATCATGGCTCGACGCTCCCCGGGAAGCGCCGGCGGGTGAGCGCCAGCAGCATGCCGACGCCAAGGCCGATGGCCACGATCGACGAACCGCCATAGGAGATGAACGGCAGCGTCATGCCCTTGGTCGGCATCAGGTGCAGGGTCGATGCCATGTTGACGATCGCCTGCAGACCGAACGAAGTGATGAGCCCGGTCGCAGCCAGGATGATGAAGTGATTGTGCTCGCCCAACAGCCGCGACAGGGCGCGCAGCACGATGAAGGCAAAGAGCGCCACCAGGATGAGGCAAACAATGAGGCCGAATTCCTCGCCGGCCACGGCAAAGACGAAGTCGGCATGGGCGTCCTGCAGCACCAGCTTTACCGACCCTTCGCCCGGACCCTTGCCATATAGCCCGCCATTCTGGAACGCCTCGAGCGCGCGATCGATCTGATAGGTGTCGCCGCTGGCCGGGTTGAAGAACTGGTCGATGCGCTCGGTCACATGTGGCAACGCGAAATAGGCGCCGACCAGGCCGGCCACACCGGCACCCACCAGCAACAGCACCCAGAAGATGGGGAGGCCCGCGATGAAGAACTGCGCCGCCCAGGTCGCGGTGACGACGGCGGTCATGCCGAGATCCGGCTGCTTGAGGAGTACCAGCACGACGGCAAGATAGGAACCGATGGCGATGAAATTGCCGGGAATGCCGGGCGAGGTCTTCTGCAGCGAGAACATCCAGGCGGCAAAGACGGCAAAGCAGGGCTTGAGAAACTCGGAGGGTTGCAGCGACAGGGGCCCGACCGAGATCCAGCGCGTGGCGCCCTTGATCTCGGCACCCATGAACAGGGTCATCGCGGTCAACACGAAGAACACGAAGAACAGGATGACGCCGAGGCGCCGCACCTGTTTGGCCGACAGCATCGAGATGAACACCACCGTGCCGATCGCCAGCGGCAGCATCAGATAATGGCGCCGCACCAGGGCGAAACTGTCCATGCCGATGCGCGTCGCCACCGCCGGGCTCGCCGCCAGCACCAGGATGGCGCCGATGAAAGCAAGCGCGATGACCGCCGCAAGCATCCAGCGGTCGACCGTCCACCACCATTGGGCCACCATCGAGCGGTCGGTGCGCGCAAAGCCCCTCATGCGGCCCCCTTCTTCGCGACCAGGTCTTCGACCAGGGCGCGGAACCGGTTGCCGCGGATTTCGAAGTTCGGGTACTGATCGAAAGAGGCGCAGGCTGGCGACAGGAGCACCACGGCACCGGGCTTTTTTTCGCGCTGCGCCAGCGCATGTGACTCAGCCACGGCCTTTTCCAGCGTGCCGCTTATCGTGGTCGGAAAGGCGCGGTTGATCTGCTTGGTGAAAGCCAGTGCCGCCTCGCCGATCAGGAAGCCGTGGCGGATCTTCTTGTAGTAGGGCTCAAGTCCGGCCAATCCGCCTTCCTTGGCCTTGCCGCCGATGATCCAATAAATGTTGTCATAGCAGGCCAGCGCCTTTTCGGCGGCATCGGCATTGGTCGCCTTGCTGTCATTGATGTAGCGGATGCCGCCCATTGTCGCGACCAGTTCCTGCCGGTGCGCCAAACCTGGATAACTCTGGAAACCAGCCACGATCTCATCCGCAGAAAGGCCCAGCGCCTTCGCCGCTACATAGGCGGCGGCGGCATTCTGCCAATTGTGCTTGCCCGGCAAGGCGGCGATGGTCTTGAGGTCCAGCACGTTACGCGGTGCGCCCTTGATCGCATCGACCAACTGGCCGTCGGCCGTGACATAGACCCCGCCCTCGACCTTCTTCTCCGCCGAGATGGACACCAGGCGGCGGCCTTTATCCTTGAAGGCGGCAAAGGTCTGGCTGCTGGGCGCATCGTCGAGACCGACAATGCCGAGGCTCGACTGGCCCTTGGGCGCCAGGACCTTCTGCTTGGACGCGATATAACCCGCCATCCCGCCATGGCGGTCGAGATGGTCCGGCGTGATGTTGAGCAGGATCGCGATGTCGGCAAGCGGCGTTGGCGTGATATCGAGCTGGTAGGAGGAAAGCTCCAGCACATAGATGCCGTCAAGTCCGACCGGCGCCAGTGACAAGGCCGCCTGGCCGAGATTTCCGCCCACTTCGACGCGGCGCCCGGCGGACTTCAGCACATGGGCAATGAGCGTCGTCGTGGTCGACTTGCCGTTGGTGCCCGTGATGCAGACGAAGCGCGCCTGCGGCTGCGCCTTGCCCAGCATCTCGATGTCGGAGATGATTGGCTTGCCCGCCGCCATCGCCGCGGCCGCCACCGGATGCGGCGCCGGGAAAGTGGTGGGGATGCCGGGGCTCATCAGCAGCGCATCGATGTCAGCCCAATCGGCGTTCTTCAGGTCAAACAGGATGTCGGCCGGCGCCGCCGCGCGCGCGGTTTCGGAATCGTCCCAGGCCAGAACCCGCGCACCCGACCGGATCAGGGCTTCCGCCGTCGCAGCACCGGAACGGCCGAGGCCCAGCACCGCATAGGTGTGGCCGGCAATTCCGGGAATGCTGAGGCTGAGGTCGGCCATCTCGTCCCTACCTCAGCTTCAAGGTGGCAAGGCCGACCAAGGCGAGGACGGCGGCGACGATCCAGAAGCGGATCACGATGGTGGGTTCGGCGAGGCCCTTCTTTTCATAGTGATGGTGCAGCGGCGCCATGCGGAAGACGCGCTTGCCGGTCAATTTAAAGCTCATCACCTGGACGATCACCGAGACGGTCTCCAGAACAAAGAGGCCGCCGATGATGGCCAGCACCAGTTCATGCTTGGTGATGACGCTGATGGCACCCAGAGCACCGCCCATGCTCAACGACCCGGTATCGCCCATGAACACCATGGCCGGCGGCGCATTGAACCAGAGGAAGCCGAGCCCCGCGCCGCACAGCGCACCGCAGAACACCGCAAGTTCGCCCGAACCCGGCACGAAATGGAGCTGCAGATACTCCGCGAACACCGCATTGCCGACGAGATACGCAATGAGGGCGAAGCAGGCGGCAGCGATCATCACCGGCACGGTGGCGAGGCCATCTAGCCCATCGGTGAGGTTGACGGCGTTGGACGCCCCCATCATCACCAATGCGCCAAACAGGAAGAAGCCGAATCCCAGCGGAATGAGCACATCCTTGAAGAAGGGCAGCGCCACGCTGGTGGCAAGGCCCGCCGGCTGCGGGATGGTGGCGTTCTGGTGATAGACGATGATGACCGTGGCGATGAGGCCGATCGATGCCTGACCTACCAGCTTGAAGCGCCCATTGAGGCCTTTGCTGTTGCGCTTGGTGAGTTTCAGGAAATCGTCGGCAAAGCCGATGCTGCCATAGCCGATGGTGACGAACAGCACGACCCAGACATAGATGTTGGCGATGTCCGCCCACAGCAGAGTGGTGATGCTGGCCGAGAGCAGGAACATGAGGCCGCCCATGGTAGGCGTACCCTTCTTGGTCAGGAGATGGCTTTCCGGCCCGTCGCTGCGGATCGGCTGGCCGTCACGCTGCAGCTTTTTCAGCCAGCGGATCATGCCCGGCCCGATCACCAGGGTGAGGAAGAAGGCGAACAGGATCGCACCGCCGCTCCGGAAGGTGAGGTAGCGGAACAGATTGAAGACACGCATGTCTTCGGCCAACGGTGCGAGCAGATTATAGAGCATGCCTCCCCTTCACTTCCCCTCTGATCCCGGTCAATGACCGTTCGCGGCTTTCGGCCGCGCTGTTGCGTGAATATCCATATCGCGGATCGCCTCGACGATCGGCGCCATGCGGGTGCCCAACGACCCTTTCACCAGGACGATGTCCCCTGCCCTGATGTCGGCCGTCGCCGGTGCCACCATCGCGGTTGACTCCGTGGTATGACCGGCCTGCATCGACGCCGGCAAAAGTGCATAGAGGTCGCTCATCAGCGGCCCGACCAGAAAGGCGCGGTCGATGCCGGCCGAGACGAGATCATCCTTGAGCCCGCGATGGAGCGCCGGACCTTGCTCACCCAACTCCCGCATGTCGCCCAGGATGGCGATGCGGCGGCCACCCTTTGCGATAGGCAATCCAGCCAGCACGGTGAACGCCGCGCGCATGGCGGCGGGGCTCGCATTGTAGGATTCGTCGATGAGGGTGAAGCTGCCTTGGGGCAGCGCGATCTCCTCGCGGTGGCCGCGCCCCTTCAGCGCCTTGGCGCCGGCGAGATCATGAGCTGCCCGCGTCACATCCGCACCGATCGCCTGCACGGCCGCCAGCACGGCAAGCGCGTTGATCGCCTGGTGACGGCCAGCTAGACCCGTCGAAAACGCCATCCGCACGCCAAAAACGTCGGCGCTGACATCGTTGCCGGTGGGCGATGTGTGGCACGCGATCAATCGCACGTCGCTCGCGGCATCGGCGCCGAAGCCGGCGATATGGGTAACACCCAGCGCCTTGGCGCGCGCCGCCATGCGGGCGAAATAGGCGTTGTCGCGCGGCAGAATGGCGGTGCCACCCGGTTCCAGCCCTTCAAGGATTTCCGCCTTGGCATCGGCGATCTCGGCCACAGAGCCGAAGAACTCGATATGCACCGCCTCGACGATGGTGATGATGGCGGCATGGGGCCGCACCATCTTGGCCAGCGGCCGGATCTCATTGGCGTGGTTCATGCCAAGCTCGAAGATGCCGATCTCGGTGTCGCGCGGCATACGCGCGAGCGACAGCGGCGCACCCCAATGATTGTTGAGATTGCCTTCCGAAGCAAAGGTCCGCGCCTGGACGCTGAGCACCGTCTTCAGCGCTTCCTTGGTGCTGGTCTTCCCCACGCTGCCGGTGACGGCGATGAATTTCGCGGCCGACCGGTTGCGCGCGGCCGCACCCAGATCCTGCAGCGCCTGCAGCGTATCCTTGACCAGTACGATCGGCGCGTCCGCTGCGATGCCGGCCGGCAGGCGGTGGGCGATGATGCCGGCTGCACCCGCTGCCAGCGCCTGGCCGATATACTCATGGCCGTCGAAGTTAGGTCCCTGCAAGGCGATGAAGAGATCGCCCTTGCCCACCTTGCGGCTGTCGATGGAAACGCCGTCAGCCACGAAAGCGGCCTGGGCCGTGCCCTTCACCGCAGTGGCGATCTCGACCGACGTCCAGAGGGGCTGCGTCATGCGGCACCCCGGCTCAATTCCTCGGCGCAGGTCCGCGCCACGTCGCTGTCGTCGAAATCGAATTTCTGGTTGCCGACGATCTGATAGGTTTCGTGACCCTTGCCGGCGATCACCAGCAGATCACCCGCCTTCAGATCCTGCATCGCGGCCCGGATGGCTGCGGCACGGTCGCCGATCTCTATGGCGCCGGGAGCCGCCGCCAGGATCTCGGCGCGGATGGTGGCCGGGTCTTCGCTCCGGGGATTGTCGTCGGTCACGACCACGCGGTCGGCCAGACGGGTCGCCAGTGCACCCATCTCCGGGCGTTTGCCCTTGTCACGATCCCCACCGCAGCCGAACACCACGACGAGGCGGCCGCTGACATGGGGGCGGAGCGTGCCGAGCACGGCTTCGAGGCCCGCGGGCTTGTGGGCATAGTCGACATAGACCGCGGCACCCGATGGCGTCGTCGCCACGCGCTCGATGCGGCCATGGACGCCGGTCAGCCGGTCGATCATGCGCACCGCCATGGCCGGCTCCTCGCCTTCACCGATGACGAGGCCTAGAGCCGCCAGCAGATTTTCCGCCTGGAACAGGCCTGCCACGGAGAAGGTCACGTCGTAGCGCGTGCCGAACACGTCGAGCGACAATTGTTGGCCGGTTGCCAAGGGCTGCTGCTTGACGAGGCGCAGATCGCCGCTCTTGCGGCCGAAGGTGATGATCCGGTGATGCCGCGCCTTGGCCAGCGCCACGATGCGGTCGCTCTCCGCGATATCGGCATTGATGATGGCAGCGCCACCCGCCGGCAGCAATTCACCGAACAGGCGCAGCTTGGCCGCGAGATAGGCTTCCATCGTGCCGTGATAGTCGAGATGGTCGCGGCTGAGATTCGTGAAGGCCGCGGCCGAGATTTCGACGCCGTCCAGGCGGAACTGGTCGAGCCCATGGCTCGACGCCTCCATCGCCAAATGGTCGATGTCCTTTTCCCGCAGCTCGGCCAGCAATTGATGCAGCTTCACCGGGTCAGGCGTGGTGAGGCTTTCGTCATACTGGATGCCAGGACCGATGAGGCCGATGGTGCCGAGGCTGGCCGCGCGGTGGCCGAGCAGCGTCCACAGCTGGCGCGCAAACACGGCCGTCGAGGTCTTGCCGCTGGTGCCCGTCACGGCCGCGATGATCTTGGGTTGGCGCCCATAGAAGCGCGCCGCCATCTTGGCCAGCGCCAGGCGCGGATGATCAGCCTCGATCACCGCGACATGGGGCGGCACATTGGGATTCTGCCCCGTGCTCACCAGGATCGCATTGGCGCCGGCCGCCACCGCCGCCGGCACGAAGGCAAGGCCGTCGAGCTTGGCACCGGAGAGAGCCGCGAACAGATTGCCCTGCACCACGGCGCGCGAATCCAGCGCCAGGCCGGAGATGCTGATGGCGTTGACCCCGAGACCGGGCCGTGCGATGCGGGCATGGCCGCCAATGAGCTCACTCAACCGCAAGAGGGATTCCTTCGCTCTCCGTCGCGCCGCTCTCGGCAGCCGGCGGTGTCGTCACATCATTGCTGGTCGCCGATACTGGCGTCGCCGCGAACGGCTTTGCCTTCATGATCGGTTCGCCGTTCGAATCAAGCAGCGGCGCGGCCACCGGAATGACTTTGGATTTTGCCTTTTTTGAGGCGGCGGAATCATAGTCCGCGACCATTGCAACCAGCGGGTT
The DNA here is from genome assembly GCA_016712715.1 of Rhodospirillaceae bacterium. NCBI lineage: Bacteria > Pseudomonadati > Pseudomonadota > Alphaproteobacteria > Rhodospirillales > Rhodospirillaceae > Rhodospirillaceae bacterium. Next base: position 705,041 of record JADJQM010000003.1, read on the forward strand.
CTGTGCCAGTGGTGACTCGTCCGGAATGGGGGAAATGCCCATCAACGGCGCCATGCGCTGGACCAGGGCACCCACGACGGGCGCTGCCACCCAGCCGGCCGTCGCATAGCCGTAGGAATGTGCATTGGGCTTGGGTTCGTCGATCATCACCACCACCGCGTAACGCGGTGCGTTCATCGGAAAGGCGGCGACAAAGGCTGCCATGCGCGAATTGTCGCTATAGCCTCTGCCTTCCTGCTTGTCGGCGGTCCCGGTCTTGCCGCCGACCAGATAGCCCGGCGCATTGGCCTTCTTGCCGGTGCCGACCTGGACGACCAGGCGCATCAACTGGCGGATCTGCGCCGAAGTCTGTTCCGACACCACCCGGGTGCCGCTCTCAACTTCATGAGCGGCGCGCTTCAACAGGGTCGGCTGGCGGAGGATGCCGCCATTGGCGACGGCACCCACGGCGGAAACCACCTGGATCGGCGCTACCGACACGCCATGGCCATAGGAAATGGTCATGGTGTTCACCCGGCGCCAGTTCTTCGGATATTGCGGCACACCCACCTCGGCAAGTTCGATCGTCGACTTGCTGAGGAGGCCCAGGCGCTGCAGGTAGGTCTTCTGCACCTCGGCGCCGAACGCATCGGCGAGCTTCGCCGAGCCGATATTGGAAGAATAGGTGAAAATCTCTGGAATGCTCAGCCAGCGATGCTTGCCGTGGAAATCGTCGATCGAAAACCGACCGATCTTGATCGCATGCGTCGCGTCATAGCCACCGGCCAGGGTCACCGTGCCGCTGTCGAGGCCGATCGCCGTGTTGAACAGCTTGAAGGTCGAGCCCATCTCGTAGGTGCCGAGCGTGGCGCGGTTGAAGCGTGCATCGTCGCTGGCCTCGCCCGGGCGCGCCGGGTCGAAATCCGGCAGCGAGACCAAAGCCAGCATCTCGCCGGTCTGGATATCCATCACCATACCGGCGCCGCCGATGGCGGTGAAATCGGCGATGGCGCGGGAAATTTCTTCATGGAGGATATGCTGGATGCGCACGTCGATCGAGAGCTGCAGCGGTCGCTGGCCACCCGCGAGCACATCGTCGAACGACCGCTCGACACCGGCAAGGCCGCGTGAATCGACATCCGAGAAGCCGACCACATGGGCCGTGAGATTGCCCTGCGGATAGACCCGCTTGGTCTCGTACTGGAAATAGAGCCCGGGAATGCCGAGGCGGTTGACCGCCTGCTGCTGCTTGGGCGTCAGGTTCCGCTTCAGCCAGATGAAGGTCTTGTCGGCCGAAAGCTTGGCCGAGGTCGGCTCCTGCGGCATGTCGGGCAGCACCTGGGCAAGCTGCGCTGCAATCGCATCCGGCTCGCGGATCTGGTGCGGATTGGCATAGAGCGAGGCCGTGGTGAGCGAGGTCGCCAGCACCACGCCATTGCGGTCGAGAATATCGGCACGGTCGGCATTGGGTGCCGCCGCCACGCGCAGCGTCTCATGCTCGCCCGGCATCAAGGTCACCATGGCGAGGCGCGCCGCAATCACCACGAAGGCGACCGTGAACAGGCCGAGGCCCAGCATCAGGCGGCTATGGCTGACTTCCAGCGCGCGGCGCTGCACGCCATCGGGTTCCGGCTGCAGGGCAATCGGGTTGATGACCGGCTGGGCGCGCTGCGCCTTGTAGCTCGGCTGCTGGGGCGTGTTGTTGCGCAGGCGGATCATTCGACACCTGCTTCATTGGCAGGCAGGCTCTTGCCGCTACCGGCCGCTGGTTCCGCATCGCCGCTCTGATGCGACTGCATGTCCTGCAGGATGGCGCGGATGGTGGCATCGTCGTCGGCCGCAGGTGCCTCCATCCCGGGCGCTTCCGCCCCGGCCGAGGTCTGGAACACCGGGTCGTTGGCAGGCGTTGGCGCCACGGGCGTGGTCACCACGGCCGATGCCGGAATGGCGGTGACAGCAGCGTCACCCGCAGGTGCTTGGCCCGGCAGGGCGGCGAGTGGCGGCAAGGCCGGCATCTCCGCCGGGCGGGGTGCCAGTCCCTCGATGGTCGCGATCTGGCTCGCCATCACCGGGGCAAGATCGGTGTGCCGGCGCGTAAGGTCGGCCAGGCGCACCGGATCGTTGAGATAGCTCCACTCGGCTTCCAGCACGCGCATGGCTTCGCGGTCGGCAATGATCTGCCGGTTGACCGTGCGCAGCTCGCGCTCCTTCGACTGCACGGCGTATTTGACCTGGAAAAGGCCGACGCCGAGCATGGCCAGCACGACGAACCAGACGATGGTGCCGATCCGGATCATGCGGCCACCTCATGAAGGCGCTCAGCCACCCGCAGCCGTGCCGACCTTGCACGCGGATTGGCGTGGATCTCCGAGTCAGAAGCCGTGATGCCCTGCGGATCGAGGAGGCGGAGCGTCGCGACCGTCTCGGAGATTTCCGGCATGTGGCGCGAGCCCTTCGGGTTGCGCCCGGCATGCTCGCGCATGAAATGCTTCACGCGGCGATCTTCCAGCGAATGGAACGAGACGATCGCCATGCGGCCGCCCGGCGCCAGCAGTTTCTCGGCTGCCTCAAGCCCGCGATCGATCTCGCCCATCTCGTCATTGACCGCGATGCGCAGCGCCTGGAAGGTGCGTGTCGCTGAATCGATGCGGTCGGGACCGGCGGGGCCAACCGCGCGACGCACGATCTCGGCAAGACGTCCGGTTGTGGTGATGGGCGCCAAGGCTCGCGCGGCCACGATGGCCTTTGCCACACGGCGCGCCTTCTTCTCTTCGCCGAAGGTGAAGATGAGGTCCGCCAGCGGCCGCTCGGCCATCTGGTTGACGATGTCGGCGGCACTTTCGCCGGCCTGCTCCATGCGCATGTCCAAGGGGCCATCGAAGCGGAACGAAAAACCGCGCTCTGCCTCGTCGAGCTGCATCGAGGAGACGCCGAGATCGAGTGTGACACCCGCCACCGCGGTGATGCCGCGCTCGGCCAGCAAGTCGACCATGTCGCCGAACCGGCCTTCGATCACATGAAGGCGACCCGCGAACTGGCGCACCAGCGCATCGGCGCCGGCGATGGCGTCGGGATCACGGTCGATCGCAAAGACCGTGCAATTGGCAGCTTCCAGGATGGCGCGGGAATAGCCGCCGGCGCCGAACGTGCCATCGACATAGATGGCGCCGTCTTGCGGCCCCAAATTGTCAGCGCCCAGGGCCGCGACCACTTCGGCCAGCAGCACCGGTTGATGACGGACGTCGCTCATTGCGCACCGCCGCCAGTCTTGTCACTGCCGGCATTGCTCCCGCCCGCGTTACGAAGAGTCATGCCCTTCTCCAGCGCACGTCGACGCGCTTCGGCGCGATGCTCGGCGAATGTCTTGGGATGCCAGATCTCGAAGATCTCGCCGCGACCGACGAAGGCCGCTTCATCCTTCAGCTTGGCGTGCTCCAGCAGCATCTCCGGCAGTACGATGCGGCCTTCGCCGTCGAACGAAAGCTGCTTGGTGTCGGAGAACAGCGTGGTGCTGAGATCGTCATGGACGTCGGAGAAGAGATCAACCTTGCCCATCTGGTCGACCAGAGTCTGCAGCCAGTCGAGTCCGGCGCATTGCAGCGCATCGTAGCGGAAGGCCGGCAGCGCGACGATGCCGCTGAAATTCTGGCCAAGCGTATTGGATGTCGCCAGGGCAGCACGGAACGTCGCCGGGACGGAAACGCGCCCCTTCTTGTCGATCCGGTTGACGAATGTGTCGATGAACAGAGCCATCGGACGCCAGACACCCCATGCGCGCGTGGCCGGCTTGCCACCCATTCCCCTCGACGTGAACCGCTTTGCCATGCGGTTCTGGGAAATTACCTAGTGGCAATGGGATACCATGGGATGGCATGGGCGTCAATGGGAACGAGCTGTAAAGCCATGGAAAATATTGGATTTTTCCGTTTTGAGGCGAATTCGGAGAATCCCGATATGAATATTAACAAAGGCTTGGCCGACACCCCTGACAGGGAAAGTTAACGAGTCATATCAGCGACTTCGGCTTGAAACTCTTTTTGTTTGTCAAATGTTCTCTTTTGTTCTGTAGTGTTGACCGCGTCACTTGGGTGATAAGTCGCTGACAGGATTCGGGCAAGCCGTCGTTTGAGACGATCGGCAGAGGGGGGATCGCGATGGACAGGATTTATCTTCAAGTACTCTTATTACGACAAATATTTGTTTCGACAGCTTCCAATGCATGCTGAAACGCAGCACTGATGGTCGAGGGGGGACAGCATGGACAGATGGCGCCAAAAGTTGACCGGCATGAATGCGCGCAAACGCGCGCGGATCTTTCCCAACATCATCCCGCTTCTATCCGGACCGGGACCGAAAATTCTTGGCGCCCTGCTGCTCATCTGCATCGCCGCCGTCGTCAGCAACCGCGGAAACATCATCAATTTGCGCGAGGTCGAACCCATGACCGTTGTTGAAACACCGCCAGCGCAAAGCGCGGAAACACGCGATGGCTTCGCCCTCTACGACCAGGGAAGATACGACGCCGCCCTGAAGGATTTGTTGCCCCTGGCGGATCAGGGCGACACCCGCGCGCAATGCCTCGTCAGCGAGATCCTGGCGCGCGGATTGGGCGGCGTCACCCCGGACCATGTCGAGGCCACGAAATGGCTCGATCAATGCATCCGCAGCATCGATTTCGATGAGGATGATGCCGCGCGGGATTTGATCGACCATCTGATTGTCACGGATGGCTGGGACGTCGTCGGCGAAGGCAAGTTTCGCTCGTTCCAATGGCAGCAGCGGCAGATGAACAACGAAATGGGCCGGCCCAACGGCGCGCCTGAATCTGTGCTCGCCGATCTGCCGACAATGGGTGGCGACGCCGCCTTCCGGCTGGGCGCAGCCCTCTATGAGGGTGACGGGATGCCGGTCGATTTCGAGAAGGCCGTGCCCTGCTTCCACCGCGCGGCCGCGTTCAACATCCCGGATGCCGCCTTCAACCTCGGCATCGCCTATTACACCGGCAAGGGCGTCAGGGCCGATCCGGTCCAGGCCAGGCATTGGCTGCAGATTGCCGCCGATGGCGGCTTTGCCAAGGCAGCCACCGTGCTTGGCGTCATGGCCGTGCGCGGGCACGGCTCCGAGAAGGATGTCGATCTGGCGCTGGCCTATCTGCAGCAGGCCATCGACCTCGGCGATCCGGAGGCGTCGATGCTGCGCGAAGCGATTTCGGCAGGGGCCGAGCCGCGTTAGCGGGCCGACGAAGGAATAAAGCGCCAGACGGCCTGTAAGCCGGGTTCTGTCTTGGGCCGCAGCCGCGCACGATATGGTGGCGAACCACCATCACTCACGCGCGTCCGGCCCATGGATGACCATTCATCTGGGACGTTCGTTACCGAACGCCTCACGCGACCTACCCGAGGATCGGTGCGGAAAACACCTGTTCAGGTTGCCCTGAACGCGCCCTCCTATCTGGTCTTGCTCCCGGTGGGGTTTGCCATGCCGCTCGCCGTTGCCGGGAGCGCGGTGCGCTCTTACCGCACCGTTTCACCCTTACCGCTCTCGAAAGAACGGCGGTCTGCTCTCTGTGGCACTGTCCCTAGGCTTGACGCCCGCCGGACGTTATCCGGCACCGTTTTTCCGTGGAGCCCGGACTTTCCTCCCCGATCCCATCACTGGGACCAAAGCGGTCATCCGGCCATCTGGCTGAGGGCAGGAGGTAGGGGTTTGCCCGTGCGGAGTCAACCCCAGCAGACCTAGGCCTTGGCAAAATAGGGCTGCAAGTTCCGCCGGATGCGCGCCAGCACCGGTTCACCCGCGGGCTGCCGCTGAAACACCTCGCCCGTGATCGTCTCATAGGCGTGGATGTAGACTTCCGCCGTCTCCAGGATGAGTGCTGCCGGGATCTCGGGGATCGCATCCTTGTAGGGATCGCAACGTGCCGACACCCAGCTGCGCACGAAATCCTTGTCGAAACTCTCCGGCCGAGTGCCTGACGCGAAGCGTTCCGGATAGCTTGAGGCCAGCCAGTAGCGGCTGCTGTCCGGCGTATGGATCTCATCGGCAAGGATGATGCGGCCGCTCTTGTCGACTCGAACTCGTATTTGGTATCGACCAGGATCAGCCCGTGCTTGGCGGCCAACTCCTGCCCGCGTGCAAAAAGTGCCAGCTCATATTTGGCGAGTGTCTGCCATTGCTCGGCCGTCACCAGTTTCTTCGCCACGATCTCGTCCGGCGTCAGTGGCTCGTCATGGCCGCCATCGAACGCCTTCGAGGTCGGCGTGATGATCGGCTGCGGCAGCTTCTCATTGTCGCGCATGCCGTCCGGCAGCGTGACGCCGTACATCCGGCGCAGGCCCTTCTTGTAGAGGGTGAGGATCGACGTCCCCGTGGTGCCGGCAAGATAGGCGCGCACCACGATCTCGACCGGCAGGATGTCGAGCCGCTGGCCGATCACGACATTGGGGTCGGGATAATCCAGCACATGGTTGGGGCAGATGTCCTTGGTGGCCTCGAACCAGTAGCGCGCGGTCTGCGTCAGCACCTGGCCCTTATAGGGAATGGCGGCGAGGATCCGGTCAAAGGCCGAGAGGCGGTCGCTGGCGATGATCACGCGCCGCCCGTCGGGCAGATCGTAATTGTCGCGCACCTTGCCGCGGTAATGGTTGGGCAGTTCCGGAATGGTCGCATCGGCCAGAATCTGCGCCGGATCGAGTTTCGCGTCGGTCATCATTTCCATGTGGGCAAGCTGTGGGATGCCCACTTGTGCGCGGCCCGGCGGCAAAAAGCAACGATGCGTTTTTGCGACCCTATTGTCCCTGCAGCGACAAGGTGACCGTGCCGATATCGCCCGAAACCGTCTTCTTGTCCGCACCGAAATTTCCCGGCATCGGACCGATGACCTGCGGCAACGCGGTGGAGCCCATCAACTGAACCTGCCGCTGTCCCGCCCCCTTCAGCGAACTCGTTGCCGGAAAGGAACCCATCGCAGTGGTGGCGAGGCGGTAGCGCGTGGTGTTGGCCAGCGAATCCGTCTCCGCCTCGAACACAATCGCCTGCGGATCGACCGGTGCCGAGCCTTTCACCGTCGTCGTATCGGTATAGGCGCCGACGCCGCCTTCGCCGCCCGGATCGCTGTCGACATAGGTATCATCGACACTGAGCGTGCCGCTGCAATTCTGCGCCGACCAGGTCTGATAGCGCGCCGGTCCGAGATCGGGCATGAGGCCGGCGACATCGGCCGCGGCCTGACCTTGCTTGGCAGCCATGTCCTGGATTTCCTGGGTCTGCGACATCTGCTGCACGGCGGCCATGAGGCAGGCCTCGTCCTCACCGCATTTTTCGACCATGGCCTCCATGTTCGCCACCGTTGCCTCGCTCGGGGCGTAGTTCTGCTCGAATGCCTGGCCATTGGCCTGCGCCTGCGCCGTCGCTGCCTCCTGTGCCGCCGTCGGACCATCCCAGCTGATCTGAACGGCCGGCCCGGCGATGAGGACGCATTGCGCGTTCAAGACGCGCGCAATGGCGGAACTCGCCCATTCGCCTTTGCTCTGCTCTTTCACCGCCACGCTGAAATTGAGCGTCTTGGCGGTGCCTTCCGGGGCCGGATCAGCGAGCGCCATGCCGGCTGAAATGGGCAGGCTCAGAACGGCAAGTGCGGTAGCCAGATTGCGGTGCATGAGATGTCCCCTCTCGAATCTGATCCGGTCGAAACAAACCCTCTGCTCACTCTGCCAAAGCAGGGCCGGCGACGCAGTGACGCCCATCACACAGGGGGGCTCACAGGATCAGGTCAGCGCGCCACGTCCGTCAACCGGCCAGATTTCGGCCACCCTGTCGCCGCGAATGGCGATGATCCAGTCATGGAGATTGACCGTGGGGTCGCAATGGCCGGGGACGAGCCGAAGCCTCTCCTCCAGCGCCGGCAGAGCCGGCGCCGCACCCCGCAGCACACCATGCTCATCGGACGGTGAGTCGAAGCTGAGGTCCGGTCGCCCGAAAACGGTCGGATAACCGGAATCGACCGAATGCGCCTTCAGGCCAGCATCGATCACGGCAAAATCAGCGCGCCGGCTCATCACGGCGGTGAGCACGAACAGGCTGTGCTGGAAGCGTGGGCTCTTGGGGTCCCACATATTGTCGGCATAGTCCCGGTCCATGAACACATAGGAGCCTGGCTGGATTTCGTTGTAGACGCCGCTGGCGGCTTCGATCGGGAAGCTGCCCGTGCCCGCCCCCGTCACCACCGGCACCTTGATGCCGCGTGCTGCAAGGGCCGCCACCAACTCGGTCGCCCGACCGGCAGCAAAATCGATCGCCGCCTTGCGCTCCTGCGGCGTGCGCAGATGCTGCGCCATGCCGTGATAGGCGTGGATGCCGCCAAAGCGCAGACCGGCCGCTTTGTTGATCTGCTCGACCAGCGCCACCGCATCCTCGATGCGGATGACGCCGCAACGCCCGGCGCCGACATCAAGCTCGACATAGGCCTCGATCGGCTTGGGTGCCGCAGCGGCCGCCTCGATCAACTGCGCAAGCCCAAGATCGCTGTCGACACAGATGCCGATCCGCGCCTTCGCGGTGAGCGCCGCAAGGCGCGCCAGCCGGGTCCTGCCCAACACCTCATTGGTGACCAGCACATCGGTGACCCCGCCCGCGACCAGTGCCTCGGCCTCGCTGACCTTCTGGCAGCAGAGGCCGACGGCGCCCAATGCCATCTGCCTTTTGCCGATGATGGCGCTCTTATGCGTCTTGCCATGGGGGCGCAATCGCATGCCGCGCGCCTTGGCAAATTCCGCCATCGCCTGCAGGTTGGCCTCGAATGCGTCAAGATCGACGATCAGCGCCGGCGTCTCGATGGCGCTGATCGGGTCACCGGGGGAAAGCTCGGGTCGACGCGCCGCCATCATTCACCTGCCCAGAAGTCCGTTGAGAATCGCCGCCAGTTCCGCATCCGGCACATCGCTCAAGCGGCCCTGCCGGAAATGGCGGCAGAAGGCGCGCGTCGCGGCCGCACGGTCGCTGGTCTCATAGCCATAGCGCTGGAGGGCCGCGAAGAAGGCGTCATCCGACCATTGCACCGGCTTCGGGCTGGGCCACACACCCACACCTGCAGCGGCCAGTCCCTGCCAGTCGAACAATTCGCCCGGATCTTCCTTGCGCAGCGGCGCCACGTCGCTGTGGCCGATCACCCGTGCTGCCGGAATGCGATGCCGCGTGATGATGCCCAGCGACAATTCCAGCACCGCCGTCATCTGCGCCGCCGGAAAGGCGCGATAGCCGAATTCATGGCCCGGATTGACGATCTCGATGCCGATCGAGCGCTGGTTGATGTTGGCGGCCCCCAGCCAGGACGAGACGCCAGCATGCCAGGCGCGCCGATCCTCCGGCACCAGATGGAACACGCGCCCATCTTCCTCGACCACATAATGCGCACTCACCTTCGCCGCCGGATCGCGCAGCCGGCTGAGCGCCATCTCGCCGCTCGGCATACCCGTGTAATGCAGCAGCAGGATATCGACCGCCTGCCCATCGCGGCTGTCATGGTTGGGTGAGGGTGCCTGGATCAACGTTGGGGGCATGCTCAGATACCGGTCTTGGTCGAGGGCGCCACCACGGCCGGGCGGCGGATGACGACGATGGCGACACCGGCCAGGGTCGCAAGCCCGCCCAGCAGCATCTGCCAGGTAATCACTTCATCGAGGAAGATGTGACCGGAGAGCACGCCGATCATCGGCAGCAGCAGGGTGAAGGGCATGACCTGGTTGACCGGATAGCGCCGCATCATGTTGTACCAGATCCAATAGCTGAAGATGGCGACGACGATCGATTGGAACAGCAACGCAGCCCAGCCCTGCCAGCTCACATCCATCACCATGGGCCATTGATTGCCCTCGATGAGGTAGGAGACCACGAGCAGCTGCGGTGCGGCAAGGATTGCGATATAACCGTTGAGCGTCACCGCATCGAACTCGTCGCCCAGCGCCTTCACCTGCACATTGGCCGTGGCCCAGACCAGGGCCGCACCGACCACCGAGAGGAGCGGCCACAGATTGCCGACGAAGCGCGGCTCGCCGGCGATGAGCACCACGCCGGCGAACGCCACCACCATGCCGGTCAGGCGCCGCCAGCCCAGCGTCTCCTTGAAGAAGAAGGCGGCAAGGATCGCCGCGAACGGCACCTGCAGCTGCACCGCGATCGAGCTGGTTGCGGCATCGAGATAGCGCATGCCGGTGAAGATGAGGCAGAAATGCATGACGCCCATCGTCATGGAAAGAGCAAGGAGCTGCAGCAGCTTGCGCCTCGGCAGGCCGACGAAGGGCAGCAGCAGCAAGGCCACCAGGCTGAAGCGCAGCGCCACGAAAAACAGCGGCTCGAAATGCATGAGGCCGATCTTGGCCGCCACGAAATTGACGCCCCACAGGAACTGGCACAGCAGCATGAGGGCGAGATGTTGCGGCTTCATGTTCGTCCCCTAAGCGCCATCCTCATGCACCCGGCCCAACCGGCTGCGTCACGACCTGCGGCCGCCGGATGATGATGATGGCAAGCCCGGCCATGGTCAGCAGCGCACCCGCGACCATGCGCCAGTCCCAGCCCTCGCCCAGCAGCAGCACCGCCGTGGTGGCGCCGAAGATCGGCTCCAGCAAGGTGAAGGGCATGACCAGGCTCACCGGATAGCGGCTCATCATCGCATACCAGATCCCATAGCAGAGGGCGGTGACGATCAGCACCTGATAGGCCATGGCGCCCCAACCGGCAAGGCCGGCCGCCGACACGGCGGCAAGCTGCCCGTCCTCGGTGGCGAAGGACAGCGCCAGCATGGCCGGCCCGGCGACCAGGCCCCCAGGCGTTGATGCGCCAGCCATCCATGTTCTCGGCCATTTTCTTGATGAGGAGGTTGGAGGCGACCCAGGAGAGGGCCGCCATCAGGATGAAGCCGGTGCCCAGCCAACCGCCGGCAAATTCCGGCCGTCCCACCAGCACGACGATGCCGACGAAGGCCAATGCCATGCCGCTCCAGCGCCGCCAGCCGATCCTGTCGCCGAACAGCAGACCCGCGACCAGGGCCGCGATCGGCACCTGCACCTGGATGAGGATCGAACTGGTGGCAGCGTCAACGCGCGAGATGCCATGGAAGATGCAGGCGAAATGCACGACGCCAAGGATGAAACCCAGGGTCAGGACCGGCTTCCAATCGGCGCGCTTGGGCAGGCCGACGAAGGGGCAGATGAGGGCCGCCACCGCGATCATGCGCAAGGCGGCGAAGAACAGTGGCGGCCAGTCGGCCAGGCCCCATTTGACGACGGCGAAATTGGCGCCCCACAGGATCTGGGAGAAGACCAGCAAGGCGATATGGCGGGCGGTCATCAGGGACTCTGGGCGGTGGCGGGACTGGTGGTGCCATCTCTAGCCCAAGCCACAGGCCCTTACCACCCGCCCCCACTGCATAGGTGCCCGTCGATGGCGCAAGTGGGGCCTACAAAAAAGAAAACGCCGCCGGAGCGTCCCTCTCCGGCGGCGGTGCAGTCTTTACGCTCTGGGAAAACGAGTTACTGGACAGCCTCGCCATGAAGGGCGAGATCGAGTCCATCGCGTTCCGCATCCTCAGGCACACGACACCCGATGATGAGGTCGACGATCTTGTAGATGACGGCCGTGCCAATGGCGACGAACACGATCGACACCACCACACCCTGGACCTGGGTGACGAACTGGGCCGAATTGCCTTCCAGCAAGCCGGCCGGCGTATCGCCGCCCTTGATCGCCATGGTGGCAAAGACACCGGTCAGCAGCGCGCCCAAGGCACCGCCGACACCGTGGATGCCGAACACGTCGAGGGCGTCGTCATAGCCCAGCGCGTTCTTGAGCGTGGTCGAGGCGAAGAAGCACACCACGCCGGCCGCAAGACCGATGATGAGGGCACCGGTCGGATCGACGAAGCCGGCGGCCGGCGTGATGCCGACCAGGCCCGCGACGATGCCGGAGATACCACCGAGGATCGACGGCTTCTTGTGGACGATCCATTCGACCGCCACCCAGGAGCAGCCGGCCGCGGCCGCGGCGATATGGGTCACCACCATCGCCATGACGGCGTTGAAGTTGGCAGCGAGGGCCGAGCCGGCATTGAAGCCGAACCAGCCCACCCACAGGAAGCCGACGCCGATCACGCTGTAGACCAGGTTATGCGGCGTGAACGGCACCTTGCCGTGGCCACGGCGCTTGCCGATCATGAGGGCGATGACGAGGCCCGAGACGCCCGAGGCGATGTGGACCACGGTGCCACCCGCGAAATCGAGGACACCCCAGCCGAACATCAGGCCGGTCCCCGCCCAGACCATGTGGCAGAGCGGCGAATAGACCAGCAGCGACCACAGGATCACGAACACCACGATGGCGGAGAACTTCATCCGGTCGGCGAAGGCGCCGGTGATCAGGGCCGGGGTGATAATGGCGAAGGTCATCTGGAACAGCATAAACAGGCTTTCCGGAATGGTGCCGAGCCCGCCCAGCGTGTCGATGGCCATGCCGGAGAGGAAGATGCGGCTGAAATCGCCGAAATAGGCATTGCCGGGCCCGAAGGCGATGGAATAGCCGAGGATGAACCACACCACGGAGAGCACACAGGCGCAGGCGACCGACTGCATGACGATGGTGAGCACGTTGTTCTTGCGGACGAGACCGCCATAGAACAGCGCCAGGCCCGGCATCAGCATGAACAGGACCAAGGCGGTGGCAACCATCATCCAGACGGTGTCACCCTTGTCCATGGTCGGCACGGCGTCCTGCGCGAAGGCAGCGGCCGGTGCCAGCGTGGTCGCCATGGCAGCAAGACCGATCCCGACGGCGCGGCCACGATTCATAACCCGACCGCTTTGTTGGTCCGGCCGTTCAATATCGGCGGCTCCCCCGATCCCGATCTTCCCCAGTCCGGCTTTCCAGCCCCCGATTTCCCCAATGGTGCGCATGCGCCTCTCCTGATTGTCGCGAATTATTCTTGCTGCAAAGCAGCACCAGGAGAGCAACCTTCATGCCAATTATAGGATTTATTGATTCATAATAAGAATTTAGCTCATCCGTCATGGTGCGTGCCCGCAATTTAGACATCACCACGAGATCTGCCTAAAATTTAATCAAACAAGCTGACTTTCGTCTCGGTGGACTGTCGCGCGCAGCACGCTACAGTTTCGCGACCCCTGGGAATGGCCCGGATCAAGGGCTCCCGGGTCATGGCACGGACCTTTACCGAGGAATACCCATGTATGGTCTCGTCAACATCGCCGCCAAGGAGCTGATCACCGGCGAGTTCGGTGCCGCGGCCTGGGACGAGATCCGCCACAAGGCCCATATCGTCGACGATGATTTCGTCGGCATGCAAGAATACCCCGACGCCTTGACCTATCGCATCATCGAGGCGGCGAGCGACCTGCTGCGGGTACCCGGCGCCGACCTCCTCAAGGCCTTCGGCACGTACTGGACCCGTTTCGTCGCCAGGCGCGGCTACGGCGAGCTCCTGGAAGTCTCCGGCAATTCGCTGGTCGAGTTTCTCGAGAATCTCGACAACATGCACGCCCAGGTGGGCCTGATCTTTCCCGCCTTGCGACCGCCTTCCTTTCGCGTCACCGATATCGGCGAAGACCGCCTGACGCTCCATTACTTCAGCGCGCGCCAGGGCCTCAGCCCGATGGTGATCGGCCTCCTCGAAGGGTTGGAAGCGCATTTCCGGCTCAGCATCAGCGCCCGCCAGGTGGCCGACAAGGCGGCTGGCGACGATCACGACATTTTCGAAGTCCGCTTTTCGCAGCAATCCGGCGTGCCGGCGAACGGGGCAGCCGCGTGAGTGTTCTCAGCCTCGACGCGGCGGCTCTGGCCACCCTCTTCCCGTTCCATTTCCGCCTCGATTCTTCGCTCCGCTTCATCGCCGTGTCGCCGGTCCTTGCCCGCCTCATGCCGGACCTCAGGCATGGCGCGGACCTGCTCGATCATTTCCAGATCGAGCGTCCGGTGCTGCGGCCGAGCTTTGCGACACTCGCCGATTGCCACCGTGTCATGTTCCTGCTGCGCGCAAGGCGCCGGCCCGGTCAGCCGGAACTGCTGCTGCGCGGCCAGGTGATGGCCTTCCCCGAGGCCGGTGAATTGCTGTTCGTCGGCAATCCGCGCCTGCGCGAGCTGGCCGACATGAAGCAACTCGGCCTCACCATGCGCGATTTCAGCGTCGATTCGACGCTCACCGATTATCTGATCCTGATCCGCACCCAGCAGACCGCCTTGGCCGAGGCGCAGCGTCTCGCCACCGATCTCGCCCAGGCGCGCGACGTGGCGCAGATGGCGTCCAACTCGAAATCCGAGTTCCTTGCCAATATGAGCCACGAGCTGCGCACGCCCCTTAACGCCATCCTGGGCTTCTCCGAAATGATCAGCAACCAATTGGCCGGCCCCATCCCGCCCAGATATCAGGCCTATGCCGCCGACATCCACAAGAGCGGGTGCCTGCTGCTCGCCATCATCGACGATGTGCTCGACATGGCGCGCATCGAGGCCGGCTATCACACGCTGGAAGACGATGTGATCGAGGTGGATGACATCGTGCGCGACTGCCTCCACCTGCTCGAAGCCCGCGCCGAGGAGCGCGAGATCACGCTGGCTTATGCGAGCGACCTGCCCGGCGCAAGGATCCGCGCCGATGGGCGGGCGATGAAGCAGATCTGCCTCAACCTTCTCTCCAACGCGGTGAAGTTCAATAAATGGGATGGCAATGTCGACATCCGCTTCACCCGCAACGGCGCCGACCACCTCGCCCTCATCTTCAGGGATACCGGCCTCGGCATCCCGACCGAGGATCTGCCGCGCCTCTTCCGCCCCTTCCAGCAAGCCGGCGCCACGACGACACGCGCAACTTCGGCGGGACCGGGTTGGGCCTCTCGATCACACGCACGCTGGTGGAAATGCACGGTGGCCGCATCGAGCTCGCCTCCGAACTCGGCGCCGGCTCGACCTTCACCGTGCTGCTGCCGGCGGAGCGGTTGGTTTAATACGCCCCCACAATCCCCTCGATCACCTTGTTGATCTCATCATGTTTGTGGCCGTACCAGGAGCCGTGGCCCATGCCCTCGAGAAGATGAAACTTCGCACCTGGAATGAGGTCCGCCACTTCGGCGCCATCCTGGGGCGGGGCCTGGACATCCTCGGCGAAGCCCAGCACGTGGCAGGGCACGCGCACTTGCGGCAAGCCTTCACGCTGGTCGAAGCGCAACGATGCATCCCATTGCGGCACCAGTGATTCCTCGTTCGCGCCGCTCTCCATCCATTCCAGCATGAGGCTTTTCAGTTTCGGCCACAGCACCCGGTCGCCCAAGGCGCGTGCCGGATAGAGCATGGCGGCGTAATGGGTCACCCCCATCATGCCGTCGAGGCGGCCGCCGGCTTTCCGGAACTCGATCTCGGCCGCCTGATAGTCCCAGCCCCAGCCGGTGCTCCAGGCGCCGGTCCCCATCAACACGGCGACGCGGAGGAGCTGCGGATGGTCGATCATGACCTGCTGCGCAATGGCCGCCCCCAGCGAGGTGCCGATGATGGCCACGGGGCCGTTGCAGACAGCTTCGATGAGGTCGGCCACATCGCCGGCGAAATCCTCGATCGTCCAGGGCATGGCGGCCGTGCAGCGTGTGTCGCCGATGCCGCGATTGTCGAAGACCGTGCTGCGGAAACCGGCGTCGAAATGCGGCGTCTGGAAGCGGTGCCAGTCTTCGCCGCGCGTGCCGCCGCCGCCCACCCAGACGATATCGGGGCCGGATCCGCTCTGCTGGTAGAAGATCTCCGCCGCCTTCCCTGTGACATACGGCATGGCGTGTATACTCCCAGGCAATTGATGTAGGGGAAATTTGTTATTTCACATTCGTATAATCTCGTTAGGATGATCGTCAACCTCGCCCAGGTTGCAGAAGATGGGCTAGAAGGGTCGGCGCAAATGCCTCTCAACGATTCGCGTGATGGATGATGCTGGAGGTACCTGTCCTGGAAACCGCCCGCCTTTTGCTGCGGGGCCATAAAATCGGGGATTTCGAGGATGCGGCGGCGATGTGGGCCGACCCGCTGGTGACGCGCCATATCGGCGGCCGCGCCTTCTCGCGCGAGGAGAGCTGGGCACGACTATTGCGCTATATCGGGCACTGGCAGCTGCTGGGCTATGGCTTCTGGGCCGTCTTCGAAAAAGCCAGCGGCCGCTTCATCGGCGAAGTGGGCTTCGCCGATTTCAAACGCGATTTCGACGCCCGCAGGATCTGGAGCTCACCGGCCATCATCCGGAGATCGGCTGGGCGCTGGCCTCGGCCTTTCAGGGCAAGGGCTTCGCCACCGAGGCGGTCCTGGCGGCGCTCGGCTGGGGCGATCGCTTCTTTGCCGACGCCCGCACTGTCTGCCTCATCGATCCCGACAATCTCCCCTCGCGCCGGGTGGCCGAGAAGGCCGGCTACCGCGCCCTTGGCAGCCTGACCTACAAGGGCAACCCCATCGCGCTTTTCGGCCGCGACCGGATTGCCCCTGGCGTGGTCCGGGCGGCCGGTAACTAGGCCGCGAGGGCTGCGATTTCGCTGGCGGCCTTCTGGAGCGAGGCCGCCTTCTGGTCAGCGCTGATGTTGAGGCCTTCGGCCGCGACGAAGGTGATCTCGCGGATGCCGAGGAAGGTGAACACCGCCTTCAGATGGCTTTCCTGGTGCTCGAAGGCGTTCATGCCGGAGTCCGGACCATAGAAACCACCGCGCGACAAAGCAAGGAACACTTTCTTCGCGCCGGCGAGGCCCTCCGGCCCCTTTTCGGTATAGCGGAACGTCTTCCCCGCGACGGCGATGCGGTCGATCCAGGCCTTCAACTGGCTGCTGACGCCGAAATTGTACATCGGCGCGCCGATGACGATGGCATCCGCCGCCATGAATTCGGCCAGCACCTCGCCGCCGGTCTTCAGGTCCTGGGCCAG
This sequence comes from Rhodospirillaceae bacterium, assembly GCA_016712715.1. NCBI lineage: Bacteria > Pseudomonadati > Pseudomonadota > Alphaproteobacteria > Rhodospirillales > Rhodospirillaceae > Rhodospirillaceae bacterium. The sequence goes on from JADJQM010000003.1 coordinate 721,968, forward strand.
CTCGCCAGTCACTTCCTGCGGGCCCTGCGCCGCGGCCAGCACCGCGCCCGAGAGATGCGGCAGCGGATGGGCGCCGATATCGCGATAGGTCACCTCGGCACCGGGATGCGTCGCCTTGAGCCTGGCCGCGATTTCGGCCGAGAGCTGCCGGCTGACCGACGCGCCGCCCAGGATGCTGGAATCGATGTGCAGAATCTTCATGTGAAAATTTTCCTTCTTTGCCGATTGATCCGATGCATTGAAGGTATGGATGGCGATAATCGGCGATAAGCTGGCTATTTTCCAACGCCTTGTTCTATATTTGGAACAATAAGCCCGAGGACATCATGCGCGACCTCAACGACCTCGCCTTTTTCGAAGCCGTCGTGCGCCATCGGGGCTTCGCATCCGCCGCCCGGGCCATGGGCATCCCGAAGTCAAAATTGAGCCGCCATGTCACCAGGCTGGAGGCCGAGCTTGGCGTGCGTCTGCTGGAACGCTCGACCCGGCGCTTCGTGGTCACCGAGCTCGGCCAGGAATTTTATCGCCACTGCCAGGTGGTGATCGCCGAAGCGGAGGCGGCCGATGAAGTGGCGGCGCGCATCCAGGGCGAGCCGCGCGGCCTCGTCCGCGTCAGCATTCCGATGGGTCTGTCACATGCGCTGAGCCAGAAGCTGCCCGGTTTCCTGAAAGCGCATCCCAAACTGCGCGTGCAATTGCTCATTGCCAATCGCCGCGTCGACATCATCGGCGAGCGCGTCGATATCGCGCTCCGCATCCGCCGCCGCCTCGACACCGACGCCAACCTCACCATGCGGACCTTCGGCTACAGCGCTAATTTGATCGTCGCCAGCCCCGATCTGGTGGCAGCTTTCGGCTTGCCCGCGACACTCGATGACCTGCGCAATTTCCCGACGCTCGGCCACGACGAAGAGCCAGGCGATAGCCAATGGGTTCTTGCCGGCCCGGATGGGATCGAGGAAGCCTTTGCGCATGAGCCGCGCCTCGCCTGTCTCGATTTCAATATCCTGGTCGAGGCGGCGGTGGCCGGCATCGGCATCGCCTGCCTGCCGGAGGAAGCCTGCCGCCAGGAACTGGCGACGGGTCATCTGCTGCACATCCTGCCCGATTGGCATGGCGGTCGCGGCATCCGCCACCTGGTCTTCACCTCGCGCCGCGGCATGCTGCCCTCGGTGCGCGCGGTGATCGATTTCCTGCTGGCAAACGTGCCGGATATGACGGTGGACCGGATCAACCAGCCTACGGCGTAACCGTCTCCACCGGCCCCGACGCCGCCTTCCAGGCGCTGAACCCGCCCGAGAGATGCGCCACATGGTCGAGCCCCATATCCTGGGCAGTCTTGGTCGCCAGCGCCGAGCGCCAGCGGCGGGCGCAATAGAACACGAAGCGCTTGGGTTCGGCGAAGATCGGCTTGTGATAGGGACTCTCGGGATCGATCCAGAATTCCAGCATGCCGCGTGGGCAATGGAAGGCGCCGGGGATCTTCCCTTCGCGCGCCAGCTCGCGCGGATCGCGGAGATCGACGAACACCGTCGCCGGATCTTGCTGACGCGCGATGGCGGCCGAAGGCTCCACTGCCGTGATCGCTGCATTGGCCTCTGCCAGCAAAGCTTTGTAACCCTTGGTGATCGGCATGATGCTCGTCCTGCAGGATGGGTGGGAACCCATCCTGCAGTCCAGGGTCGAGACGTCAACTATTTCCCCATATAGACCGCTTCGACATTATTGCCGTCGGGATCGGTGAGGAAGGCTGCGAAATAGGTCGGGCTGTAATCGGCGCGCAGCCCCGCCGGCCCGTTATCCACGCCCCCGGCCTTGAGGCCGGCCGCGTGAAACTTTTCCACCGCTTTGCGATCGGGCGCCGTAAACGCCACATGCGTGCCGGGCCCCTTGGCACCCTTATGCGCATAGAGCCACAGCACGGCGTTGCCGTCGGGGCCTAGCCCCGCGCCGCTCTCGTCCTGCGAACAGACCTTGGCACCGAGCGGCGCCATCACCGCCTTGTAGAAGGCGACGCTGGCGGCGACATCCCGCACATGCAAACCCAGATGATCGAACATGGTGACCTCCTTGATTGAGGTCGGGAAACTAGGCCGCGCGGGCCAGTCTTTCTTGGAGGATCTTGCGCTCTTGGGCCCCATGCCGCTTTGGGCAAGACGGCGGAAGGCGCGCGGCGACATGCCGGCGGCACGGTGGAACGTGCGCACGAAATTGGAAAGGTCACCGAAGCCGATCTCGAAGGCGATATCGGTGATGGGCTGGTCGTCTTCCGCCAGCAGCCGCGCCGCCTGGCGCAGGCGCGCACGGATGAGATATTGATGCGGCGTCACGCCGACGACCTTGGCAAAGAGGCGCAGGAAATGGAATGCACTGAGCCCGGTCTCGCGCCCGGCGGCCGCCAGATCGATCTCCTCCTGGGCATGTTCCTCGATCCAATGCGCGGCCGCCACGATGCGGCGGCGATCCCTTGCACGGATTTTGCCCAAGCCATGCCGGTCGCCGGCTGCCAGCGAAACGACCTTGGCGACCAGAGCCAGGCCCGCTTCTTCAAGGGCGACGTTGCTGTCACCGGCCGCGGCCGCCTCGGCCAGGGCACCCAGCACCATCAATTCGGCCCGCGGCGCTACGGCGCCGCGCTGCCAGCTTTCGGCGTCATCACCCAACGTCTCGACCAGTTCGGGCTTCAGCTTGAAGCAGAGGCACTCGTCGCCGCCATCGTGATGGTCGTGGGTGCAGGTATATTCGTCACCCGGCCGGCCGATGAGGATCGAACCCGGCACCATGTCGAAATGCCGGCCGCGATTGAGATAGCCGAAACTGCCGCGGCGCACGAAAGCCACCGAATAGGATTCATGCGCTTCGACAAACGGCCTGTCCTCCGGACCGGCGGTGCACCGGTAGAGGTTCGCGGCGAGGTTCGAGGTGTTGCACAAGGATGTCAAAAGCATGATCCGCCGAGGTTAGAACGGCCGAAGAGCTTCCGGCAAATCACAATCCGGGACTTGGCAAATCTTGCTGTTTGGAGTCAGACCGGTGCCAGGGCGCGGTGCGGTCCACTTGGCAAAGTGACGGTAATGGCATCGCCCGGCCGGACATCGCCACCCTGGATGACCACCGCCATCACACCGGCCTTCCGGATGAGCGCGCCGGCCGCGTCCTTGTCGAGCACGGCTTCCATGAGGCCCTTTTGGAAACGGTCGATCTGGACGCAGGGATTGCGCAGCCCCGTGATCTCGACCACCGCCTCCGCCCCCAATTGCAGGCGTGTGGCCTCCGGCAGGGCCAGGAGGTCGATGCCGCGCGTCGTCACATTCTCGCCCATCTCGGCGGGCGCCACCGTGAAGCCGCGGGCCGCCACGTCGTCGAAGAGTTCCGATTGCAGCAAATGCACCTGCCGCAGATTGGGCTGGGTGGGATCCTTGGCGACGCGGCTGCGGTGTTGCACCGTCTCGCCCATATGGGCGTCACCCGCGACACCCAATCCCATCAGCAATCGGATCTCGAAGGCCGGTTGTTTGGAAAAATTGTGCCCGCGCGCGAGGCTGACGCCGATGACGGTGGCAGCACTCACGCCTTGGCGCCTTCCTCTTCCTCGCCCCCATGCACCTTGGCCGCGAGCGAGGCCGACAGGAAAAGATCGATGTCGCCATCGAGCACACCCTGGCTGTCGCTGGTCTCGGCGCCCGTGCGCAGGTCCTTGATCATCTGATAGGGCTGCAGCACATAGGAGCGGATCTGGTGACCCCAGCCGATATCGGTCTTGGCATCGGCCACGGCCTGCGCCTTTTCCTCACGGATCCTGAGTTCGCGCTCATAGAGCCGCGCTTTCAGCATATCCATCGCCATGGCGCGGTTGCGGTGCTGCGACCGGTCGGCCTGGCACGAGACCACGATGCCCGTGGGCTCGTGGGTGATGCGGATGGCGCTGTCGGTCTTGTTGATGTGCTGGCCGCCCGCACCCGAGGCGCGGAACGTATCGACCCGCAGATCCTTGTCGAGGATCTCGATGTTGATGTTGTCGTCTATCACCGGATAGACCCAGACCGAGCTGAAGGACGTATGCCGCCGCGCGTTGGAATCGAAGGGCGAGATGCGCACCAGCCGATGGACGCCGCTTTCCGATTTCAGCCAGCCATAGGCATTGGGGCCCTTGATCTCGATGGTCGCCGATTTCAGGCCCGCTTCTTCGCCGGCACTTTCTTCCAGCCACTCGACCTTGTAGCCATGCTGTTCGGCCCAGCGCGTGTACATGCGCAGGAGAATCTGCGCCCAGTCCTGCGCCTCGGTGCCGCCGGCCCCGGCATGGACTTCGAGATAACAATCGTTCTGGTCGGCTTCGCCCGAGAGCAGGCTTTCAAGTTCGCGCTGCCCGGCCTTGGCCTTCAATTCCTTGATCAGCTTTTCGGCTTCGTCGACCGAGGCTTCGTCGCCTTCCATCTCGCCGAGCTCCGCGAGCGTCAGCGCATCCTCAAGCTCGCGCTCCAGCGCCTTGTAGCCGTCCATGGAACTCTGCAGATGGGTGCGCTCGCGCATCACCTTCTGCGCCTTCTCAGGCTTGTCCCAGAGTGTCGGATCTTCGGATAGGGCGTTCAGTTCGTCGAGACGACGCAGGGCGTTGTCCCAGTCAAAGATGCCTCCTCAGCAGGGCCAGGGAAGATCGGATCTCCCCCGCCGCCGCCTCGATCTCAGCGCGCATGTTCTTGGCCTTTGGATTGCTTCAGTGTCGAATTCGGGCCGGAACATGCCCATTGCGGCGGGTGACGTCAACCACCAGCGCCGCGGGGCACCGCCCCTCACCCCAACCCCTCTCCCCAGAGGGGCGAGGGACTCTGGGGCGCGCCATCAGCTCCCTCGCCCCGCACTTGCGGGGAGAGGGTGGGGGTGAGGGGCGTTTACTCCTAATACAGCCCGGAATCCCCACCGCCACCGGCAGGCGGCGGGATCAGCACCGGGGCCTGGGGCTGCTGCACCGGATATTGCGGCTGGACCGGATAGGCCGGCTGCGGAACCTGAACCTGTGGCAACTGCCCCCCCGGCAACTGACCCTGGGGCTGGGGCTGCGGCGGAATGAGGACCGGCGCCTGGCCTTGCACTGTCGGGAATTGCGGTTGCGGCTGCGGATAGACCGGCTGTTGCCCATAGGTTGGCTGCTGCCCATAGACCGGTTGCTGGCCATAGGCCGGCTGCTGCTGGCCGCCATCCTGGTAGACCCCGGTCGAATCGATGATCGTCGTGCCGCTGTCGTTATAGTCGCCCTGTCCCTGGCCAAAGGGGCCGGTCGGGATGACCGAGCCATAGCCCGCATCCTGCCCGTAATTGGCATAGCCTTCGATGATCTGCTGCTGGCCGGTGGGTTCGGTGCCAGGTTTGAACGCTTCCCAGATCGCCAGACCCTCATCGCCCGCGACCCAGCGCTCGCCAGTGGCCTCGTTGACCTTCACCAGGCGCACGCCGGGCGGCACACGGAACGGAGTCGCCGGTTCGTCCTTCAGCGCCTCGATCATGAAATCGCGGAAGATCGGCGCCGAGAGGCGGCCACCCGTGGCCTTGGCCCCCAGGGAACGCGGCTGGTCGAAGCCGAGATAGACACCGGCCACGAGATCCGGCGAAAAGCCCACGAACCAGACGTCGCGGCCGTCATTGGTGGTGCCGGTCTTGCCGGCCAAGGGCTTGCCGACGGCTTTCACGGCACTTGCCGTGCCGCGCTGCACGACGCCTTCCAGCATCGAGACCATCTGATAGGCATTGGCGGGGTCGAGCACCTGCGCGCGTTCGTCGGGCAGTTGCGGCGGCGGCGCGCCGTCATAGGCCGATGCCTGGCAACCATCGCATTTGCGTTCGTCATGACGATAGACCGTCCAGCCCTGCGCATCCTGCACGCGGTCGATGAAGGTCGGCACCACTTTCTTGCCGCCATTGACGATCTCGGCATAGGCGCCGACCATGCGCAGCGCCGTCGTTTCCTGCGCGCCCAGCGACATCGCCAGCGTCTGCTGCAGCTTGTCGACGGAGCCCATCCGTTCGGCCACTTCCGCGACCTTGGCCATGCCGATGGTCTGCGCCATGCGGATGGTCATGAGGTTCCTGGAATGCTGCAGGCCCTGGCGCATCGTGGCCGGGCCTCTGAAATTCTTCTCGTAATTCTCCGGCTGCCACAGCGGCAGGCCCGGCCCCTGGTCGATGGCAATGGGCGCATCGAGGATGATGGTCGAGGGCGTATAGCCCGCCTCAAGCGCCGCCAGATAGACGATCGGCTTGAAGGATGAGCCCGGCTGGCGCATCGCCTGCGTCGCCCGGTTGAACTCGCTCTGCTTGTAGGACCAGCCGCCGGTCATGGCGAGGACGCGGCCGGTATGGGGATCCATGGCGATGAGCGCGCCGGAGATTTCCGGCACCTGGCGCAGGTGATAGAGCGGCAGGCCTTCCGCCTTCAGCTGCTTTTCGACCTTGTTGCCGTTTACGTCGAGCTCTTCGACATCGTCGAGCTTGTCCTTGTCGGAGACCTTGGCCTCGACCGCGATGACATCGCCCACCTTGAAGACGTCGGCGGCACTCTTGACGGCACCACTCAGGCGGCCTTCCGGCGACCGGCGCCTGGCCCAGGCGAGATCGTCGAGCTTGATCAACCCTTCATGGCCGTCGATGAAGCCGATCTTGGCCTCGCCTTTCTCGACCGCCAGCACCATCGCCGGCTGCCATTCATAGAGCCAGGGAATGGCGCCGAGCTTGGCCAGCGACGCCTGCCAGCCGTCGAGGCTGTCGGTATGGCCGAGCGGCCCGCGATAGCCCTGGGTGCGGTCATAGGAGACGAGATGCTTGTGCAGGATCCGGTCGGCGATCTCCTGGAGGCGCGGATCGACCGTGGCCTTCACCGTGAGGCCCTTCTTGTAGAGCCCATCCTCGCCGAAGCGCTGCACCAGTTCGCGCCGCACTTCCTCGGCGAAGTAGTCCGCCTCGAACCGCTCCTCGCCGCTCCGGGCCTTCTGCACCAGCGGCGCCGCGGTGGCTTCCGCCGCTTCCGCCTCGGTGATATGGCCGTCTTCCAGCATGCGCGAGATCACCCAGTCGCGCCGTTCCTTGGCCGCTTCCGGATATTTCGTGATCGAGTAGTTGTTGGGCGCCTTGGGAAGGGCCGCGAGATAGGCCGCCTCCGGCACGGTCAGTTCATCGAGCGACTTGTTGAAATAGTTGAGCGCTGCGGCGGCCACGCCGTAATTGCCCTGCCCCAGATAGATCTGGTTGAGATAGAGCTCGAGGATGCGGTCCTTTGAGAACGCCTTCTCGATGCGGAGCGCCAGGATCGCTTCCTTGATCTTGCGGTCGATCGAGCGCTCGTTGGTGAGCAGGAAGTTCTTGGTCACCTGCTGCGTGATGGTCGAGGCACCTACCGGGCGCTTGTCCGAGCCGTAATTCTTGAGGTTGACGATGACCGCGTTGATGAGGCCCGGAATGTCGATGCCGGCATGGCTGTAGAACGATTTGTCCTCGGCCGCGAGGAAGGCGTTGATGACCCGCTTCGGGATGACCTTGATCGGCACGAAGACCCGGTTCTCGATCGCATATTCCGCGAGCAGCCTTCCGTCGCCGGCATAGATGCGCGTGGTGACGGGCGGATCATAGGCCGCCAGCTGGTAGTAGTCTGGCAACCCTTGCGAATAATGCTCATAGACCAGCCAGGCACCGATGGCGCCGATGGTCGCCAGCACCATGACGATGCCGACCAGGAAGGAGAGGATACGCGTCAATCGGGTCATGCTTTGGCTTTTCGTCGCATTCTTGGGTGGTCCAGCTGGCCGCTGCACCGGATATAGCACCAGTCCGACCATATTGTCGTCCCGGACCTCCGGGCTACCCGCCTTCCGGGCGGCCCTCGGGTAAGCCAGGGATGCCGCAAGATCAAGGCAATTTTACGGCTCCGGCCGATCCCGGCCCGCACCGCCCGGCCCATCTAACGCCGGCCGGCACTTGGCTATAATAATCAACGGGATAATTGGTTCCGGCCCGGCCTCAGACCAGCCCCTCATCCTCGATATTGAGGATCTGGCCGCAGGCCTTGCAGTGGACGGCGTCATGGTCATGGCGCTTCAGGCCGCATTGCGGGCATTTGTGCACCACCTTGTGGGGCCGGATGATGACCTGCACCAGGCGCAGGAACAGCGACACGCCGAAGATCATGATCAGGACCGAGATCATCTTGCCGCTGGTCCCCACCAGGGTCACGTCGCCAAAACCGGTGGTGGTCAGCGTCGTCACGGTGAAATAGAGCGCATCGGCGTAATTGGCGACCTTGTCGTTCACCAGATGCTGGGTTTCATAGACAAAGGCCGTCATCACGAACAGGAATACGGCAAGGTTCATCGCCGCCGAAATCGTCTGCTCGTTCCGCCGGAAAAAGGCGAAGTCCTGCCGCAGGCGTTTGAGGAGCTGGTAGGACCGGAGCAGGCGCAGCATGCGCGCCACGCGCAGGAAGGCAAGGCCCTCGCCCAGAATCGGCGCCAGCAGCGAGATGATCACGATGATATCGGCGATACCCAGCGGATTGACGAGATCGGCGGTCCGGTGGCGGCTGATCCACAGCCGCGCCGAGAAATCGGCGACGATGCCGACACCGATCACCGCATCGGCGATTTCCAGCGCCAGCCGGTCGCGGACGAAAGAGGAGCCGACCAGGAACAGGATCGTCGCCACATCGAACACCAGCAGGCCATAGCGGAAACGCACTGCCCGCCGGCTGTCGCCTTCGTAGAGATCGATCAGGAGATTTTTCATGCGGCCGCGCTGATCCTACCCAAGCCTTACGTCCGCTTGATGCTGTCCTGCCAGTCGAAATAGGTCTGGATCGCCCGCGAAATGGCCTTGGCGAGGCCCTTCTGGTGGGTCTTGCTGGTGAGCAGGCGCTGATCCTCGTCGGAGGAGATGTAGCCCATCTCGAGGAGGATCGAGGGCACGTCCGGTGCCTTCAGCACGGCAAAGCCGGCGAAACGATGGCTCTGCTCCAGCATAAGGGTGTCGCGCTTCAGCGACTTCACCAGCATCTTGGCAAAGCGCGCCGACAGATTGGTGGTCTCGCGCTGGGCGAGGTCGATGAGGATGCCGGTCACCACCTTGCTCTCGTTCGAGAGATCGACGCCGGCGATGACGTCCGATTTGTTTTCCTTGGCGGCGAGCGCCTCGGCTTCCGAATCCGATGCCGTCTCGGAGAGCGTATAGACCGAGGCACCGCGCGTCTTTGAATTGGCATGGGAATCGGCATGGAGCGAGATGAACAGATCCCCCTCGCCGTCCCGCGCCAGCTTGAAGCGGTCGCGCAACGGGATATAGACATCCTTGTCGCGCGTCAGCACCACGCGGAAGCGCCCGGTCGCCAGCAATTCCTTTTTGAGTGCCTTGGCCACGGCCAGGGTGATGGTCTTTTCCATGGTGCCGTTGCCGATCGCGCCGGGGTCGATGCCGCCATGGCCGGGATCGATGACGATGAGCGGCTTCTTGTGCACCTGCTTCTTGAGGCTCTGGTCGCTGGGCTTCAGTGTCGGTACCAGGATCGCCTGTTCGGAAGCGTCCGGCACCGGAACCCCGACATCCGTCCCGCTCTTGGCGGAAACGGTCGCGGCCAGCGGATCGGGATCGGCTGAGATGGCGCCACCCTTGGCGGCCACGGCATCGCCGGGCTTGGGCGCCTGTTCTTCCTCGGCGACGGGCTGTTCCTGGACCAGCGCCGCGATGGTCGCCGGCGCCGCGGTGCCGTCAGACGCAAAAAGGGTGCGCCGGATCTGGCCCATGAAGGACACATCGTCGGTCGGCTTGAGGTCGATGAGCAGGCGGCGCGGCAGCGAATCGGTCTTTTCCACCAGCGTCACCTGGGCAACCTGGGCGGGCGCTGCGAGATCGAGCACGATTCGCGAGGTGCCGACCTTGAACAGGCCATAGCGCATGGCCGCTACCAGGCCACGACCCTGCAGCTTGCGGCCGGCTGGAATCTGCCATTCCACCTCGTCGAGGTCGATCACGACACGGAACGGATCGGCCAGCGCGAAGACCTTGAAACCGGTCTCGGCGGTGAGGTCGAGCACCACGCGGGTGAGGTCCGGCTCGACGCCGAGCTTGGCATCGGTGACCGCGGGCTTCGCCCAGGCAGCCGGAATCACGCCGCCGGACAAGCCCAGGGCGGTCCCCAGCAGGCCCGCGAGCAGCAGGAAGCTGACCCGCAGCAGCGACATAAAAGTGAGGCTCTTCCGCATGTTGCCGGTTCGTTGCGTGAATCTCTCACAATATAATCTCGTAACCTGCTGAAAGGCAACAAGATATTGAAATTGCCTGAATTTTAAGCAAGCGGCGCGCACTGCGCCGTCAAATGCCCCCTGTCGCCGGGCAATTGCAGTTGTGTTGCAGGTCCCGCGCCAGTATGGTGACTTTCCGCGACCGCCGATGTCGGTCCCAAACCGCTGCTATAGCTGGCCTGGGGCGTAAACCGGCGGTCGGTCGTGAACCCGGGCCACCGACCATAAATGCTCCGACTCTTGTATTTCGGGGCTGGCTGGTTACCCGGGCAGCGCATGTGCGCAAGGCAAGGTCGCTCCCGACCTGAGACGGACCGGAGCCGAGACTTGTTTTGTCGCCAAAAACAACAGGTTGACATGACGCCACCCTGCAATTCACCAACCCTCTTCGCGCCGCCGATCGCTGCGAATGCGATCGACGCTGGGCGCGTCACGGAGCTATGCATCTATGACCAAAATTATGCTGATCGACGCCACCCACCAGGAAGAAACCCGCGTCGCGGTGGTGGACGGCCGCAGGCTTGAAGAATTCGACGTCGAAGTCGCCAGCCGGCACCCGCTCAAAGGCAATATCTATCTCGCCAAGGTAACCAGGGTAGAACCCTCGCTGCAGGCTGCCTTTGTGGAATATGGCGGCAACCGCCATGGCTTCCTGGCCTTCAGCGAAATCCATCCCGATTATTACCGCATCCCGGTCGCCGACCGCGAAGCGTTGATGCGCGAGGATATCGAGGAAGCCGAGGCCGACGACCACAAGCCGCGCCGTGGCAGGGATCGGGACCGGGATCGGGACCGCAATCGCGGCCGCAATGGCCAGCGCCACCAGAACGGCCAGGAACACGGCGCGGGAGCATCCGGCCAGGAAGTGGCCGAAGGCGACCGGCCGCAGATCCAGGATCATGACCACGGCGCCGAACCTGACCATCATGACCTTGAACAAGGGCATGACGATCATGGCCACGACGACCATGCGCAGGACATCCATGTGCAGGACTTCCATGTGCAGAACATCCATGTGCAGGACGGGCAGCCGGAACCGACCGACGCCAGCCCCGCCGAACCCGGCAATGTGATGCCGCTCGCGACCAGCTATGACAGCCTGCGCAGCGAACCCGTCACAGACGAGCCCGGCGAGGGGCCGGCCCCCGATTCCAGCTCGGACGACGCGCCCCGGCAGGATGCGACCATCCTCGACTTCCCGACCGATCACCGCGTCGAGACCCATCAGGCCGATACCTATCCCGGATCACGCGCCGAGTTCGGCGCGGCTGACGCCGGTGCCCCGGATTTCAGCATCGATGCCGAATTGCCGGCCGCGCCCCACGGCGACATCGTCGAAGTGGCGCAGCCGCCCGAAGTGATCGACACCGTGGGCGGCGAAGAAGCCAGCCATGGCGACGACGCCGAGGAAGATGAGGAGGAGGATGACGATTCCGATCGCCGCCGCCGCCAGCGCCACATGCGCCGCTACAAGATCCAGGAAGTCATCAAGCGCCGGCAGATCCTGCTGGTCCAGGTGACCAAGGAAGAACGCGGCAACAAGGGTGCCGCCCTCACCACTTACATGTCGCTGGCCGGCCGCTATTGCGTGCTGATGCCCAACACCGATCGTGGCGGCGGCATCTCGCGCCGCATCACCTCGGTCGCCGACAGGAAGCGCCTGAAGTCGATCGTCGATGAACTCGATCCGCCGGAAGGCATGGCGGTCATCGTGCGCACCGCCGGCATGGAACGCCAGCGCAGCGAGATCAAGCGCGACTTCGAATATCTGCTGCGCCTGTGGGACGAGATTCGCGAGAATACGCTCCGCTCATCCGCCCCGGCGCTCATCTATGAAGAAGCCAGCCTGATCAAGCGCTCGATCCGCGATCTCTACACCCGCGACATCGGCGACATCGTCGTCGCCGGCACCGAGGCCTACAAATCGGCGCGCTCCTTCATGCGCATGCTGGCCCCGGCCATGCCAAGCGCGTGCAGTTCTACCGCGACCCGTCGCTGCCCCTCTTCCAGCGCTACCAGATCGAAAGCCAGATCGCGGCCATCCATCACCCGGTCGTCAATCTGCGCTCGGGCGGCTATATCGTCATCAACCAGACCGAAGCCCTGGTGGCGGTCGACGTCAACTCCGGCCGCTCGACCCGCGAACGCAACATCGAAGAGACAGCGCTCCGCACCAATCTCGAGGCCGCCGAAGAGGTGGCACGCCAGTTGCGCCTGCGTGATCTTGCCGGCCTCATCGTGATCGATTTCATCGACATGGACGAAAGCCGCAACAATGCGGCGGTCGAACGTCGCATGAAGGATTCGCTCAGGAACGACCGCGCCCGCATCCAGATCGGCCGCATCAGCTCGTTCGGCCTGCTGGAAATGTCGCGTCAGCGGCTCCATGCGAGCCTCCAGGAAGCCTCGACCGAGATCTGCCCGCATTGCCATGGCACCGGCCGCATGCGCTCGGTCGATTCGACGGCCCTTCACGTGTTGCGCATGGTCGAGGAAGAAATCACCCGCAACGCCAGCCCCGGCGTCACGGTGTTCGTTCCCTCGTCGGTTGCCCTCTACATCCTCAATCAGAAGCGCCACGCCCTCTCGCAGCTTGAGCTGCGCCGTGGTGTCCGCATCTATCTCAGCGCCGATGATGAACTGATGCCGCCCGACTACCGCCTCGAGCGCATCAAGATGCTGGCGCCGGGCGAGGAATTGCCGGAAGCGCCGGAACCTGAGGTCATCGACGTCGATTTCGCCGAGATTGAAGACGACAATTACGTCGAAGAGATGGACGAAGTCGAAGGTACGGCCGAGGACGATTCCGAAGGCGATGCCGGCAGCGATGCTGACGACGAAGCCGCCGCCGGCGACGAGACGGCCGAGCGTGGCCAGGGCCGCAACAACAAGCGCCGCCGCCGCCGTCGTGGCCGTGGTGGCCGCTTCCAGGCCGACGAGTTCACCGAACAGGCTGAAGCCGGCGCCACCGAAGGCGAACCGGAACAGCGTGGCGAGAGCCAGGGCGAAAGCCCGCGCCGCCGGGCGGGTGCCGACACCGTGGCCGGTGCCGAGACCTTTGCCGCCGATGAGGGCGAAGATGCCGAAGACGGCGACGATCTGGCCGAGGGCGATGATGCAGCCGAAGGCCCGGTCGATGCCAACGGCGTCAGCACCGAAAGTGAAGAACATCGCCGCCGCCGCCGCCGTGGCCGCCGTGGCGGTCGCCGCCGTTCGCGCCGCCCCCAGGACGGCGCCCAGGATGGTACGGCCGAAGGCGCCCAGGCCACCGAGGGCTCGATCGAGGCCGGCAATCTGCCCGGCATGGGCGATCAGCCCGATCTGCCGCGCAATGCCGATGATCTGCCGCCTTTGTGGCGCGCCGAGGGAAGCCAGGAATCAGCCGGCGATGACGGCGACGGCCTCAGCGCCAAGGAAGGCAAAAGCGACCGGCCGCGTCGCCAACGTCGACCACGCCGCGATCGCACCGGTGAAGACGGTGTCGACACCATCGTCGAAGCCCCGGAACGGCCGGCCAACGCCGCGCCAAGCGCTGCCCCCGCCCAACCGGCGGTGGCCCAGGCGACCATCATACCCGCCATGCCGACGCCGGCAGCCGCCAGCGGCGACCTTGCCCTGGCCGCACGCCCGGTCACGGTCATCGAAGTGAAGGATACCGGCGAAGCCATTGCCGCCAGCGCCGAGGAAGATCCGAATCAGCCCAAGAAGCGCGGCTGGTGGCGTCGCCTGATCGAATAGGCCTGATCGAAAAATGGCGGACCGCGCTCGGTCCCGTCCTTTAAATCAACAAGGCCTGATGGAACCCCATCAGGCCTTGTCTATTTCTGGTGATGGATCGCCAGTCTTACCTCTTGGCCAGTCTTACGTCTTGGCCAGTCTTACGTCTTGGCCTGTGCCATGGCATCGAGCAGGCGGCCCTGATAAAGCGAAATGCCGAGCTTGCCGCCGATCTCCAGCCCCTGCTCCGAATCGACCCGGCACAGGATGATGCGCTCGCGGCCGAAGCGCTCGACCGCCGCCTGCATGCGCTCGCCCTGGGTGGTGGTGCAATCGTCGTAAAAGGCCGGCGTCCAGATCACCTTGATGAGATCGACATTGAGCTGGTCCCGGTCGAGCATCGGCAGGAGCTGGTATTTCACCTGGTCGAGAATGATCTTGTAGCCGCGTTCTTTGAGGAAATCGCGCGCAAAGGCGAAATCCTCCGGATCGCTGAAATAATCGGTTGCCGGCAATTCGATGGCCAGCGGCCCGCGTTCCTTGTTGTTGGTGGCGCGGTCGAAATCGATGAATTCCGGCGACAGCACCGTACCCAGCGACAGGTTCAAGCTGGCATTCTTCAGCATCGGCTGATAGTCCTGCCGCGGCATCAGCGCCAGCATGCGCGCATCGAGCACCCGCGCCAGATGCTGGAACAGCGCCTTGTCGGCCGTGACGTTGTAGCCCGGCGCCACGGTCTGGGCCAGGAACGGCATCGAGAAGAAAAGCTCGGTCAGGATCGGTGCCGGCTTGGCCCCGGGGATAATCGCGAACACCTGCTGGCGGCGCAGGACGTTGGCGAGATCCGCGTTGATGATGGCTTTTTCCAGCTTCTCCAGGATGGCCGGATTGATCATCGTGCCGCGCCCATCCTCCAGCGGTGCACCGCTCTTGGCAGCTGCGACCGCTTGGGCACTGGCCTTGCGGCGGTCGTCGCTGTGCCGGCGCGCCAGGTCGACGAAATTCTCCCATTCGACTTCGATGTCGTACCACGAGCAGAAGGGCGGCGGGCTGCGCGATGGGCTGGGCGGCGCCGAGAACAGGGGGTCCTCTTTGAACATCGCCTTGATATGGCGCACATATATATCGATATCGTCTTCGCTGGCGCCCTTGGTCAGCGCCACCACATCATTGTTCCACAGCTGATAGACACCGGCGTCGAAGCGCTTCACCAGCGGCTCCAGGATCTGCTTGGCGACGCGGATATGATGCGGGCGCTGGTTATAGGGCCGCAACTGCGACAGGTGAATCTGCACCGCCCGCCAGCCGGCGCGATGCCGCTCCAGCCGTTCGGCATAATCGAGGAGCAGCTCCTCGTCGGTTGTCGTGCGCCCGTCTTTGGCCCGCTCGTTCATCCCCCAACCCCTGACCTTGTTCCCAACCCGGTACCGATTACCCACAACCGTTCAGCCCGGCGGGCCGGCGGCAAGACAGGAAGCCTAGGCTGCCCGAGTCGCTGCCGAACCCGCAACAAACGGTCGATTCTTATACCCTTGATTCGGGGCACGCGCCTCAGCGTCGATGCAGCCACCAGCCCTTTTCGTTGATCGAATAGACCGGCTGGTAATGCTTGATGCTGTTGGCCGGCACCACACTCTTGATCTGGTTGTCGAGCAGCAGGGCATCCGAGCCATTATAGACGATCAGCACGGCATGGCCGACGCCAAGATTGAGGTCCTGCAGCGCCACCACGCGCATGTCCTCGATCGGTATCCCCAGTGCTTTGAGGGCCATGAACTTGGCGATGGCGTAATCCTCGCAATCGCCGTTTTTCTTGAGGAACTGGAACGGCGTCGCCCAGTAATCCTCCTTGCCCCAGTTCCGCATGTCGATGATGTATTTTTTGGAATTAAGGAGCTTGTTGACCTCTTTGATCTGGGTCAGCCGGTCCTTGTCCTTGAGGTCCTCGATCAGGCCCGACCAACCCTTGGTGGTGCAGGTATCCGAACTGCACGGAGCGCCATCCTTCCAGCGCCCGATCATGTCGAGCCATTTGGGAAATTTCTTGAGGTTCTTCGACGGCAGCTCGATCGAGCTGAAGATTTTCGGATAGGTGCGCGCCTCGGCGCTGCCGACAAGGAGGGCCGGGGCAAGGGCGAAAGCCAGGCATGACAGGACCACGGCACGGACGCCGCGACCGGTCCAGCGCCGCCACCGTCGCTTTTGCGCTTGCCCCGGCATTCCCCCCGGCCTCATCCTGTCACCTGTCCTGAAACGATCACGATGCTACACGCAGCGTGTGACCGGCAAAATTCATTGGCAACCAATATTAACACCGCCGGGACAACTGCCTTTTCGCAAAAGCCTCAATTGGCGACGCCAAAAAGCCATGCTAATGTATCATCTTGAATATTTCTGCCAACCCATTGATTCAGCGATCATGAACCGGGAGATTTGACGTGGCCGAACCATTGCCGGGGGATTCTTTGACCGCCACCAGCCCCGAGGAAACGAGGTCCAAATACGACCTCAGGGTCATTTTTCCGGCCATCATCCTGGTCCTGCTCGCGATCATCGGCCTGGTTGCCGTCAGCTATTTCGTGGCCCAGGAGCGCGAGCGCG
Source organism: Rhodospirillaceae bacterium (assembly GCA_016712715.1). Lineage (NCBI taxonomy): Bacteria > Pseudomonadati > Pseudomonadota > Alphaproteobacteria > Rhodospirillales > Rhodospirillaceae > Rhodospirillaceae bacterium. The sequence goes on from JADJQM010000003.1 coordinate 738,563, forward strand.
AGGAAACCCAGTGGCAGTTGCGCATGGGCATCGTCGCCGACAGCCGCTTCACCGACATCGACCGCTGGCTGAACCGCCAGCTCGATGAGCTCACCGGCCTCGCCAAGAACGAATCCCTGCAGATCTACACCGACCAGATCAACGAATTGTCGGCCGATTCCACCCAGACCGACCAGGTAGAGGCGCTGCGCGACTATCTGCGCAATCTCCTCACCGTCACGGCCGACCGCACCGGCTTTGCCCTGCCCAACACGGACGGCAGCGATGTGCCGGCCAATGTCTCGGAGACCGGCGTCGCCGGCCTCATGATCATCGACAGCCAGGGCAATGTCGTGGCGGCCTCGCCCGGTGCCCCGCCTTTCACCGGCGAATTGCAGGCCTTCGTCTCCGGCCAGACGCAGGGCCAGCGCGTCATCGGCGACATGCGCCTCAACAGCCGCGGGGTTCCCAGCATGGCCTTCGTCGTGCCGATCCTCGCCGCGCAAACCGAAGGCGCCCAGGCGACGCAGATCGGCATCATCCTCGGCGTCAAGGAAGTGGGTCCGGAAATCTTCCCGCTGCTGAAGCAGCCGGGCGATGCCAGCGCCACGGCCAAATCCATCCTGGTGCGCTTCCAGGACGGCAAGATCACCTATCTCTCGCCCGATGAGAACGGCAAGCCGATGGCGGTCGAGCTCGATGCCGACACGCCCGATCTCGATACCGCCTTCGCAGCACAGAAACCCGGCGCCTTCGCCACCGACAAGCGCAACGCCGCCGGCGACCGGGTACTGGTGACCGGCCGTGCCTTCACGCTGGTGCCCTGGGTGCTCGCCCATACCATCAACTATGACGAGGCGCTGGGTGCCGCCGAGGCACGCTTCCGCAACCTCACCATCTATCTGTTCCTCGCGGTGGCGCTGGTCTTCGTGATCATCATCGCCGTCTGGCGCCATGGCTCCTCGCGCCGCGCCAGCCAGGCAGCGCATCTGTTCCAGAACATGGCCAACAAGTTCGAAAGCCAGAAGAACCTGCTGCAATTGGTGACCGACAGCCAGCCGACGCAGATCTTCATTCTCGACGACAAGGACCGCTACCAGTTCGCCAACAGCCAGGCCTCAAAGGCCGCCGGCATCCCCACGGCCGAGATGATCGGCAAGCCGATCGCCAACGTGCTGGGGCCGCAGGCGGCCAAGCGCTACATCACGCTGAGCCATGAGGCGATCGAACTGAAGCACGAGGTCTCCGACGTTGCCCGGTCCGAGGAGAACGGCAAGGTCAAGGTGGTTCAATCCGAGCACATCCCGCTGAAGGACCCGAGCGGCATGCCGAAATCGGTCCTGACCGTCGAACGCGACATCACCGACGTGGTGACCGAACGCGAACGCCGCGCCCGCATCCTCAATCAGTTGGTGAAGACACTGGTCGACGTGGTCGACAAGCGCGACCCCTTCGCCGCCCAGCATTCCTCGCGCGTGGCTAGGGTGGCCCGCGCCGTCGCCAAGGAAATGGGCCTGACCGAGGTCGAGACCGAAACCGCCGACATCGCCGGCAACCTTCTCAACCTCGGCAAGATCCTCATCCCCGAGCAGGTCCTCTCCAAGACCGGCCAGCTCACCGAGGCCGAGCGCGACATGATCAAGAACTCGATCCAGACCAGCGCCGATCTGCTGCAGGGCATCGAGTTCGACGGCCCGGTCGTCCTCACCCTGCGCCAGGCGCAGGCCAATTGGGACGGCACCGGCCAGCCGCCGGGCCTTGCCGGCGACGATATCATCGTCACGGCCAGGGTGATCGCCGTCGCCAACGCCTTCATCGGCATGATCAGTGAACGCGCCTTCCGCTCGGCACTCAGCATCGACGACGCCATCGAGAACCTGATGAAGGGATCCGGCAAAGCCTTCGACCGCCGCGTCGTCGCCGCCATGGTCAATTATCTCGACAACCGAGGCGGCCGCGCCGAACTGGAAAAGTAGGTCATTTGGCGCAGCCCGCATCCCTCCCCTGATGGGGGAGGGTGCATGCGTTACTCCACTGGCTTGACGAATTGCGGCGGAGTCGATTGGACCATGCAGATGTCGCGCGGTGCCGCGTGTGGTTCGTCGAGGAATTTCTGGGCGACATCATTGGCGCAAGGCTCGTTGCCCAGCACGTCATGGCCGATCCCGTCGAATTCCAGATAGAAGCTGTTGACCAGATGCGCGGCTGCGAGGCGCGCATAGGCCGGCGGCGTCACCGGATCATAAAGCCCGGTCAGCAGCAGCGTCGGTAGCTCGCTGATGACGGGTTCATTGTCGCTGGCGCGCAGCGGCTGCGGCGGCAGGGCCGCGCGCCAGGCAGCGCAGGTCTCGGCAAAGCTCTCGCTCTCGCCACCCACGGCCAGCCCCGCCAGCAGCGGATAGCGGCGATAGGCGTTGAGCGCCTTCGCCATGTCGTTGAAAGGCACCTCTTCCTGGCAGTGCACGCCCAGGAACATCGCATCGCCGAAATCGGGCCGGCCGAGATAATCGGCGATGTACTGGTCGACATCGCGCGTGATCTCGGCCTCGATATGGCGATCGTAGAAATCGATCACCTGCGGCACGAGCTCGATATCGGCACGGTTATAGAGGAGGTTGAACAGGCGGTTGATCAGAAAATTGCCGTCGACCACGATCTTGACCGTGCCATCGCTGTCTGGCTGCGGCCGCGTCAGCTTGAGCGGCTCGGCATCCAGCCGCTTCACGAGAGCGGTGAGCCGCGCGCCGAGATCGGCATATTGCAGGTGGCACAAAGCATCCCGCGCGCAGGCGTCGAACACCATGCGGAATGCCCGGTCAGTCGTGGCAGCATCGCCTTCGAGGAACTGCGCCTCGGGCGGGATCACGGAATCGAGGATCACGCTGCGGATGTCTCTTGGATATTGCCGCATGTATTCGAGGCCGAGCCGCGTGCCGTAGGAAAGGCCGTAGACATTCCAGGCCGGTACCTTCAGTGCCCGGAAGAGATCGTGGAGGTCGGCCGCGCCGTCGCGGCTGGTATAGGCACCCGGATTGTGGCCCTCCATCACCAGCCGTTTGGCGCAGGCGGCTGCCGCCTCGCGCTGCAGCTTGCCGGCCATGGCCGCGTCCGACATGGTGAGAAGCTCGAGGGCGATCGCCTCCAGCTCCACGCAATCGATGCGCGGTTCGACGAGGCCCGAGCCGCGCTGGTCATAGAGGATGAGGTCGCGCTGGCGCGGCCATTCGGTGTTGGCGACGAACTCCCACCACCATTCGATCCGGTCTGGGTCGAGCCAGGCCCCGTCGCCGGGGCCGCCTGCCAGATAGACGACCGGATCCGGCTTCGCCCCCGCGCCGGCGCGAATGATGGCGACCGGCAGGGACAAGGTCTGGCCCGGACCCACCGCCAGGTCGAAACCCCGCGTCTCCGGCACGTTGAGCCGGTAGCAGTCGACCGTCACATGGGCGGGTGCGTCAGACCAGCAATCGACCTTGGCCAGCACCGACGGTTCCACCGAAGGCGCGTCCGCCCACGCGGCCAGCGGCAGGGCGAGGACGACAAGCACAGGAACGACAAGGACAGGGAACCAGCCGGCAAATCGCATTGTTACCTACAATCGGGCCACATCACGCATGCGTGACAGGGGCACTTTGCTTGCAGCCGGCGCCCTCGGCAAGGCCGATCATCGGCACCGGGCATCAGCATCTGTGGCAAAGCAGCCGCCCGATGGCTAGACTGCGGCCAACGTCAAAATACGAGACCTCCCGCCCGGCGCTGCCCGCGTCCGGGACGGGAGCGGGAAAAGAAACAGGGATGGTGCCTTCGGATTCGATCAGCGACCAGCCGCCGGCTCCGGCGCCGGAATCGCCGCCGCCGCTCGCCGGACGTCGCCTCGGTTGGGGCCGGCGCCTGTTGCGGCTGGCGCTGCGCATCATGGCGCTGCTGCTCCTCGCCATGGCGGTTTCGCTCGTCTTTCGCGTCGACCTCCTCAACCGTGCGGCACCCTGGCTGCTCAGCCGCGAGCTGTCCCTGCCGGTCGACCTCGCCGTCCATAATCTCGACTGGCGCGGCGCCCATATCGACCGGCTGGTCCTTGGCAGCCAGCGCGACCTCGTCATCGAGGATATCAATCTCACCTACGATCCCTGGAACGGGCG